>JBBDSB010000124.1:0-52679 GCA_040905205.1 Cyclobacteriaceae bacterium
TTATCATCGAAAAGGTGACAATCAAAATGCTGCAAATGATATCAATAAAATCAGGAACCGTGCTCAATGTGATGTGATGGTCACAGCCGGTGAAGTGGATATTGATTTTATTTTGGATGAAAGGGCACGGGAACTTTTTGGCGAAGAGAGTAGGTGGAATACCCTCTTGAGGATGGGAGGCACTGTAGCGGTAGATCGAATCAGAAAGTATGCCATGCATGAGATTACCCCTTTAACCCTGACATTTGATTACAACTTGTGGCCCATCCCCCAAAGCGTTATAGACAGGAATAAGGATGCCCCTATGGAGCAAAATCCAGGTTGGGTGAACAGGTAATTTACGCAATGATCAATACTGCCCCGGCCAGATGCACCAGATACAAAAGGGTATTTGGCCGGGGTTTTATTTAATCGGACTGATTTTTCCCAAGATTCTTGGCTACTGATCTAATCATGGCCTCCATTTTTGTGCTCCCTTGGCCCTGATGTAAAACGACATGCTGTTCCGTTCCACTGACCTGATGACTTTTTACTGTTGGGATGCAGATTCTGCCCTTAGTTAGCCTATTTTTATCCTGTTGCCCTCCAGAATTGAAAATGCACTTTCCTGGGTTTCTTAGATATTTTGGCTGGTGGTACCCGTGCCTGCCTCTCTGGAAGGACAATTTTCAAAACTGAATTTCTGCTGGCATAAATATTCCAAATGACCAAACCCAACCAGTGTCTTGTCACATCAATTTTGACGCTAAACCAACAGATCCAGGTCTTTAAAAAGGTCATTCCATGGTATGCTGCTGGATTTTCCTGAACATATCTCCAAATATCCTGTCCCTGTTTAAGTGAGTGGCTACCCGGTAAAGGTGCCGGGTATGGTCAAAGCTGTAAGTCAGCTCATCGTTAAGCAGGGGACTGCTCTGGATTTCCGTGCTAAACCAGCCGGGGTTAATGACATAGGCTATGGCGGAAATATCCCAAATTACTTTAGACCATCCAAACTGGTCCCCTTTGTTGTAATCTTTGAAAATTTCAACCAGGTAGTTTCCTATTTCACCTTTTCCCTGCAGGTAAGTTTCAATTTCGGCAACCGTGGTCAATAGGTGGGAAGTTACAGGCTGCGTAGGTATTTGGACAAGGGGTACACCGGAATCAAAAAGTACCTGAGAAGCTTTTGGATCCTGCATCAGGTTAAATTCGGTTGCCGTCTTCCAATTCAGTCCTTTGCCTCCCAGCCAAACCACCACAATTTTATGGATGATCTCAGGCTCGATCAATATGGCGGACGCGACATTGGTAGGGGCTCCCAAAGTAAGGACATACAAAGGCCCTTCTGAATTCATGGCCTTGTTTACCAGGTCTCTGGCAGCCGGGCTTTCAATGGGTTTGTCGAGGCTTTCTAAAAACCCTTCTGATCCACGATAAACAAAATCACCTCGCTTCATAGCCAGTTTATCCAACAACCGCTCAATTTCTCCAAAACTTTTTTCCATACCATCTTTCGGGCTTAAAGACCGGGAATTCAGGTATGGTGCGGCATAAATGGCTTTTACTTCCATCTGTTCAGGTGATAGCAGGGCATAAACCACCGCAAATTGATCATCAATTTCATTATAAGTATCTGTGTCAATGACCACCTGCACTTTGCCTTCAATGGGCTGCAACTGATCCAGCCTGAATTGGTCGGTTAGCTTGGGGTAATTTTGGGAAAAGCCTTCTGAAAACAATAATATTAGGGTTAGAGATAAAAATACCGCCTTTTTTAGGCACGGCGAATGAAAAGTCACTTGCTTTATGATTTTCTTCATAATATAAATGGCTGATTATATGGATAAATAGGAATTAGGTTAATTTTTTCAACTGGAAAAAGGTAGAAACTACTTGTCTATATTACAACTATAAATATGTTTAAGGCAAATAGGATATTTGAATAAGCTCAATGTATTTGGGTAAAATTCACTTTTAGGATAAATAGGAGGGGAATTTTAAGAAAATGTCCAACCATGTTATGCATCCCATTTCCACCCCATTTTCATCCACCCTAAGGGCCATCCTTTGGATAGGTGAGAAAAATACACAAAAAAAGATGGAATATAATCATATGTAAGCACATAGTTTTAATGGCTGTTTTCCTTCAATTGTAAATTTTAAATGGCTATTATTTTTTTACGGTTACCAAAGCAATCCATTGATGATGGTAGGTAAATATACTTGAAGTCGGAGCTGCCAGTAACAGTTCTCCTTTTGTTTTTTGGGTCTTCAGCATGCCCGAATACCCCGACCATTGAATGGCCAGTTCTTCGGGGCCTGAAAATTTACCGCTCTCCACATCCAACCATCTCACTTCCACATTATCCGTATAAACAACAGGATCCAATACCACACTTCCTCCTTCGGGCAAATAAACTGCATAAGCTTCTCCTGTGTTGCCAAGGCAGTAAGCCTGCTTTGCAGTTGCCTCCATCAATAAACCAGGGAGTGGGGAAGCAGAAAACACGTCAAATTCATTACAGAACAATCTGGCTCCATGGATCATCCTGCGGGCGTTATTGGTCAAGATTAATGATTAGGGATCGATGATCGTGTTTTTTTTCTTAAGTTAACCGGATTAAAAGTGAATAGTGAAATTAAGGGAGGTAAATGCGGAGTAAAGAAATAAGGTAGGGTTTTGCCTTAGCAGATTTTTAGTCTAATTTATTCCTCTTTAAATAAAATTGGTATCATTTAACAGGAATTATTGTTTTAATGCAGCATCAGCAAAAAAAAAAAATCTGTCCTCAATGCATCAAGAATATTTTTATTGAAAATTTTTGGAGACCTTGTTGATCAAAATATTAATGTAAAAGGCAGTTCTCAGAAATAGATAACACATTAAAGATTCTCAACTGCTGGCTTAAAGCCAAACGCTAAATTTAATAATGATCATTTAAATATTATGCAGGAACCTATAGGAATATTTGATTCAGGGTACGGCGGACTGACCGTTTTTAAGGAAATACAGAAGGAACTTCCCGGATACGATTTCATCTATTTGGGCGATAATGCCCGTATTCCGTATGGCATCCGCTCCTTTCAGACGGTTTATGAATTCACCAAAGAATGTGTCTTTAAGCTGTTCGAATTGGGTTGCAACCTGGTGATCATTGCCTGCAATACGGCTTCTGCAAAGGCTTTAAGAAATATTCAACAATTTGACCTGCCAGCTGGGAAAAAAGTCCTGGGCGTCATCCGCCCCACCACCGAGTCCATCAATCGGTATACTACCACCAATTCGGTAGGGATACTGGCTACGCAGGGGACCGTCTTGTCTGACTCCTACCGGATTGAAATCAAGAAATTTTTTCCTCATATTGCCGTTTTTCAGCATGCCTGTCCACTATGGGTGCCCTTGGTAGAAAACAACGAAATACACAGCAAAGGGGCGCATTACATCGTTGAAAAGGACATCAAAGCCTTATTGGCCCAATCCTCGAAAATGGACACCATTGTATTGGCCTGTACCCATTATCCACTCTTTCTACCGGTGATTCATCAATACGTTTCGCCAGCTATCAAAGTATTGTCCCAGGGAGAGCTGGTCGCGGAAAAACTCGTGGATTACCTGAAATGGCATCCGGAAATCGAGGAAAAATGCAGTAAAAACGGAACCGTGTCTTTTTATACAACTGATGAAGTGGTGGATTTTGAAAATAAAACCGAAATTTTTTATGGTAAAAAAATAAAGGCAAAATATATTAGCGTACAAACGAAAGGAGCGGGGCATACCCAATAATGAGGAAAATAAGAGGTAGGTAAAATTGTTGGGCCCTATTATTTTAATGATGTAATTTGCTTTAATGATTAAGATTAACATGAGGAAACAATATTTTATATATGCCTTCTTCCTTTTTTTGGCAGAAGGAGCTCCTATCGAGGCTCAGACCACCGATATCGTTTTATTGAATCACTCGGAAATCAAACCTCTTCGAATGGTGTTTTATATTTAGATTTTTGGCCCATTACAAAGATTTATTTATAGAGTGAAGACACCTAAAAAGGGACTGATCAGTTTTTAGGTGCAATTTAAATATTTGGAAAGGGGCAGTCCTCTTTGTCCTCAGCCTCGGGACCCTCTCTCTTTAGGAAAGGGGAAAAATTCTAGAAACACTGGGCGATCACTTTTTTTCTTTCCGGGTTTAAATCCATTAATTTAAGGTATGGCATATTCTTTGCTTTAACAGCACCTGAGATCTGGGTAAGATCGTCTAAAAAAACCGACTAAATCGTCAAGCGAACCCTTTTTGGTGGGTTGCTGATTGGGAAAGGGTGTGGCAGTCCCGTCTGGCTGGGGATTCCCACGGCTTTCACCGCTCAAAACCCTCTCTAAGCCTCGGAATGGCGGTTTTTTCCTAAAATTAGGTCGAATCTCAGTTCATCTTAGAATTAAAAGTTCATAATAGTTTTATTTAAGACCCTTTGAAAATGAGATTTTACCAACTTCATCTTTATACTTTTCTCTTTTTGAGTTTAATCGCACTCACTGCCTGTTTTCAGGAAAATCCGGATGAAGATCCGGAGGAAACGGGCAACATTCAATTGATTGAAGCTTTTCCCAATTTGTCATTCGAAAGACCTGTGGATTTTCAACATGCCCGTGAAGATTCGGATAGAATATTTGTGGTAGAGCAAAGTGGTTTGATTTCGGTTTTCCAAAATGAAAGTGAAACCGATGATAAAGGTATTTTTTTAGATATCCGCTCCCAGGTGGAGGATTCCGGTAATGAAGAAGGCTTGCTCGGATTGGCATTTCACCCGGATTATGAGAACAACGGTTATTTTTATGTCAACTATACCGCCTTGAGTCCAGATCGCACGGTAATTTCCAGGTTTCAGGTATCGGCATCAGATCCCGGGAAAGCTAATCAGGGAAGCGAATTGGTTTTACTGGAATTTAACCAGCCTTATTCCAACCACAATGGGGGACAACTTTCTTTTGGCCCCGACGGGTTTCTTTATATTGCCGTAGGGGATGGGGGATCCGGGGGGGATCCCCAGGAAAATGGGCAGGATCCCAGAACCTTGTTGGGTACGATTTTGAGGATCGATGTGGACAATGCATCCGATGGAAGGGTATATGGTATTCCGCCAGATAATCCTTTTGCAGATAATGAGGAGGGTTATCGGGAGGAAATTTATGCCTATGGCCTTAGAAATCCCTGGAGGTTTAGCTTTGATTCTGAATCAGGCATTCTTTGGGCTGCTGATGTAGGACAAAACAGATATGAGGAAATTGATATCATTGAAAATGGGGGGAATTACGGCTGGAATATTATGGAAGGTTTTCATTGCTTTGAACCGGAATCAGATTGTGAAATGGATGGACTTGAAATGCCGATTTGGGAATATGACCGCAGCGAAGGGGATATTTCCGTTACAGGAGGCTTTGTATACCGGGGAGCTGCCATCTCTCAATTGGAAGGGCTGTATGTATATGGTGATTATGCCTCAGGAAGAATATGGACATTGGATTTCAGCGATTTGGATCATCCTGTCAATGAGGAATTGATCAGGGCCCCTTTTTCTATTTCTTCTTTCGGTGTGGATCAGGACAATGAGCTTTATGTATGTGGCTTTGACGGGAAGATTTACAGGTTTACCCTTGAATAAAATTTTAATTTATTTTTTAATCCGACTCAATATTACATTTTAATGCTATTTTTTTAAACAAATTACCCACTCCTTGTTCGTTTAAATTGTTATTTAAATGTAATTTTTTGTATTTGAAAAAAAATGGTCCCGACTAAAAAATTATTCTCCTAAATTTTAGCCCTGACCATTACATTTACCCCATCAGAAGCGACCCATAAATGAAAGATAATGAAGTTAGAAAAAGACTACAATGAGCAAAAGGGCATTGAAGCCATTCGACATAATAAGGACTTAAACAAATCAATTTCTTATCTCTATAGTTGTCATTACGAAAGTTTGGAAAGGTACATATTGAAAAATAGCGGAAGCAGCTATGATGCCGAGGATATATTTCTGGAAACAATGATGATTGCCATAACTTCGATTCAAGAGGACAGATTCCGGGCAGCATCCGGGATGAGGTATTTTTTGTTTGGCATCGCAAAAAACCTCTGGATTTCAGAATTGCGAAAACGAAAAAGTGCCGCAAAAAGAGCTGAAATATATGATGGAGACCACAGCAAGCTGGAAGACAATGCCAGTACCGGCCTGATTAAAAAGGAAAATTTCAAGCTGATACATACCTTGTTTGACCAAATGGGAGAAAAGTGCAAGCGGCTCCTTCTGCTATTTTATTATGAAGAATTGAGTATGAAAGACATCATGCAAAAGGAGGATTATTCCAGTGCAGCCTGGAAAGTTCCAGTCTAATATCCAATAAATCCTGCTGTAAAGCGGCATTCATTGCCACATCATCTGTACTGTTAATCCTATGGATCAAATTCTAATGAATATTTTTTTTAAAGCCTGAAACTGATTAATTTACACTTTTGATCTTTATCAATACCATGGAGAAATTATCATGGGTTTGGCCAATACATTGGTCAAGCATGATTTCTTTTATTTCTTTCGGATTTTCTTTTTT
Source organism: Cyclobacteriaceae bacterium (assembly GCA_040905205.1). Taxonomy (GTDB): domain Bacteria; phylum Bacteroidota; class Bacteroidia; order Cytophagales; family Cyclobacteriaceae; genus Cyclobacterium. Next base: position 6,587 of record JBBDSB010000124.1, read on the forward strand.
CCTCAACCACTTTTTTATTTTTTTGTCGGTGATGTTCTCTAATAGTCCATCAGTGCAGAGTAAAAAGAAATCATCTGCTTTAAGGTCCCTGATCATTTTCACTTCGGGTATTCGGTCTGATTTTGATGCTCCCAAGGTTTTCGTGATGATGTTCCTTTGTGGATGGGTACGTGTTTCTTCTGCTGTTAATAATCCTTGCTCCACCAAAGTATTGACATAGGAATGATCCCAGGTTTGGTAAAGGATATTTCCATCCCTTACCTGATAGATCCTCGAATCTCCCATCCAGGCAAGGGCAGCTCCTCCCTGATGGAAACCTACAGCGGTCATGGTGGTTTTCATTCCCTTACTTTCGGGATGGTCGCTTTCGTATGCAGCCATTTTTTCTCTTGCAAAATCAACAGCATTTTGCAAAAATAATTCGTCGTAAATGGCATCTGTACAGTGGTTGAAGTAATCGGCCATGGAATGACAAGCAATTTTGGAGGCGATTTCTCCGGAAGGAGCACCACCAACCCCATCACAACAAATAAATACCTTTTTTTCGCCTTCCTGGTTATGTTCATTAGGAATGAGATAATCTTCATTGTTTCGTTTTTCACCAATTTCACTGAATAAAACCAGTGGATGAAGTTTAATTGAGGTATACATGGGTTTAGATTTCATCAATTAGTTTTAATAAAATTTGGCTGAAATACAAGGCCAATTTAGATTGTAAAAAGGATGCATTGGAATCGTTTAAGATATCTCTTGCCGTCAGCAGTTCCACAAAACTGATTTTCCCCAACCTGTATCTTTCTTCTTGTAGGGCATAGGACAATTTGCTTTTCTCCCAGGCTTCCCGGGTAATCTTATACCGTTCTCTTGATGTTTTAAAATCATTGATCAATTGAAGGGTAGAGGAGATGATGGCGTTCTCTGTTTCTACCATGGCCAACCTTTTGTTATGTAAATTAATCTTTTCCTGTCTTGCCCGGTTCGCATTTCCCATTTGGGTGAAAACCGGAATGCTGAGGTTAAAGCTCAGGTATTGCCCGAGGTTGTTTTGAATTTGCTGTGGAAAAAACATTTCCCCGTTTTGATTGTTCCCCAAATTTACGTTATAATTGGAAAAAACAAACAGAGAAGGTTCAGAAGAAAATCCTTTGGACGTTGCGAATCATAGAGTACATTGACAGAATTCCCGAAATGTACCTAAAACATTTGAAAAACACATCCGGCCTGTATGAAATTAGAGTTCAAGTTGGAAATAACATATTTAGAATTTTCTGCTTTTTTTCATCTTTAGTGCCAGTAGAAAGTGAAGTGCTTTTAAATCAGGCACAGCTACTATATTTAACGTTTGCTGCCCATTAACTTAAAGCCGGAACAGATTTGAGGCACATGCTTCTGTCACTTGGTTATTCCGTCCCCCACAAATCCGGAAATATATCCCCATATAATGCTTTCAAAGGCGTAAAAAACTTATTAGATTGGCTTACCATTGAAGGGAAAATAAAGTGCACAGAGCATTTCAGCCAATTTTACCCCTATTGTGAATATGGCTGATGGATTTTCCTGGTAAGCCAAATTCAGAGCAGGGAAACTGGAGGGAAAAACAAAAGGAAAATCACTTATCTAAAAAATAGTATTTTTGTAAAAATAAAATTAAAATGACCGAATTTAAAGAGAAATATATAAACCCCTTTACCGACTATGGTTTCAAAAGACTTTTTGGGGAGGAGCCAAATAAAGACCTTTTGCTTGATTTTCTGAATGTTTTGTTAAAAGAGGAAGAAGGGGAAATAAAAGACCTGACCTATTTAAAAGGTGAACAATTAGGCACCAACGATGTGGATAGAAAAGCCATTTTTGATCTTTACTGCGAAAACGAAAAAGGGGAAAAGTTTATCGTAGAACTTCAAAAAACTAAACAGCGCTTCTTCAAAGACAGGACAGTTTACTACTCAACATTTCCGATAAGGGAACAGGCGAGAAGAGCGGATTGGAACTACGAACTAAAGGCTGTTTATACCATTGCCATACTTGACTTTGTATTTGACGAAGATAAGAAAGAGGCTAATAAATATCGTTACGATATCAAATTGTCAGACATAGAAACAAAAAAAGTGTTCTATGATAAGCTCACCTTTATTTATCTTGAAATGCCAAAGTTCAATAAAACCATCGATGAACTTGAGACAAGATTTGACAAATGGTTATTTGTGCTACGCAATCTTAACAAATTGGACAGGGTACCGGACAAGCTTCGAGAACAAATATTCGACAAGCTCTTTGAAATTGCGGAAATTGCAAAATTTACACCTGCGCAAATCCAGTCATACGAGGATAGTTTGAAATACTACCGCGACCTGAAAAATTCATTGGATACAGCTAAAGAAGAAGGGATAATCGAGGTGGCTAAAAATGCTATTTCAGAAGGTTTACCGATTGAGGTGATCATGAAAATTACCGGTTTGACCAAAGAACAAATAGAGAAGATAAAAAGTAACGAGGATTAGCACTATATAAGGTATTGTAAACCAATTCAAATGCAACGGCTTCGGTCAGGTCCATCGTGGCGGCATTTGACCAAAGGGCTTTGTTCAGATACCCTACCGTATAAAAATGATAAAAGATCCGAATAGGAGTGATGGTCAAAAGGGGATTGTTTTCAAATTCCGAACTAATATTATCCGCTTTAGCCCCTCTATAAATCGTTTTGATCTCCATCATGGCCTGGCCCCCTATGCTGTTAACGTAAATATTTTCCTGAATATCATACGGCAATGATGTCCCCCTTCTGCACCCCATCCAAATGAATCAGTGCTGTCATGCTCCCATCATAGAGGTGCCTTTCCTTTGTGGATTCGGTGCTTGCCGTAGTGACTTTATTCAAATCCAGTTGATTTATAAACTTGATATTCCTTTCAATTTCGATTTTATGGATAACCAATTTTTGAAAACTGGGATCAAACTCAATAGAGATATCTGACATTTCCTGCACCCCTTTCTGCAGTGAGCACCTGGTACCGGTAATGGTGAAAGGTGGTTTGTTTTGATAGGTGAACTTGTCTTTCAAAATCAAGGTAATAATAAGGGCAGTTTTCTTCTGTTTTTGGTTCAGAAGTTGGAAAAGGATCCAGCCAATCAGGAAGAGTTGCCCTGCTGACATTGGTCTGGAAGGCAAGGCATTGGATTGAGATAAATCCTAACAAAAAAAGCGAAAAAAATTTTTCATATTAAAGAATTTGTTAAAAAATAATTGAAATATTAAGAATAGTTTAAAATAAAATCCAATTTTTTTTCATTTTAAAATTTGCTTGGTAAAAGGATTGCACCTTCGAACCAAGAGGTATGTAGAAAGCAATTAATACCAGATACTGCCAGACCATTACTTTAAAAATATTGCTGAACCAGAATAACAAAGTGAAGCTATAGATTTCAAAATCCACCCAGGTGGATAACATTCTTTAATTTCTACGTCAATTCAAAAATTATTTTATAAAAAGTACTAAATACCAGAGTTAATTTTTTGATTAATAACATATATTTCTTAAATTGAAATGGTCAATTGTCTGTTTAGGCCATTTTAACAAAATTTTCGACATTCCTTTCAAATTAATTAACCTTTATGACTAGCCAAATAATATACCGCAAAAGAATGTTTTCACTTTTGCTGTTACTTTTTATGATCAACGGTTGTGATTTATTTGAAGGTCCTGAAGGCCCTCAAGGAGAACCTGGTCCTCAGGGGGAACAAGGGCCCCAAGGTGAGCAAGGAGTACAGGGCGAGCAAGGTGTTCCAGGAGACGAAGGATCTAAGGGTGATCCCGGCACCCCAGGAATGGATGGCAATGCCAATGTTATTGTCAAAACCATCACTGTCACCAATCAGCATTATACCGATGGAAACTTGTCTGCCAAGCATACTAACAATACCCTTTTCTTTTTCCCGGCGAAAGTTGCCGACATTGAAGACCCGGACATTACGGAGGACATTGTCGATAATGGGCTGATCCTGGCATACATCGAAGTACCGGTTGGCCTTTCATTTACTCCCACCCAGTGGATAAATCTTCCCTATGCTTACAGGCACCTGAACCAAATTTATACCGTTAATTATAGTAGTGCCTATCGTCTAAATACATTTAGTTTACATTACTTTTTCACCAGAAATATGGATGGCAACATGCCGAATATACGGGATTGGGTAGCACCGGATAATAAAATTAAATATGTGATTATCAGCGGTAATGTGGCCAGCCGGATGGCCAGTTCCAGGCTGGACCTGAGTAATTTCGAGGCTGTTTTGGAATTTTTAAAAAGTGAAGATGGCATTGGTGACTCCTTAAAATAAGGAATGCCATGAAAAAATTAAGAATTGGTTATAGGCTCTTTTGAGTTGACATAAAAAGGGAAATATTTTCCCTTTTTTATCTATTTTTATTCCGGACTTTTTTAGGTCGGCGTAATAATTATTCGCTTCTCAAACTATCCACAGGATTCATCAGTGCCGTTTTGATCGACTGGAAACTCACGGTCACCATGGCAATCATCAGCGCAACCAATCCTGCTAACACAAAATATCCCCAATGAAGGCACAACGTTCTTCCTTCTCATAATTGCACTGAAAATCCTGATCCAAAAAGGTTTGAGATCCACTACTCCATGGCGCTCAAAAAAGGGATTTAATTTACTTTCAAAAAACAATGGATCTGTATTTGGTAGGAGTTTTAGATAGGTAATAAAGATAAAAAAGACAATTTCCAATCCCTCGGGAAAGTAATTCGCAAAGTAGGTAGTGGACATTTCCGTCAGTAAAAAAGAAACCCCTATGGCCAATCTCACCATTATAAAGGTTTCAGTCAAAAACTGTTGTATCAACTGTCCTTTATTGCCACCTAAGGTTTTTTGGATTCCCACTTCTTTGCTTTGGTTGATGGATTGCCGGATTGGCCCTGAGGCTTTTTAGGGTTGGGGTTGGAAGAAAATCGTTCCCAAGGCCAAAAAAAGGCAGGAAACCGCCGCAAGAAGAATCATCCAAACTCCCATTCCTGTACGGTAGGCAAATTAGTACCGAGGGTCATTTGTATGCTATTCCATTTGATAACTCGTTGCGTTCTCTGCGTTCTCTTTGCGGCCGTTGCGTGAAATCATGCAGTACCGTTCTGAAAAGTCGGATAATAGTACAAAAAAGGCAACGAAATCCCGTTGCTTTTTTTGAGCATATCATTTGAAATCACCTTTTATCCATCAAACAGAAACATCTGATCAATTGGGAGTTTAAAGAGCTTAGACATCTTAAAAGCCGTGGGCAGGCTCGGGTCGAATTTCTCCTTTTCGATCGCATTAATGGTTTGTCGGGATACACCGATAATTTCAGCAAGATCCTCTTGCGTCATATTCCTGGCGGTTCGCAGGTCTCTAATTTTATTCTTCATTTATACCGACGGTTATTTATCAAAACTGAGATCTATCCGATATTGATTATTATGATTTTTCCACCCATATCATTTACCTCAAAGAAAACAATAAACTAGAAGGCGATTTTGACCAGCTACAGGGGGCCAACATTATTGTAAATGGATCCGAAATTTATCCGCTCAAAACTCATGATCTTTATTTGTCAACTATGCCTGTTGGGCCACATATCAAAAGTTTAATAGATAATTTTGGTGATTTTGCATTTCGTATTAGCTTTAGCGATTTCCCAGATGGGTCCGGCAGAAGTATTCAAGACCCGAGGAATTGGGAAAAGGAATTTAAGAAAATGTCCGAAAATGGTGATGACAGCCTGCTTATTGAGGATGTTTTTGAAGGCGAGAATCCGGAAGAATGGAGTTGAACCAATATGTTGTTGTCCTTGTCAATCTTGATCCTACCATCGGAAGTGAAATAAAAAAGACAAGGCTGTGTGTCATTATTTCCCCCAACGAAATGAACCAGCACTTAAATACCATTATCCTTGCCCCCATGATTACAAACCTCAAAAATTATCCCACACGAATTCCGGTAAATCATCATGGCAAAAAGGGAATGATTGTAAATGATTGTAATAGACCAGATTCAAACTGTAGATAAATCAAGGATAATTAAAGTATTTGAAAAAGTGACCCGATCTGAAATCAAAAAGTGCAAAGGAATAATTAAAGAAACATTTGTTGATTAAAAAAAGTGAGCTTTCTTTGGGTGGCGAGAACCTAATAAATCACCTATACGTGAATGGAAATCTTAGAAGAAGATAATCAAAGGCTTAATTCCGTTTTTGGAAATTTTCTCTATTTTTATTTTATGCATTTATAAACGCTATTCTAGAATTAAAGATGCTGGTGGCACAATTACATCCAACATTTGTAAAAAGCATGAGCCTTTAACGAAAAATTGTTATTTTTCCTACTCCCAAATACACCAGCCATGAGCCATATCAAAAAAGCCTTTCCAATTCTATTTTTCACCCTATTATCTTTTCTTTCCCACGCCCAGGTACTCCCAGGTCCAAGGCTGATTGTCAGGGGTGACGACATGGGTTCTTCCCGTTCATCAAATCTCGCCAGCATCGAAACCTTCGTCAATGGCATCGAAACATCCATAGAAGTGATGGCGGTTGCTCCCTGGTTTCCTGAGGCGGCACAATTGTTAAGGGAAAATACGGGTGTGGAGGTGGGACTTCACCTGTCCATCACCAGTGAATGGGATGGTATCAAATGGAAACCTTTGACTGATTGCCCCAGTCTCACGGATGCGGATGGCTATTTTTTGCCGATGATTGGGCCTAACAAAAACTATCCGGGGCTGGCCGTTACTGAAAACCAATGTAACCTAGAGGAAGTTGAACTGGAATTTCGGGCCCAGATTGAGTTGGCCTTGAAGCATGTTCCCCAAATCAACCACCTTTCCGGGCATATGGGTTCCACAGGATTTCATCTTGATGTGGCCAAAATGGTGACCAGGTTGGCAGCGGAATATGACCTTCTCCTGATCAGTAAAGAGGTCATGCTGGATTTGAATATTTCCCGAGCCACCTATGAGGGGCAAAAGGGCACCTCTGAAGAAAAGGAAGCTTCCTTTATCCGCATGATGGAAAATCTTGAAGCCGGGAAAACTTACCAATTTGTAGACCATCCGGCATATGACAATTTGGAAATGCAAGGGGTAAGCCATATCGGCTATGAAGATGTGGCTGTGGACAGGCAGGGTGTTACCGATACCTGGACCAGTGAAAAGGTAAAGGAAGCTGTTGCAAAAAATGGGATTGAACTTGTTAATTTCAGCACCATAGCCAAAGCTTTGCCCAGAAGTGATCCGGAAGAGGAAAAAATCAATCCCGAGGCCATTACCGAATACCTTCAAGCCGTCAAAAGTAACGAGCAAGACCTTCATAGCTTGATGATCCTGAGAAACGGAAAAGTGGTCCATGAAGAATGGTTTGGAGAAAATGCAGCAAACAAAACCCCTGTCATTGTATTCCGTGAGCAAGGCTTTTACAGCCACCGCCATCGGTTTTGCCGTGCAAGAGGGGCTTTTAAATATTACCGATAAAGTCATTGCTTTTTTCCCGGATCAATTGCCCGAAAAAATCTCTGCCAATCTTCAGGCATTGGAAATCCGGCATTTGTTGACCATGACGGTAGGCCACGATGTGGACCCGACAAATGTATTGCGGGATAGCAGTGATTTGGATTGGGTGGAAGCATTTTTGGCTTTTCCTATTGAACATAGGCCAGGTAAACAATTCGTGTAAAATAGCCTAGCCACCTATATGTTATCTGCCCTTCTCACTAATGTAACTGGTGAGCGGGTTTTGGACTACCTACAGCCAAGGCTTTTCAGGCCCTTGGGAATAACAGGAGCGACTTGGGATGAAAGCCCACAGGGAATCCAACTTGGAGGTTGGGGCCTTCAGGTAAAAACAGAGGATATGGCAAAATTGGGGCAATTTTACCTGCAAAAGGGAAAATGGAATGACAGGCAACTTCTACGGGAATCCTGGTTTGAGGAAGCCACCGGAAAGCTGGTTTCTTCGCTACCGGCAGGAGTGAAAAAGGAAAACTTGAAAGTGGAGGCCAAAGATTCCGACTTGTTGCAGGGCTATGGCTACCAGCTATGGCGGAGCCGCCACAACTCCTACCGGGCAGATGGTCGCAATGGGCAGTTTATCCTGGTGCTTCCTGAAAAAAATGCCGTTATCGTGACAACTGCCAATATTCCCAATATGCAGGCAGAACTCAATCTGATTTGGGAGCATTTGTTGCCGGCGTTTGAGAAGTAGGTTGCTTTTAAATGATGCCAATCCTTCTTTGCAGTATGTCTTGAGTGTTGCGTTACAGGGTGCTTGGTAATTCCATGGGGATATACTAATTTTCGATTATGCAGCTGGATTTTGATTGGATCAATATCCTTATACTCTTTGGAGCCATCCAGGGGCTTGTTTTTATGGGTATTCTTTTATTTCACCGGAAGCATCCAGGCCGTGTATTTCTTGGTTTAGTCATGGTGGTTTTGGTGTACAATGCTCTAGAGACACTAAACTGGAGTTCTGGACGGGATAAATACATCCTCTTTTTTGAGCAGTTTCCTTATGTGACGATTTTCCTGATTTGCCCGGCATTTTACCTGTATTTCAAAACCTTATTGATCCCCGGTTTTGTTCCAAACCAAAGAGAAATCCTATTGCTATTTTCCCCATTTTTATTCCAGTTTTCATTTTCCGCAATCAATAAATATGGCACTTCTTACAATCATCACGGAGGAACGAGTGGCACTCAAAATTGGCTGTTTATTTTTCCCGATCATCAACTCGGCATATCCATAATAACCAACCAAAGCGGTCCAAAAACACCAAATCTCCTGAGTAAAACTGTAAAACGGATATTGAAAGACATCATTAAGGTATAAACCATAGGGCTTACCACCTAGGGCACATATTTTAAACACATAAAAGTTGATCGATCAGATTTCAGAATGTATACCCACTATGTGAACTCCAGAAAGACTTTGTTAAATCCTAAATGATGCATAGATCATTCAACTTTCACTATTTTAGCTGGATGGACTAAGGCTGTTTTGATCCCATATGAGCGCAAGGTCGAATAGGCTATGAATATAGCCAACAGGGATGTCCAATGAAAAATCTTTCAATTGATATCTGCAAAAAACGCCTCCAAATTCAGTTCAAACCCTACAATAGCCGAAGATTTAGCGGTATCTCCGGAAGTCATCAACCGAGATGGTTGATAGTTGCCCTGAATCAGTGTGTATATCAGGAGGGTCTGTCCCTCGGGATCCATCACCCAATATTCTTTTACTCCGGATTCTTCATAAACCCCATACTTGTTTTGGAGTTCTAGTTGTTTGTTGCCGGGTGACAGGACTTCCACCACCAGATCAGGTGCACCGATACAGCCCCTATAGTCCAACTTTTCCATGTCACAAACCACACAAATATCCGGTTGTACTACAGTGTAAATTTTATCGTTTTTTTTCGACTTTACCGGAAGCCGTACGTCAAAAGGCGAAATATAGGCATGGCATTTTTTACCTTTTAAAAACAGGTTAAGTTCAGTGTGTAGATTCCCCGCCAACCGCTGGTGAATCCTCCTTGGAGCAGCAGCTGCTTTTTTGAACACTTTCCCTTTGATCAGTTCGACCATCTCTTCCATATCCCATGTCAGGTAATCCGCATAGGTATAGTTCTCATAACTCAAATCGGGTTCTTTTACCAGCGACTTGCTGTCCTCTTTTTCCATACCTGAATATAACCAATTGGCTTTTAAAATGGAAGATGATTCTAAAAATCACCAGGTTAGACCAGAATCGGAATTAAAATCAGAGGCCCGATGCCACCACATAGGTTAAACCCGAAATATGCATTAGCAATTCTACGCCACGGCGCACAAGTATTGTGGCCAGTAATTGCTTCAAAATCAGTCTCCAAACAGCCTGATTTTATTGCACTTAGTGTTCTCATAACGAAACCTAATGCATAATTCGGGTTAAATGTAACAGAAAAAAACTCAAACCAAGGACCCCTCATCCAGAAAGGTAAAGGTAGGGAACCCAAAATGATTTAATTTTCCGCAAATTTTCCTTTGATTGTTCATGGCTGAATAGCTTTATTATTTCCAATTATATCTCATTAAAAGGATTTTACATATTTGAAGATCTAATCAGTTAAGAATGGGACTTAGACCAATATAGGGAATGCTCCTGGCATCCTCCCCGTAAGTCATGTCCTCTAAATCAGGTTACAGATTAGTATTAATCAGGTTTATACATTTGTTTTCATTACCTGATCCAGCAAAGCGACATCATCCTGCCATTCCTGCATTTGCTTTTCATAGACCGCCTGTGTTTTGATGATGCGCAGGGTATGGGGAGAGCCTTTTCTGATGGTTTCGGTACGAAGATCGACTTTTACCTTTGCTAGGGCAGCTTCCATTTCATTTCTTTCTTGCTGATTTTTTCGGAAGTCAAACACCTGATCAACAGGGGATTGTAAAAAAGGCTCCAGCAACTTCCATAAATTTTCATTTTTGGACACCTTTGGTATCGGCCTGGACCAGTTGGCAGGTGGTTGTGGTTTGTTGTCGACCCGATACAGTAAATTTTCTTTTGCAAAGGAAAGAAGGGCTTTAGAAAAGCTGGTATCCAATTCCGGATTAAGGACCACCGGCACAAGTACTTCATTGATATATTTTCTTTGTTTATTTTCCCTAAGCAGTGCAACCATCCGACCAACCCATTCTTTTTGCTGGGGCAGCATTTTTTCAAGGTCAAGTAAATTCTTCAGGGCAGTGGCATTCACAAGTGGCTTTTGCTGTTGTCCGGCTGCTGTGGTAAAGAATTCCGGCAAAACCGCCATTTGCGAGGCTGTAAGACTTCTGCCATTGGCCCCATTTGTCAGCGTCATCAGAAGCGCCAAAAGGTGGTGCAAATTGGATATATCTCCTTGCTGACCTATCTTTTTGAATATTTTTTCAAAATGTCTGGAAGGATATATTTCAACGAGCTTTGCCCAATAGTCGGGATGGATTTGTTGAAAGTATCGTTGAAGCAGGGGATAACCCAAGTTTTCAAAGGCGATTTCATCCTTAGATCCTGTTAGCCAATCGGCAATGACGTGGTATTGGGCTTTAGGTGCTGTTCCCTGTGTATTCAGGAGGCTTTTCAGGATTGTCTCGCAGATTGCTGTTTCATTTGAAGAGAGATTTTTCCTTTTTGTATTGTAATAACCGACCCATTCGAGCTGATTGGGGATGTCCTCTGCCAGCAACATTTCCTCATGGTTTTCTTTGGACCAAAAAACCACTGCCCCATAATGGTACCAGTGCATCAGGTCGGGCCCATAATTTCCCATATAACCCGTGTTTTCCTTTTCTACCGGATCCCCATCATTGAGCTTGAAGGTGGTCAGCAATTCGTCTTCATCCACTTCAATATTCCGAAGGGGAGGGGGGCCGTCATCCAGCCAATGCTCAATAGAGATACAGTCGTCATACACTTCACCCATTTCCTCATCCTCATCTGGTGTGTCATCCCAGCCATATCCATCATAAGCCGGAATGCCGGATAATTGAGAAGTGACCAAACACATTTTGGCATAATACCCGGCATCAGCTGCTGCCCGGATCAGTGCCTCCGCCCTGGTTCGGTCATTCAGTTTTAAATGTTTCCGTGAAAAATTTTCAGGCGTATACTGATGTCCCAGCAAAACGATTCCAGGAGAAAAGGGCCGGCTTCCCACACCAGCCTTTAAAATGGTGGCCAACTTCGATACATGTTCGCCCAAGGGTTCCAGGCGAATGGCTTTTTCCGATTTTTTTTGGATCAGGTTATATACAAGACATACCCGATAGCCTTCAGTCAGCGGTTTGATTTCGTGTTCGCAATCGGCATAAAATGCCACATAGGGTATCCTGTAGTTGCCGGCCTCCTCTGCAAAATTTACGGATTGTTCTTCTCCATCAAAACGGACCAGGAGTTCACCGCCGGAATGCTTGGATGGCAGGCCAACGATCAAGGTTCCAAACATCCCTTTCTCCTTTTCAGAATCCCTGTGGGAAAGAAAGAAATCCCCTTTTTCGTAAATCAGCATTTTATAAAGAAGGGCTTCTATCTCGAAATCTTCAATTCCCAACTGTGGTTTGATGGTGTCCAGCGCATTTTGCAAAAATTTGTCCCATTGCTGTCCATCGAAGTGCAGTTTTTCAGCGCCAATCTCCCAGGCACTTCTCACTGTTTCGTCAATGATGGTTTGGCTGCCTTTACCGAAAGGGGCTTTATGAGCCGCTTGAATCAAGGCACCTGCCTGTAAGCCGTTAATGGGATAAGCAATTTCCCCAAGGCCCTGTATAGAAAGACCGGGAAACACAAAAGGTGCTGAATGGCTGGTGACAAAAGAGCCATTACCTTTGATCAGGTTGAGGCTTTCTAACAATTCGGTTCCAAAATTTCGCATAGGGTGGGGCAGGGTTTTAAACTCAAGGGGCAGGGTTTTAAACTCAAAAATAGGAAAATTATAAATCAATTGGAAATACCCTTCTGGATTTAGGAAGAATTGACAGCCTTTTTACGGTTGAATTGTGATGAAATAAATAAGAGACCATCAAAAAAATTGCTATTGCTTCATTGGATTCAAAGCTGGATTTTGTCTGTTCCTTGGTGCATATCAATGTTGACTTTGATCAAATGGTTGTTAACATGAATCCTTGCAAATCATAAAATTATAATTCAGGAGGGACTTCTTACCTTTCTTTAATTTTCCGGATTTATAATTACCCACATAGGGCACATAGTTTTCTTTAAATTCAGATTGAGAAGTTATATTTCCGACCGAAGATCCACTATTTGAATTATGTAATTACCTGATTAAAAAACGATCATCAACTAATCAAAAAATTCTATTAAAGCTTTTCGTAATTTTCGTTCACGAAGGTTTTTTGCCCTTTATGGAAAACATTGGTCACATTAAAATTTATCAAAATTCCTTTTGGTGCTCTGAGTAACTTCATATATCCCAGAATTGGTTGAGTTATTATATTTCAGACAGAAGCCCCCTATGTGAACTATGCAACTATGTGGTTAAAAAAAATATCAAGGAGGTTTCTGAAATGGATTTGCAATCATGATGAATTTTCAAAACGGTAAAAATGAACCACATAGGACACATAGGGCACATAGTTAATAAAATTGCCGGTTTTAAGGGAGGAGGGATCGAAATATGTATTTTGAAATTCCTATGTGGTTAAAATACTAACCATTTTCAGGTTTTGTTGATAATCAGCTTGTTATTTAAATCAATAGAATGAAAGCGGAAAGTTTTCTCCTTAGGAACCATCTGAAACCAACAAGTCGCAATCCCCCCTTATTATGTCAATATTCACCATTGCATTCATTAAATCAATCCCCTAATTTTATAAGGATCAATCACAAGTAAATGGTAGAAATCATTATCAATACCGACATTCAGGTCATCTATGTGACTGCAAATTCCTTTCCTGAAGGGATTATAGGTGCCTTTGATCGCCTGCAGGCTTTACTGCCAGCCACACCACATAGAAGGTTCTTTGGCTTGTCTAGACCTGAGAATGGCGGGGGAATTCTACAGAGCAGCAGCCGAAATTTTGCAAAATGAGGATGCAGTGAAATGGAAAGGGAAAACCCTGACCATCAAGAGTGGAAAGTATAGGTCCATCACGGTAGAGAAATTTATGAAAAACCCGCAGACCATAGGTCAGGCATTTGAAACATTATTGCAACTGCCCAACCTAGATCCAAATGGCTATTGTGTGGAGGTATATGATCCTGGAGCTGAAGGATATGGTACGGATAAAGAATCGGTTAAATGCAGGATTCGTCTTCAGGAATAACCCAATATTATCTTACTGATGATGCTGTTTTCCAGGACAAAAAAGAATTAAATTGCAGATGCAACAGCCACCTGGTCCCATCCTGTAGTACAAAAATGGGAAGCATTCGTGGTTTTATACTTTACTTGGGCGAGTTCAGGGGTTTCGAGTTTTTTATGGCCCAGAATCCTTGATTCCAAAGCAAAATCTAATATTCCACTGGTGAGCATGGACCGTTCAACGGGATATGGAGGCTTTCTTGTTTCAAATAAAATTTCAATATTCTTTACAAGGCATCCAAAGTGGTGGTGTGGTTTGCCTGGCTGCAAACGCATCAATGTGGAGAAGGGCTCTTGTTTATTCTCCAATTCCACGGCTACCGTAAAGTCTTGCACCAGGCCTGTCATTAGAAAGGCCGCAACTTTTAACCCATCGTTAAAATCCAAAACAAAAACTACAGGTGTTTTTACCAATTGCTTAAGCACTCCTGGTTTTTTGGTGAGGCTATGAGAAAGTGCTTGATTGAACAACCTTTCTGCCCATTTATTTTGTTCCAGGAACTGCCAGCATTCCTGGCCTTCGAGGCATTGTACCGCTCTTACCCCAGTCTCTCCACCTTTTCTTCTCTCTATCACCGACTGAATGGATTCCAGCAGATGAAAACCATAAATATCCAAACCACTATAGGAAATGGCCACTGCATGCTTTTGTACCTCCCCAAAAGGTGTATCAATCGCCGGGATGCGCCATGCTACAGGTACGGATGAGCCTGCCAACATTGGAAAATTAAGTTCTTTGGAGATATCCACCATGCGTTTGGCTTGCCTCCAACTCCAGGAAAGATGCTTGTCATTAAAGACAGGCACAGCAGTTTTAGTTTCCCTGAAGACGTCCGTGATTTTCAAGAACATTTCAAAACGTGGATAAAGCTTTTGCTCTTTGTCGTTCGTAGGGTAATCGCCATGCTCCCCTATGAGTAAAACTCCATCCACAGCCAGTTTATCTCCTCCCAAAGTCAGGGCATCGGCTACTGTCCTAAATAGGGGCACACCATGTTTTTTGGACATTGCCCGGCTCATATCCGTATCTGGGACCTGTTCGGTAAACATGGAAACGATCTTTGATCGGGGGTAAGGTGGCATATTGTCTTGATTGTATCCTTCGAGGTACTTGCCTACTATCACATCCGCATGGGAATTGGGTCGGTATTCTGTGATAATGGCCGCAATTCTTTTGGGTATATCTTGTAAAATTTCAGATGGTTCCCCTAAAAGGGAATTCTCTGCTTGAGAAGGGGTGCTGGAGAGTAATTGCCCTGGTAATAAAGGGCTTATGGCAAGATATCTGAGAAGGTCCCGACGTTTCATTTTAATTTTTTTGTTAAAATATTGATTTCCACCCGGATTATACAATTGATGTTTTCATCATCGTACATTAATTTGGCCTGAACTTTTGGTAAAAACTTTGGTTGAGGTCCCATTTGGTAAGGTAGGGATAGCGGTTCTATCTCCAACCATTGAGGTTTATCCCAATCTGCATCCATTTCAATTGGTGTTTGTTTAAGTTTCTTAACCAGATAATGGGCTTTATCAATCATGGGTAAGTGCTTATTGCTCTACTCCATTTCTTTTTCCCCTACCATAACTTTATCATAATATTGAGTGAAAAAAAAGAAGATTGGTTGTTTGGGCAGGAAAGTAGAACAGGCCTTTCACTTATCCGGTAGAAGAAATAGCGGATAAGAAAAATACCTAAATAAGTCCCAGGCATTATTAATTGTGTAAAATTTAGTTCCTTATCTTTTTAAATAAAAACATATGCCTGATTATTTTTGAATAACAGCAAAAAAACATATAATTGGTAAATTGATTTTAAAACCTCACCTTATTATAAAGGGATAATCTTGGTGGGAAATACTTAAATAAAAAATAATGAAAAAATCCACCATTCTTAAAATTGTTATGGCCATTCCCCTGGTTATATGGGCTTATGAGGGAACCTTTGCCCAGGAAAAGCCCATGATAGGTGTGGCTGGCATTTCACACGAATCCAATTCTTTCAGCAGTCAGTTGACCACACTTGAACATTTCCAGGTCAAACTAGGTGAAACCCAAAAAGAAATGGCTGAAAGGTTTTTTTCATTGGCCAACGCCCAAACCACCAGTTCAGGTTACATAGAAGGGGCAAAACGAAATGGATTGGAACTTTATCCTGCCTTATTGGCCAATGCCAGGCCTATGGGACCCGTTACCGATCATGCCTTTGAGACCTTGATGGAAGAAATGATTAAGCTATTGGAAGCAGCACCAAAACTAGACGGAATTTTGCTAAATCTCCATGGGGCCATGATCGTGGAGAGTTATCCCAGCGGAGACGAGGAAATCGTGAGAAGGGTAAGAGAAGCTTTTGGACCTGATATGCCCATCATTGTCACCCATGATTTCCATGCCAATATCTCACCAAAAATAATTGAGTATTCGGATGTCCTGATCACGTTTAAGGAAAACCCACACCTCGACACTTTCGATCGGGGATTGCAAGCAGCAGAGATTATGGCCAAAATGGTGAGGGGAGAAGTCAACCCAAGCCAAGTTTTAGTGAAGGCGCCCATGGTTTATAATATTGTGTTTCAAAATACATTTTCTGCGCCTTTGCTTCCTATAACTACCGCAAGCAAAAAATTGGAGGAAAATGAAAAAATCCTGGCAGTGAGTGTCTCCGGAGGGTACCAGTATGCCGATGTGCCCTGGATGGGCCCTTCAGTGGTAGTGGTAACGGATAACGATCCGGGACTTGCGGAAAAGGAAGCCCAGCTACTTTCTGATAAGTTATGGAAATCCCGCCATGAAACCATCCTAAACAACCCCAAGCCGGCTGAAGCAGTTAAAATGGCCATGGAACATGAGGGACGTCCCGTTATATTGATTGACATGGGAGACAATATCGGTGGCGGATCTACAGGGGATAGTTCATTTTTATTGGATGAATTGTTAAGTCAGGGGGCTCGGGGATGGGTGATGGTACTGGCCGACCCGGAGGCTTTTGAGATAGCCGAGAAAATGGGAGTGGGAGGTGATTTTGATTTTGAGGTAGGGGGGAAGACGGATTCCCTTCATGGAAAACCCATTCGGGTCAAAGGCCAGGTTCGCTCATTACATGTGGGACGTTACCTCGAAACAGAAATACGTCACGGTGGCGGGCGTTACTGGAACATGGGACATACGGCTGTCATACAAGTGGAGGGTTCCACTTTGGATGAACCTAACCTACTACTTTTGACCACATTGGCATCCAGCCCCAACAGTGTACATCAACTTGTATCGAATGGCGTGTATGTAGAACGGCAGAAGATTATTGTGGTAAAGGGGGCCATTGCGCCGAGAGCTGCCTATGAACCATTTGCTTCCATATTGATTGCTGTGGACAGCCCGGGGTCTACCGCGGTAAACCCGGCTTGGTTTACTTACCATCATGCCCGAAAAGGATTGTTTGGAATGGGAGAGGACTAACTGTTAATCCTGGTTTGCACTTTCATTTCTTTTATTTGCAGTATCCTTGCTGGGAATCCCTAGTGAATTTATTTCTTCTGTCGGTGCGGATCGCCACCAATTGGCAAGAAATGATCCGGAAATATCCATCCAGGTACCAAAGATGGCAGGGAAAAGCCCTAATGAAGCAGCTTTTCCCATATCGGAAGCAATGCCTGCTGCCATCCCACCGTTTTGCATTCCGACTTCTATGGCGATGGTACGGCAGTCAATTTCATTCATCCTGAAAATCCGGCAGCCCCAATAGCCCAAAAGGTATCCACCAGCATTGTGGATGATGGCCACCAACAAAAGCAGGATACCTATTTCCATGAGGCTGTCGCGTCCCGCAGCCACAATAACCGCAATAATCAGGACATTGGCCCCCATGGCCATGACAGGCATAGCGGAATGAAGCCACCTGGCCCGGCCCCGGAAAACCCTGTTGAAAAGCATCCCTGCCACTATGGGAAGAAAAATCATCTTTACAATACTCACCATCATTTGTAAAAAATCAATCGGTATGAACTGACCGGCCAGCAACTTCATTAATAAAGGGGTTAAGATAGGTGCCAATATGGTGGTAAAGGAAGTTAAGGTGATGGACAAGGCCAGATTCCCTTTGGCCAGGAAGGTGATGATGTTGGAGGAAACCCCACTGGGCGATGACCCAATAAGAACAATACCAGCAGCAATCTCCGGAGGAAATCCCATCAATACAGCCAGGCTTATCGCAAGAACAGGCATAATGGTGAACTGGGACAACAGTCCGATAATTACACCCTTGGGCATCTTCAATATGCCTAAAAAATCCTTAATGCCCATGGTAGTCCCCATGCCAAACATGATGAGCTGTATTAAAGGGACAATTAGACCCTCGGTATTGTATCCGGCAACGTCTGTAATATATCCTGGGTAGGTCAGGCTAATGGCTACCGCTGCAAGCACCCATACCGTAAATGAAAAGCCCCTTATTTTGGGGAAACCCTGCATCCCTAAAAGCAGAAAACCAAAAAAAAACAGCAACAATAGCGAAGCTTCAAAATGGTTTGCGAATAGAATCAAGCCTACTATTCCCAATAAAGCTAATCCCGCCAAAACAAGGAAGGCATCAAATATAATTTGTCTTTTATTCATAGTCCTTTATCTAATTGGATATTAATTATCTTTCGGGACTCACTTGCCTTCGGCCCTTTCATCAAGATCAAACCCGACATTTCCCGAATGGGCAGATCAATTTTTTTCATTTGGTAATTATATCTGATTTTTATTAAAATGTTGGAAATAAATATATTTTTTAATTGCTTCTTGTGCAAAATTATTAGGCACTTCCCTGTGTTCAGAAAATTTGCTGTTTCCTTCTCAACCCGTTGACCTGGAAAGGTGTAACCAAAAACCACCGATGTAAGGGTGCCATTAAAATCAGAAAATGGACCACAGGACCATAAGGGGCATTTGTGCCAAAGTAAAAACCTTTCGCTATCTGGAGAATTCCCATTGGAGATAATTGAATCCTTTCGGGTGGAAGAAACTATTCAGGGATCAATGCCGAAAGTTGCATATGGGGAGTTCGAGGTGATCTATCAGCATTTCCTTGGGCCTGATAGGATCTATGATTCCAATCCCTGAAACCAGGCACTCTTTAAATATGAATTCAATTTCAATAATCTGCCAAGGTGGCAATTTCAGAAACAACATCAAAGCCATTAGTTTGGCTTGGGGCTTTTATTCTTTGGTAGCACAGATAAGAAGTGGTGATGACTCCAAAAAAGACCATTGGAAGTAATAGGGCAGGGGTTAGGCCATCTACTGCCCAATTGCTGATGCTCTTCCGAAAATAAAGAGTTTAGATGTGAGATTTATCTCGAATTTCAAAAATATAAGAGATCCATCTTTTTTTGTATATTTAAGGAAACTATTGCTTCAAAAAACTGAAGGCAAATTATGAAGTCCAACCCAAAAATACCCATTTACTATATTGATGAAGAAAGGGATATGGAAATGCTAGTTGAGCAAGCTGTAAATTCCACCTTTGAGGAAAATATCAGCAGGTACTTTCAGGTTTTGGCTTTCAATTACTCCCTTGCAGGGATTGATATCTATAATCATCCCATGGAAAAGAAAATTTATTACATAGCGGATGAACCAAAATAATCGCTTTCCTGAAAATTTTCGGTCTATCATAGAATCACTCAACAAAAATATGGTGGAGTACCTTTTGATCGGTGGCTTTGCAATGGGTGCTTATGGACATGTAAGGAGTACAGGAGATTTGGATATTTTTATCCATGCAACCAAAGAAAATGCAAAAAGGACGATTAAAGCTTGTATCGATTTTGGAATAAATAAAGAGGACCTTAAGGAAGAGATGTTTCTGGTTGAAAAAATGATTGGTATAGGAATGCCTCCTTTGAGAATTGAAATTCTTAAAAAACTTGATACGATTGATTTTAAATATGCGTATCAAAGGGCCGAAATAAAGAACATTGATGGATTGCATATCAAGGTTGTTTCACTAGATGATCTGATTCTGCTAAAGGAAGCTGCAGTTAGAGGCAGGGATAAGCAACGGGATAGGGAAGATTTGGTCTTTTTAAAGCAACTTAAAGAGGCCTTAAATTTTAAAAGAAAAGATCTGCCAGAGTAATTTGATTTTATCAGAACCTTTATTTCTTGCTAAATCTCTCCATAAACTTAGGGAAATCCTTGGCTATTTCTTCCCTTAATTTCCGGACATGTTCTTCTTCATTGTATTTCTCCACTTTTTTGGCTCCCATCAAATCATATACGTTCATCCAATCCTCCTTAATCAGGATCTCCAGATCCGGATTAAGTACATAAAATCCCCTGGCCACCCTGTAAAACAATTTCTTGCTGATCCCTTCTTTGGCATCCACCTCATTCCGGGCTATCGCCTGGTTTAAATAGGCACGTTGCTTTCTGTAATAGGGAAGAACGGATTCCGGATAGTTTTGAATGGTTTGTAAAATATCGGCCATTTTGACACCAGTCGTCATTTTTTTATTTTTTATCAAGACACCTTGTAAAGCAATCATATAATTGAGCAGAAAATACTCTATTTTATGGTTGTTTATTTTAATCATTTTACCATCCACCTTCACTTTAATACTGTCCGTGATGATGTGCCGGTAGATGCTGCCCAGCTCCTGGCCTGCGTAGCTTCCTGAAAAATGGGATTTCTTTAAAGCGACCTGCAGCGCATTCTTCCCTTCATTATCCAGAACAGTGCTGTCAGCTCCGTTTTCCTGTAAAAATTTGATCAGTTTCACCGAACCGGCAAAAACTGCCGCCAGTAAAGGGGTAAGATTAAACTGGTCCCGGTAGTTTATGCCGTACTTTCTGATATTTTCTGTCAGGGTTTTGATATTATCGGACTTATAATGGGCATAATATTTTCGGAAAAGCGAATTCCTCTCAAAATCCGGATTCTCGGCTTTTCTGTATTTATGGGATGCAAGCTGTTGAATGGCCTTCTCATCGTTGTATACCAATGCGTAATCAAATAGCAGGTCTTTGGCTTTTTTATTGTAACTATCCGCATCCAAAGCTTCCGCTTTCAGGTTGGGCAGGTCCGTTTTGAGTAGAGGTTTCCAGGGTGTGGGCTGTGTTTTCAGCATACCCTGACGAATCTCATTAGCCTGTTCTGATTTGCCCTGTTTTTCGAGTTTATCAGCTTCTTTGGTCCATTCTTCCAGGGAGGATTTTTGTTCTTTGATGCCTACCCTATCCCTGGTCTTTACCAGGTTGAGCAGTTTTAGGATCTCATGGTTGGGTGATGGTTCCAGGAGGTATAGGTTTTCTACTGCCCTTGTGATGGCCACATAAAGAGAGTTGATGTAAAACTTATAGACATCCAAGGATTTATCGGTTTTGTCCTTCCCCCTGGAAAAGTTGATCTCCGCTTCATCCTGAATGGCAGCAGGATCCACTCCCTGGGATATTTCCCTGAATTCCTTTTGGTAATCGCTGATAAAATTTACCAGGATAATATTTTCGTATTCCAGCCCCTTGGCTTCATGTATGGAAAAAAGCAAAGGGGTTTTAAATATTTTCCTGGCTTCGGCCTTGTCCTCATTGCGCATCACAATGACCGCAAACCTGGTAGACCCTTTGGTATTCTGGTTCAGCTCTGCCTTGATTTTGTTATTGCTTTGCAAAAAAACCACTTCACCGTCCTTTTGGCTTACGGAATTGACCAAATAGGTGCTTTCTTTGTCAATGGAGCCGAACCTGCTGGTTTTGATTTTCAACAATTTGTTGGCCAGTGCAGTGACTGATGGGGTGTTGCGGTAATTTGTTTTTAGAATGCTGATTTCCCGGCCCTTCATGTCACTCTTATATAGATAGGTCTTCACGCTGGACCAGGAGAAAAAATTGGGATGTACGATCTGATTGGAATCCCCGCAGAAGATAAAATTTTCCGGATTTTTCAAGGATTTCAATATAAGATGTAGCTGCACGGTGGTAAGATCCTGCACTTCATCCACAACGATAAAATCATAAACAGGCTTAACCAAAGACAGCCAGCGATGGGAAATCCTATTGATATCATACAATTTGTTTTCTTTCAGGAACTGCAGGTATTTTTCAAAAAGGGAATAAACTTCCGGTCTTTCCCCTGCCAGAAATACGGATTGCTTTACCCCCAATGCTTCATAATCCTGCCTACTGAGGTGTTCCTTCTCTATACTCAACCCTGTGAGCACACCTTTGAATTCCTCGTAAAGTTTATGCGCATCTTTGATTTTTGTGGAATTTCGATATTTGTTGAACCAATTTTCAAAAGTTTTAAAATCAATTTCTTTTCCTTCGGTTACCTGAATGCTTTGGATAAAATCATGGTAGGAGAGAAATTCCACTTCCTGTTTATCATTGTCATAATCAAAAGAGTAATAAAGTTTTGCGGAATTTTCAATAAGGTAGGAGGAGAGCGTGATATACAGAATTCGGCCTTTCAGCAGCTTGATCTTTTCCAAAGTAAGGGCAGTTTTACCACTGCCTGCAGATCCGATAATGATCACGGGGGGACGTTTATGGAAAATCACTTCCTGGCTCTCGTCAAATGAGAGGGCTTTATCAAGCAGGTTAAAACTAGTAGCCTTGGAATTGATAAAAGTAAGGGGAACAATATCTTCCTTCTGTATTTCCTTTTCTGATGGGAGGGGCTTGATTTTGTTTTCATCGACCTCCGCTCCTCTTAAAAAACGGGATTTATCATACTCATGGTTAAGGATGACTTCAAGTAAAAGTACAATGGTCCTGCCATCGTAGGCGGCAAATTTAAAGAGTAGCCTGTTTTCTCCATCAAGTTTGGCCCTATAATAGGAGGTAGACTGCATTTTTTTAACATCGGCCGATTTAAAGTCCCCTTTTCGGAGAAAATCCACCGTTTTTTCAAATGCTTTTTTTACTTTGGAAAAATCGAGGTCGTTGTAATATAGTATTTCCATTTATGGATTTTGTATTTCGGTTATTGGAAAATATATAAAGAGCAAATTAAAGGTTAAAGCTTCAATTAAAGAACCCAAATGGGAATTGTTTTGAAAAATTGTCAGTAGAAATATAGAAGGAACAGATTTTCAGGCTTCGGCATGAAAAGTGTCTGGAGTTAAATTATCAGCTCGTTTTAAGGCCCCTTATTATCGAAATTTTTGATACTGTTAAACCATGCGGTTTTTATACCAATGTAACAGCAGCTTGGGTATAATATTCCTCTTTTTTCCAAAACCGTAAAAGAAAATCAATATCCTCCAAATAATCTTTTCCAGGTTTTTCTGTGAAAAAGGTGAGTTTAGACCCACACTGCTCAATGCAATACATGGCCAGTTCTGTGGATATGTCCCTTGATACCAATAAATACAAGGTGTTTTCATCACTCTCTTTTTGATCATAGTAAGGATTATGGGGCAAAGGAAATGCGCTGGTCACCCCCCAGGCCATTTCCAAACCACCTTTTGGATTGAAGAAAACCAATCCAGGTTCATCTACATTATCAAAATTATCGTCAATTTTTTCCTCTTGTTTTGAAAATTCTTCACCCTCTCTTTGTTCGGAAGCATCAGTTTGCTTTGACTTGTCTTTTAAATATTTATTATAACGATCAATAAAGGCGTTTGAAAAATCCCGAAAATCCTTGACCGGCAGGAAAGCAATGGGGCTGTCATTATTAAAAGACAAAAAAACTTCCTTTTGAATGTTCAGGATTTCAATTTTTTCCTTTTCCTGATCATCTAAAAAATTGACCTGCCTCCTGCTTTGGACAGAATTCCTTTCTTCCAAGACCAAACCTTCATTATACGGTGTGTCGAATTTTACACCTGAAAACCACCATTCGTTTTTCCATCGCACCATACCCATGTATAAAATTAAATCAATTTCCCCCAATTCTGAGGCATAGTCGAAGGACTTTTTTGTTAATTTAAAAGATTTTCCTGAGGCTATATGTTCCAGAAACACATCTTGATTATCCTGTCCCTTATAAAGAAAATATCCCGCTATTCTTGGAGAAAGTGCCTTGATATGATTGCTCTGGGCATGGTCTTCCCCTAAAATAGCTGCAACCCAATCTTTTCCTGCCAAACCCAGCATACAGGTACGGGTTTTATGCAAAAACACATCCCTGCTGTCTTGCAGCAATGCCAGCAGATTTTCCTTATTATCTTTTTCAAAAATTTCCTTTTCCAGGACTTTCAGGTCTGTAGCTGTATCCGGATAAAAAAGATAGGTATCAAAAAGAAGGGTATCAATGAGATTCCTGACGGTATAGTAGTCCGATTCGTTTGGGGCAAGACTATAGATTTTTTTCAATACTTCATTCTCTGGTGCATATTCATATTCCCCCTCCAATAATTCCATAACTTTTGTGGCCAGATTTCCGATTAAATCATTGTAAGGACTTGCGAATTTTCTGCTCTGAACTTTATTTAAAAAATACCATATCAGGCATGAGACATCCTGGTGGTTTATTTCCCCTTCATCATATGTATCTGTTTTATAGAAAGGCAGTTTTCTTCCATATTCCTTCTGATGCATGGCGATGAAAGCGCCCCAAATATTGGTTGCTGAAATGACATCCTCAAAATAAGAAGCCAAAAAACAGGAAAATTTATTGATGTCTTCCTCACTATCAATTAAAAAGGAAAAAATAAAACCCTTGTTTGAGAATAAAAGATCTTTGATGCTATTTGCAATTTTTAGATAATATAAGTCTGTTGCAGTCTGTTGCTGGTAAGGTTTCAGGCTTAGCCAGTCTTTAATATAGATTCTTCTCTTCATTGGATTTTTTAAATTTATTGCCTGCAAAGCTAGTTTCTTTGATTGGAACCTGATAGATGATAAGGCAAAAATAAGTTATTTTTTGTGGAATTTTAAGTGCGCAAAATAGTCAGGAAAAAAAAAGGGCGCTTTCCGCAGACCTTTAAATTTAATTATCCAGAGGTAGTCACCTAGTCATCAATCCAACCAACTTGGAGGTGTACTTGTGGAGAATTAAAACAGTTGAGTCCTCATTTCGTAGTATTGGTTAAAACTGAAATTGGTTCCTTCCTCAACCCCATCAATTTAAAGTCAGGTTAAAAACCCGATGTTGTTAACCGGCGTAATGGGTGTATTTGTTTCAGGATATGTGTTTAGAAAAGTTTTTGGGAAATTTTTCCGTGCCTTCACGTTCCATTTGAATTCGTAGGCTTTGGAGTTGTAAAAGAACCCGATGGCTTTATCAGCAATGTGCTTTTTCCTACCTGCCTTATTTGAAATGTGTATAACATTGTCGTATCTTTACTCATAAAAATTATATCAATATGCGAACGAATATTGAATTGGATGATGAACTTGTACAACAGGCTCTAAAAATCAGCAAATTAAAGACAAAGAAGGATATTGTTCACGAAGCATTGAAACAATATGTGGCTTCGTTGAAAAAAAAACAACTATTGTCTCTTCGTGAGAATGATACGTGGATCGGTGATTTACGGCAAATGCGGGAAATATGAATGATCCCATTCTTTTTGATACCTCAGTGTGGATTGACTTTCTAAATAAAAAAAATACACCAGAAGCCAATTTACTAGAGCATTTTATTGAAGAAGATATGGAAGTTTTGCTGACACCAACCGTTTTACAGGAGATTCTGCAGGGTATCCGGGATGATTATAAATACCTACAAGTTAAAGAAATGCTTTCCTATTTTACCATGTTAGATTTACCTCCTGTTCAGGCAGCGGTTGGTGCTTCCGATTTATATAGGTCTTTAAGAAAGAAGGGGGCGACCGTCAGGAAAAGTAATGATTGTCTTATTGCCTTTTATGCACTTGAATTTTCTTGTTCGATGGTACATGATGACACTGACTTCGATCTAATAAGCAAATATTTCGATTTAAAAATCTTGAAATTGTAATTTCTCAAAAATAGGGAAGAACTGATAGATGTTTACCTTAAATGCTTTTATTTTTTTAATATTTCATTTAGCTGATCGACGGTCCTTTTCCCTAAACCCGGCACCTTCAGGAGTTCCTCATTCCCTGCCGTAAACACCGCATGAAGATTGCCGAATTTCATCAACAGCCTTTTTGCCCGATCAACGCCTATACCAGGAAAACCTTCCAGAATGTGAATTTTTTGTTTAAACAAGGCATGACTGCTTTTTTTAAAAGGTGCAGACCGTGGATAAAACCGCTGTTCCTCCAGCTTGTCTTTGGTAAGTTGTTTGAAGCATTGCAACATTACGGCTGCTGATTCACGGGGATTTTTGGTCCTTAATATTGGCAGTTTGAAACTTAGGGAGATGGAAAGCAAAATGCCTTGAATGGCCTGGGGTAAAAAGTCTGTTTCCTGAAAATCCCTTTTCCTTCCCTCCAGCATTAAGCAGGCAGGCACCTTGCCCATGGACAGTTTTTTGGCTTGTTGGAACAATCGACCGTCTTTTATGGATTTACAGAAGTCAGGAATGGTTTTCCTTTCCACCAACAAATCCCCGTCAAAAAGATAGTCGCCTGCCACCAAACGTTGGCGGTGGATGATCATGTTCCCCATTTTCCGAAATACCTCCTCCAGTACAGGTGGTTCCCGGTCATCGATGGTGATTTGCAAAGGAAAATAATAAGAGGATTTAAGTAGCCTGGACATAGAAAAATCAAAAATTCACTCCCTAATTTACAAATTAAATGGATTCGTTCAGGTATTTGTGCCAGCGGATTTAATGCTTCTGGAGAAAATTCTTCTTACAATGCTGGCTATTTAATGGAATATCAGAAATTTTCGAAGTTTATCCTTTTTTACTCCAGATTCTTCATAAACCTCATATTTGTTTTGGAGTTCAAGCTGTTTGTTACCGGGTGACAGGACTTCCACCACTAGATCAGGGGCACCGATGCAGCCCCTATCGTCCAACTTATTTAGGTCACAAACCACACAAATATCCGGCTGTACAACAGTAAAAATTTTATCGTCTTTTTTCGACTTTACCGGAAGTCGTACATCAAAGGGAGCAATATAGGCTTGACATTTTTTCCCTTTTAAAAACAGATTAAGTTCGGTGTGCAGATTCCCGGCCAACCACTGGTGAATCCTCCTTGGGGCCGCCGCCGCTTTTTTGAAGACTTTCCCTTTGATCAGTTCGACCATCTCCTCTATATCCCATGTCAGGTAATCCGCATAGGTATAGTTCCCGTAGCTTAAATCGGGTTCTTTTAGCAGGGATTTGCTGTCCTTTTTTTCCATACCTAAATATAATCAATTGGGTATTAACATGAAAGATGGAAAGGTGCTTTTGTATTTTTTGAAACTTCGGTAAATTAGGAAGAGGTGGTGTAGGGGCATGAATTAATCACAAAAGGTCTTACATTTTGATTTCGACTTTTAATAATTGAATTTCAGCTTAATACACTCCTTTTAAAAAGCAGAAATGTTACCCATATCAACGCTTTTAAAAATTTCTTCAAGATCTTTCCTAAATGGTTCTATTCCTTCCAAAGCATAGATAAAAATATTTGCATCAAAATAAATCTGATGTTTTTTAAGTCGTTCCAGCTCCTTTAAGATTATCCCCATTCCTCCCGAAGTTTATTAATGTGATCATCGATTTCTCCAACTGAATTAAAGTTTCCTTTTGCGGCTCCGATCATATCCACAAGACGTCCTTTATCAATTTTTTTTTCCAATTTGGCCCTCTTGTTTAAGAATTTCCCACTCGTTAATGGGGATGATTACAGCTTCCTTTTGCCCTTGCTCGTTATAGATGTATTTATAATTCGTAGCGTATATAATTTTCTCACTACCAAATATAAGTAGATTATCCTTAATTCTATTTCGTAAGGCTTTTTAACCTCCTTTGAGATTCACCACCACTGGGATAAAACCGTTGGTGCTCCAATCTGCTTTTGGTCAGTTGTTTGACGCTTAGCACCATGACTTGTACCGTCTCCTGAGGATTTTTCGTTTTAAGTAAGTATAGGGAGTCTGAAAGACAAGGTTAGGGAGAGAGAGATGCTCTGAATGGCATGTGGATAAAAATCTGTATCCTTAAATTGCTGGTTGAATTAGACAACTCCAATGTAAAGAGGGTCATTTATTGTGGCCCATTTTCAAAAGGTTCATAAGACATCCAATCCACCTCCAATTCATAGGGCTGTAGCGGTTTTTTTCTGGTATTTTGTTCTTTAAAAATCGAAAAAAGTTTCTGTTGACGGGAAAGCTCACCTATTGAAATTTATAGGAGTATGATATCCAGACTATCCTGTAGGTAGTATTTTCTTCAAAATTCACTATTTTTGTATAAAGATTTGAAACGATGAAAAGCCAAAAGTTAAGTGATTTGCAGATTGAACTGTTAAATGTGTATTCCTTTCATCCTGATGAAAAGGATCTGGTTGCCATTAAAAAGCTACTGGCAGAATATTTTTCTGATAAACTAATTAATAAGGTAGATCAGGCGGTAGCTGATAGAAATATTTCTGAACAGGATCTCGATCGATGGCTCAATGAATAGTCCCAAGGTGGTATTAGATACAAATGTGTTATTGGTATCACTTGCTCCTCATTACAAGTACCATTGGATATATTCTTCATTAATTCTTGGAAAATTTGACTTAGCAGTTTCAAATGAAATTTTGATGGAATATCAAGAACAGATTTCCCTTCGCTACGGTTTGAAAAAAACCGATACTACGCTTGATTTTTTATTGATGCTCCCAAATGTCTATTTGCATAACCCATCCTATTTGCCACGGTAAACCCACCATCAGGGGTTCCAGGTATTTGGTGTCAGCAATCCTTGAATACCTGGCGGGTGGGGATACTGTAGAAGACCTTTTGGGGAAATTTCCCGATTTAACACGAGAAGATATACTGGCATGCATAGCCTATGCTTCAGCTTCCATGAATTTGAAAGACATTGAGGTACCCGTGGCATGAAATCACTTCTTGGCCCCACTTACCGGCATCTTTGAAAGTGTTTTTCAAAGGTCATGATGTCATCCATACCTCAGAGTTGGAACATGGTAACTTAACATCTGATAGGGATATCAATTTACTTTCCGAAATGGAGAAGTCAGTTTTAATTACCAAAGATACTGATTTTTATTATTCCTATATGGCGTCCAAAAAACCCTATAAGCTTGTTTTGGTTAAATTGGGAAATATGCGTTTAAAAGATTTAAATACTTATTTTAAAAAAAATGCCCCTACTATTATAAAACAATTAAATCATAGCTCTTTTTTAATTCTTGAACCTACACGGATAAGAATTCTGGAATAATCAGGTGTTCAATCGGAGGCTTTCTTCCAACATTGCACATTCCGAAAGCGAAATTGATTTTTTGGTAGAACTGCAAAGGAAAAAAAACTTTTAGAAATTTTATGGCTTTGGCCTATTTTCTTGAGGATCTATTTCAGAGAAAGATTGACTTGATTACCCCACAGTCATTAAGTCCATACATCGGCCCCCATATTTTAAATTCGGTAGAATATGTCTCTTTCACCAAATGAATTGATAAGACATATTTTGGCAAAATTTAGATAAAGGCCCTTTGTGATAAATTCAATAACCATTCCCTAAGTGGTTAATCTGTTTAGTATCCCTAAATAAACATCTCCCTATCATTGATCACCGATCACCCCATCATCCATCACCAAATCCCCAACTCACCCGATCTCTTATCACTCATTACCCAATCCTAAATCATAACTCATAACTCATAAATCATCCAACTACTCACTCTTCAACGTCTCGGCAGGATTGACCAGCGCTGCTTTGATCGCCTGGGCACGTACCGTCAACAAGGCAATCAAAAGGGTCAAACCACCAGTCCATAAAAACAATGTCCAATCTATAGTGGTCCTGTAAGCAAATGAGTCCAGCCAATCGCTCATAAAAGCTGCTGGTCCCATTCCGTGATCCTTGCCACTTCCTCCACTTCGGGAAATTGCGCCTTCATGGCAGGGGCATAGGGGGCTGGTGTATAGTCCCAGGTAAACACCTGTCCTTGCATGGCTGCATTTCTCCAGACGGCATATACCCGATCTGAGTTTTCATGAAAGCGGTCCACAGACATCTCAAACTGCACCCAAACCAGGACAAGAATTGAAGCGGCCATTCCTATCCCCAGTCCGGTGATGTTTATGAATGCGTATCCCTTACTTCTGCTAATGTTCCGCCAGGCGATTTTAAAGTAGTTTTTCCACATGTTGCCTAATATTAATTTTTAATCAGGTAAAAATATTTCCATTTTAGGTTGCTTTAACCTCTTATTCCAGAGGTTACTTATTCCACTTCCATGCCACTCTAAAACCCTAAATTTGACCTGCAAAGCAATTTTTCAACTCATCAAAGAAAATTTTTCGAACAAAATTGTTCGTTGGCGGACAAGAAAAATATTTTACCATTTCTGAAATAGCAATCTAAACCAAATCAGCTAAATTCTTTTGATCGTTTTAGTCTTACTGACACAGGAACTTTCTCCCGTTCATCTTATTTTGTCTATTTAAAGAATTCCTTTCTATGCGATTTGAGAATGTTTTTGATTTTTCACCATAATTTCAGAGATTAATATAAAATAAAGGAAAACATTAAATAATTGTGCCTAAAATGCCTATCAAATTCTACACTCCCCTATGGGGCAATACCCTTCCGTTTGAGGAATTTTGTAAAAATGTAAAAGAAGCCGGTTACGATGGGGTGGAGATGGAGCTTCCTCTGGACAACCCTGAAAATGAGAAGGTACTGAATGTTTTAAAAGATCATGATCTGGAACTAATCGGACAATATTACCAGTCTTTTGAAGCGGACCCTATGGATAATGTCAAAAGCTATGAGCGATACCTCAGGCATTTGGTGGCAGCTAATCCTGTCTTGATCAATTGCCAGACAGGTAAGGATTTTTTTGATTTTGAGGATAACCTTAGGCATTTTAAAATCGCAAAGGAAATCTCAGACAGTTCCGCTATCCCCATTACACATGAAACCCATAGGGGCAAATGCCTGTACTCGGCTCCAATCGCTCAAATGTATTTCCAGCGCATCCCCGAGCTTCGGATATGTCTGGACATTTCCCATTGGTGCAATGTGCACGAATCCCTTTTAGCAGACCAAAGGGAGGCAGTTGACCTGGCCATTTCCCGTACCGATCATATTCACAGCAGGGTAGGGCATCCGGAAGGCCCTCAGGTCAATGACCCCAGGGCTCCAGAATGGTCCGACGCCCTCCAGGCTCACCTGGAATGGTGGGACCGGGTGGTTCAGCTCCACCGAAAGGAAGGGAGTACCCTGAGGATTACCACTGAATTCGGACCTTTTCCCTACATGCCCACAGTACCTTACACCCAAATGCCCATTGCCAACCAGTGGGATATCAATGTGTACATGATGCACCTCCTCAAAAAGCGCTACCTGGGGTAATGTTATTCAATAAAATTAAAAATCCACCTTGTAATAAAAGATGGGCAAAAACCCCAACTGGTAATTTTGGATTATTGACTTTTCCGGGTCTGGGTTTTCCAAATCATCAGGGGCCCAAGTCAGGTTAAGGATGTTTTGGGTATCGAGGATGTTGATCAGGTCCAGCGCAAGTTTTTTCGTAACCCAAAACCAGGTGCTTGGACCTGGTGAAATCGATCTGTCGGTTATGTTGCGCCATTCCAGATCCAGGTTTATTGTCATCTGTGAATTTATAAAAATAGGTGTAGGGAGCCTGTATCTGGCTATGAAACCCCAGGCCTACATCCATTCTTTGGCTGTCGTTCAATTTCCAGCTGAAGCCTGCCCTTGGTTCTATCGCAGACCAGCTATTGGTAAGGGAGAAATACTGACTGTGAACGCCAGCCACAAGAGAAACCGCCTCATTAAACTTATGTTTCCATTGCACATAGGGTTGGGTCAGTAAGGCAGTTTCGCCCATGGTATTCCACCTGTTGGACCATGGAGTGGCTTGGTACTGGAGATCTTCGGAGTTTCCGTTATTTGGGAGAATGGTCACTTGCCGGGCAGAATCTTCCAAATTGAATTGGTAGATGTCATTTTGTAAGCCGTAATTAAGGGTATTTTTACTGTCGATTTTTTTGAAGAAACTTAACACCTGGGACAATTTGTTGGTTGTAAAATCATACCCCAAGATGGCAGGTAGGGCTTGCACATTGATAAAACCGTCCGGCTGGATATTTCCTACGATGTAATAATGGTTTGCCCAAACGCGCTATTGAGAAGCAGCAAGGGTGGCTTTCATATAGGTGTTGTTCTTTAGGATGTTTTCATAAGAAATTCCAATTACCCCCATTCTGGAACCAAAATATTGGTCCCTGTCTTTTTCACCATACAGGTTTCTATCTTCGGTACTCTCTTCGGAAACTTTGATGTCTATATTGCTTTTTCCACCTACCGCAAAAACGGAAAGGTTGCCGTTGTTTTTCAGGGGGAAATTAAATTTGAAGGCAAAATCCTGGTACCTGGGCACTGCAGTGGTGCCCACATCTATGCCCAAGGCCGAAAATAGCTGAAGACTGGAATACCTATAACCTATCAAATAGGAGGAACGGGAGGGTTTATTGATTGGGCCCTCTAAAAAAAGTTCTGCCCCCATGAATCCCAATTGAAAACTTTTTTCATGGTTTTCATCGTTTCCTTTTCTGAATTTCAGGTCAAAGACGCCGGAAACGGTATTGCCAAACTCAGCAGGAAATGCCCCTGTGTAAAAATCCGAATTGGCAAGGATTTTATTGTTGATGATATTAACCGGTCCCCCTGAAGTGCCGGATGCCCCAAAGTGATTAGGGTTTGGGATATTGATACCTTCCAGTTGCCACAATACCGCACCGGGGGAATTGCCCCGGATGACGATATCATTCCTGGAATCATCCGCACCTTGGACCCCGGCAAAATTAGAGGCCATTCGGGCAGGGTCCCCACGGCTTCCGGCATACCGGTCTGTTTCTTCCACCGTAAATGCCCGGGCGCTGACTACCGCCATTTCATTCTGGGCTTCGCCGGTCCTGGTGGCGCGTACCTCTACATCTTCCAAACCAATGGCCAATTCCTCCATAGAAATGTCCAATAACAATTCCTTGGAAGAGGTAAGCATTAAATTACTAAGCACCACCTCCTTGTAGCCCAAATAGGTGAATTTGAGGTTATGCCTCCCCAACGGAACATTTTCCAACCTGAATTCTCCGTCCAGGTTGGTGGTGGTACCTACCACCTGGTCCAGGTTATTATCTGCCAGTAAAACGGTAACCCCAATTAGGGGATATTTTCCATCTGTATCGATAACCTTTCCCCGGATGGTTTGAGTAATGATGTCCTGGGCCTGAAGGGGAAAAGCGTCAGGCCCAAAATGAGGGAAAAGAAATATGTTTTCATCTTGATATAACCTTAAATCAGTGTGGATGGCACCTTCAAGGACTGCACCATTTTTGCTATGCAAAATTCGGAACAACCACCATTTTGGTACAATTTAAAAAGAAAAATCAAGTATTTATTTGGGTTAATTTCTTTTCCATATTTTTATTTTCAGTGCTTAAATAAGATGCCTAAAATTTATTGTTTTTTCTTATAATCAATTGATTTTAGATAAAAACGTCCAGGTTTCATCCCTATGTTTTTAACTACAGTCAGATTCCCAACAAAAATGGAAAGGTTTACGATCTTACGAAGATAAATGGGATCCATTTGGGTTTTCAATTTAGACCTTCGCTTCATTAGAATAAATAAATTTTTGTAGTTCATTCTTTTGACCGTATTTTGCCATAATAATAAATCCAATAAATTTGCAATGAGGAATTTCTTAAAAATAAGCTTTAATACAAGCACATATGTAAACAAGGGATCTCGTCTTTTATTTCTTTTTCTTATCAGCTTTTTGGCCGGATGTGGCGAGGAGGAGGAAATGATTACTGAGGTAAAATTTGAGGAGCAGGAATTCGCTCCTTTTGTGGAGCCTGGATTCCCATTTATTACCACGTCCATGGATGCCAGGGATTTGGGACCGGGATTTCCGGAAAATAATATTTCTGCAAGGGCATTGGCACTGCAATTGGGCAATGAAGCTTATGCCTGTTTCGATACCGACATGTTGCGCTGGACGGTGGCATGGACAGGGGATTTTATGCCCATGGTGACCATGGCCCAGGTATCCTACGATGATTTTTACAATAAAGGCAACCAGCTCCCTACTATTGGAGGGGACCCCAAAATTGCCACGGGAACCTACCCGGGTTGGTCTTCCGGCACACCGGTATTGGAGGATCCAAGAAATCCCTCTCCCCATCCGCAGAGCGCTCCTTGGGGTCCCATTCCCCCTGAATTGGGCCGTTATAATGGGATCTATACACTGGGTGAAAAGGCAGTGTTGTCCTATAGGGTAAAAGATACGGAAATTCTCGAATTGCCCGGAAGCCTGGTGCACGATGGTATAAAAATATTTACCCGGTCGTTTTCTGTAAAGCCTGGCTCCGAAAAGCTTTTCCTAATTGCTGCTGAGGTTTCGAATGGTAATAGGGCCGAAGTTAAGGGAAACAAGGCATATATTTTTCAGGGGGAAGATGAAGCATCTGTTACTGCCCTGCACCTGGCCTCCGCTGATGGTGAGGTCAGTTTATCAGTGATAGACAATAAATATCTCATGGTGGAAGTTTCGCCTCAAAGTGATGATTTTGATTTCGGATTGATGATATGGAAAGGACCTGCATCTGAAATTGAGAAAATTGAGTCTGCAGCACCTGATTTTGAGGTAAAAGTACCGGATGTGAATCAAGGCGGCAGCCCTTATTGGACCGAAGAAACACTTACAAAGGGTAAAATTTCCCCTGACACCGCAGCTTTCGTCACTGACCACCTTACTTTGCCTGTTCCCAATCCATGGAATAGAAATGTCCGTTTAGTGGACATGAGTTTTATAGGGGATGAAGAAGCTGCCATGGTTACTTTTGGGGGTGATGTATGGATGCTGGATGGCATAGACGATGGGTTGGAAAGGCTTGTCTGGACCCGTTTTGCTTCAGGTTTTTATGAGCCTCAAAGCATAGAGGTGGTAGATGACGACATATACGTTTTTGGAAAAGATGGCATTACTCGTTTACATGACCTAAATAAAGATGGTGTAGCGGATTATTATGAGAATTTCTCCAACCTCATGGCCCAATCCATAGAAACCAGGGAATGGGCCAGTGATATGGTGGCTGCTCCGGAAGGAGGCTTTTATGTTGCCAAATTCGGTGCACTGGACATGGGGCCTGAGGCTTCTTCACCCAAATCCCTGATGGGATTCAGGTCGGCTTCCCACCATGATGGATCGGTTTTGAAAATATCTGCCGATGGACGCAGCATAAGTACATTTGCAAGCGGGTTTAGAGGGCCTTACCTGGGGATTCATCCTGAAAAGGGTTGGCTGACCGGATCAGACCAGCAAGGGCATTACATGCCTTCCACACCGATTATGTTGATAAGAAAAGATGATTTTTTCGGTGTGCCGGCTACAGCGCATCGGGACCCAATACCAGAGACCACTCCACCTATCACCTGGATTCCTCATAATGAAGACAGATCAGGTGTAAGCCAGGTATGGGTAACGAGTGATCAAATGGGTCCCCTCAATGGTCAACTGATCCACCTTTCCTATGGAAGGCCTGGCCTTTTTCTGGTAAAGATCGACAGTGCCAGCCAAGTGGTCCAGGGAGGTGCGGTAGTGATTCCGGGAACCTTTCCTGCCCCAACCATGAATGCTGCGGTTAATCCCGAAGATGGCATGGTATATATTACCGGGTTTTCTTTATGGGGCCATAACTCTGAGACCCTGAGTGCACTGCTACGCCTGAGGTACACCGGTAAGGAAAGCTTGTTGCCCATGGACTTTAAAGTCCGGGATGGTGGCGTGGTCCTTAGGTTTGATCAGGAGTTAGATGAAGAAGTGGCCACTGACCTGGCAAATTATAAAGTGAAAAGATGGAATTACCTGAGAACCCAAAAGTATGGATCCGGGCATTACAAGTTGGATGGTACCGTAGGAGAGGAATACCTTCCGGTATTGGAAGCCTTTCTTTCGGATGATAAAAAAGCGGTTTTTCTTTCTGTTCCCAATATCAAGGAGGTGATGCAAATGGAAGTGGAATATGCGCTGACCACGGCAAACGGTACCTCCTGGTCCGACAAGGTTTGGATGACGGTCAACGAAGTGCAAATGCCCAACCTATTGGCAGAAGGCTTCAGTGATTTAAGCCAGGATGACCTGAACCAGGAATTCGATCCCGCTTTATTGGCCAGTAACAATGAAGCTGCTCCTGATGCGGTCAAAGGCAGGGACCTATTTATGAATTACGGTTGCATTGCCTGCCACGCCATAAATGATAACAATGCCGGAAAAATAGGACCGGGAGTAAAAGGTCTTTATGGGGCGGAACGGGAATTTAAGGATGGCAGCACAGCTATAGCGGATGAGGAATATTTAAGAGAATCCATCATCGATCCGGGAGCAAAAGTGGTCAAGGGAAAGGAAGGAGAGATGCCATCATTTCTAGGGGTACTTTCCGACAATGATATCGATTCCATCATATTATATTTTAAAACCTTATAAAATTAAATTAACTTACCAGGAAAATCTGCATTATGAAAATTTCCAGTTGTCTTGCTATTGCCGTCATTTTCCCTGTCCTGTTATCCTGTCAATCACCCCAGCAACAAACAGATAATGCTGAGGTGGTGGATGGAAGTAATTCCATGGAAATCAATCTCAGGAAGAGGGTTTCCAAAACCGATGCTGAAAACCAATGGGAGCTGGTGGAATTTCAGGAGAAGTGGGACCCTGGAAAAACAGCCATCATCATTACAGACATGTGGGATAAGCACTGGTGCGAAAGTGCCACACAAAGGGTGAATGAATTGGCACCAAAAATGGACAAAGTAGTCCGTAAGGCAAGAGATTTGGGAGTGATGATCATTCATTCACCAAGTGGCACCATGGATTTTTATGAGGGGGATCCGGCACGGATAAATGCAAAAGAAGCTGGTTTCCATCAATCGTCCGAAGGCATTCAAATCAATGATTGGTGTTATTTGGATCCGGAAAAGGAGTCGCAATTACCCATTGATGATAGCGATGGCGGATGTGACAAACCATGCCCGGATGGGAAACCCTGCGTGGAAGCAACTGCATGGTCCCGGCAAACGCCGGATATTAAAATTGAAGCGCATGATTATATTACCGATCAAGGGCAAGAGGTATTTAATGTACTGATGGAAAATGGTATAGAGCATGTAATTGTCATGGGTGTACACCTTAATATGTGTGTTCTTGGCAGACCATTTGCTATTCGCCAGATGGCCAATATGGACAAAAATGTAGTGTTGATGAGGGACATGACCGATACGATGTATAATCCCGAAATGCCTCCGCATGTCAGCCATTTTGATGGGACGGACCTGGTTATTGAACATGTGGAGCGGTATTGGGCCCCCACCATTTTAAGTAATGATTTTACTGGTGAACCGGCCTTTGTTTTCCGGGAGGCTAATGGTTCCTGACGCAGGTTGTTATTTAAATTTTTGGGTTTTTTTCCAATTAATTTCGGTCAAGGATACCAGATTGTTTTGTGAACCAACGGAAAATCCCGATTTAATTTTTGGCCCCATCCAACAAAGGAGCATGATATTTTGACAGGTGGGATATTGTCATTTTGACAATTTCATGACAGATATCTGCCATGATTTTTTATGATTTATAATTGGCATACCATTTGTTTTCCGAAAATTAAATTAATATCAGTTTGTGAAGGTCACCTATTTTGGGTGAAAAATTGTTAAACTTTAATGATGTTTTACCAATAATTAATTGTTTATGGAAAATGTGATTAATAAAAATGGTCTGAAATCTTATCAAAATTTTTTTGATGATTTCTTGACAAAAGATCTGGTGGGTACAAGTAGGAAGAATGAAAATACCTCCTTTGTGCCATTGGTAAATATCCTGGAAAGCAATGAGGATTTCAGGATAGAGTTGGGATTGCCCGGAATGAATAAAAATGATTTTAAAATTGAACTGGATAATCAGGTTTTGACGGTCACAAGTGATGTAAATCAATATCAGGACGGGAATAATGAGACAAATTATCTGCAAAGGGAATTTAATTTTCATTCTTTCAGCAGGTCCTTTCAGCTTCCGGACACCATCAATACGGAAAAAATTGATGCAAAATATCTAAATGGGATCCTTCTAATTTTAATTCCCAAAAAAGAGGAAGCAAAAAGAAAATCCATCAAAGCCATTAACATTTCTTAAAATTAACCGGGTTCCAGACTGTGGCTATTATTACCGGTTTGGACTCCAATTTTATGGATACTTAACCAACCATTTTGCCCATGAGAACTTCTTATTTAGACTATTACAAGCTGATCCTTGAAAAGGTGAGTTTTGATTATTCGCTTTTTAAAAAGGAACTGAACAAGGCGAATCAAATTCTGACCCAGGAAGAAAAGTCCAATCTAAAAAGATGGATCAATGAA
Source organism: Cyclobacteriaceae bacterium (assembly GCA_040905205.1). GTDB lineage: Bacteria > Bacteroidota > Bacteroidia > Cytophagales > Cyclobacteriaceae > Cyclobacterium. The sequence continues at coordinate 44,941 of JBBDSB010000124.1, forward strand.
AATGGGTTGATTTCAAATGGCGTCAAAGAAAAATCAATGGTCACAGGATAAAAATACCTACGGAAAGGGATTGAGGGCCCCTGTCGGAAGACAGGGGTTTTTGTATTTTTCAGGGCTGAATGTAGTCCATTGTATCGTTTATTATTTAAAAATGCCTAACTACGGATATTTCAAGATGAATCCGGAAATCCCTTTAAATCAAAAGGAAAAGCAGTAAAGTATTTGTCGGGATGCAGCCACATTTTCAAAAATGCAGAAAAAATACCCCAAACAGGGTATTTTTAATCAAAAGCAAGGTCTTATCTTTACTTCCAGGTGATAAATAGACTTTTCTGCATATTATTTTTACAAGGAAAAAGGTGGGCACTATTTTAATTCAAAACTTTTTTGCCCACTACTTTATTTTATTCTGTAAGGGTGAGAGTAAATATTAAACCTGTCCTTTTTTAAAAAACCTACCATTGTAATACCTTTTTCCCGGGCCAATGAAACCGACAAATGGGTAGGTGCACCAATGGCTGCCAAAAAAGGTATTTTTGCCCTTATCGTTTTTTGTACCATTTCAAAGCTTACCCGTCCACTTAATAAAACCACCTTATTTTCCAGATCGATTCCTTCATTGAGGGAGGCCCCCACCAATTTATCCAATGCGTTGTGCCTTCCAACATCTTCCCTAAGTAGGAGGAGGTTTCCATGGACATCAAAAAGAACGGCCGCATGAAGGCCTCCGGTGTATTTGAATCCGTATTGGTTGATGGATAAGGATTTCGGTAATCCCATCAATGTCCTGGCCAGAATTTGTTGTTGGAAGTTGCCATTCACCATTTCCAAATGACCGCATACAGCGGAAATGGCCGTTTTACCACATACCCCGCAACTAGAATGGGTATAAAAATTTCTTTCAAGAAGATGATTCATATCAAAATTCAGCTCTTGAGCCAGCCGAACTATAATGACATTGCCTTTTTCTTCTTCCTTCACCCGTTTACAATACCTTATCCAAAGAATGTCTTTTTCCCGGTGAATTACCTGTTCGGCAAATAAAAATCCCATGGCCAAATCAAAATCATGTCCTGGACTCCGCATGGTGACAAGTAAATCTTTGGTGATAAAATCACCCCCTCTTTCATATTCCAATCTTATTTGAAGGGGCTCTTCCACGGCCACCAAATCTGCCTCTTCCACATACTGCTTTTCCCGCACCTTTACAATGGTAAAAGGTGTAACCAAACCTTTCGTCATTTTCATAGGCCCATTTTTTCAATGGTGACTTCTACATATTTTGAGGCAGGACAGTGGCTTTCTTCAGATTTGTTTTCCAAAGCCACCAATACATTTCCCTCTGGAAAATATACCGCCACACAACCCCTACTGATTTCATAAGAAACTACCTGAAAATGGGATAAAACTCTTTGCTCTCCATTAAAATTACTGGTAATTTTTACCAGATCTCCTGTTTTGCATTGAAGGGATGCAATGTCCTGAGGATGCATCATCACTACCTCCCTACTGTTTTTTATTCCCCTATACCGGTCATCATAACCATATACCGTGGTGTTAAATTGATCATGGCTTCTCACGGTCATTAGAATAAAAGGAGCGGGGTTGGGATTTTGTGGAGCTAGGCTATTTACTGTGATTTGGGCTTTTCCTGTAGGCGTATGGAATTTCCCTTCCCTTGCGCCATTGGGAAGGTAAAAACCTCCCAATTTTCTTATTCGCTGGTTAAATTCCGAAAATCCGGGAATTACTTCCTCAATTTTTTCCCGGATCAGATCATAGTCTTCCGCATAAGATGACCAATTGGTATTACTTTTCCCAATCAAAGTACTTTCTGCTAAACCACAAACTATGGCCACTTCGCTTTTAAGCTCATTGGAAGTTGGTGTCAGGTCCCCCTGCGACATTCTAATTCTTCCTGCCGTATCCTCGGTACTTACAAATTGCGGACCTTTTGAAGTGATGTCAGATTCTGTTCTGCCCAGGCAGGGAAGGATCAACCCTGTTTTACCATGGATAAGGTGGCTTCTGTTCAGCTTGGTGGAAACATGGGCAGTCAGCTCACATTGTCTCAGCCCTTCAAATACCTTTAGGGTATCAGGGGCTGCCAAGGCAAAATTACCCCCCATGCCCAAAAAAACGCGGGCCCTACCTGCTAGCATGGCTTCTACCGCACCTACTGCGGCGACCCCGTGTTTGCGTGGGGGATCAAAGGAAAATGCCCTTCCCAATTTGTCCAAAAATTCATTGGACATTTTTTCCCAAATCCCCATCGTCCGGTCGCCCTGTACATTACTATGTCCTCTTACCGGTAAGGTTCCTGCGCCCATTTTTCCTATGGACCCTTTTACCAATAATAAATTCACGATTTCCCGGATGGTATTTTCGGCGTTACGATGTTGGGTGATGCCCATTGCCCAGGCAATAATGACCTTTTTACTGTCACGGATCATCGTTACGGCTTCCCTGATCTTTTCCTCAGAAACCCCAGAAGCCTGGCTCAGATTTTGGAGAGGGGTGTTTTTAAGGTGCTCTTCCAAGAGATGGAAACCCTCCGTATTTTCATGGATGAACGAATGATCTAAAACCTGGCCCCTGCTAGCATTATCGGCCTCCCAAAGCAATTTCAAAATGGCTTTCAATAAGGCCAGGTCCCCATTGATGGCCACTTGTAAATATAAATCCTGAAAAGCGGTAGGTTTTCCAATCCATTCCCACGGTTTTTGGGGATGCCTGAATTGCATAAAACCCGCTTCGGGAAGTGGGTTGATTGCAATGATTTTACCCCCGTTTTGCTTTAAGTGTTGAAGAGAGGTCAACATTCTTGGCGCATTGGTTCCGGGGTTTTGTCCCAAGATAATTAAGAGGTCGGCTTTTGGAATGTCATCCAAGGTTACGGATGCTTTTCCTATTCCCAGGGTTTCATTTAAAGCGACCCCAGAAGCTTCATGGCACATATTGGAACAGTCGGGAAGGTTGTTGGTCCCAAATTGCCTAACAAAACACTGGTACATAAATGCCGCCTCATTACTGGTACGGCCTGAGGTATAAAAAAGGGCCTGGTCCGGGTTTTCCAGGCCATTCAGGGATTTGGCCAGTGTATCAAAGGCCCCTTCCCAGGATATGGGTTGGTAATGGCTGCTTCCTTCCTTTAAAATCATCGGCTGGGTAAGCCTTCCCTGCTTCTCCAACCAATGGTCGGATTTTTCCAATAGGTGGTTAACAGCATACTTTTGAAAAAATTCCGAATCGATCCTTTTGTTGGTGGCTTCCCAGGCCACCGCTTTGGCTCCGTTTTCACAATATTCTCCGATTTTTGAAACATCTTTTGGATCCGGGTCGGGCCAGGCACAGCTTGGGCAGTCGAAACCTTTTGGCTGATTTAATTTAAACAGGGTTTTTACCCCTCTGCCAATGTGGGTTTCTTCCCATATATAATAGGCCACGGACTTTATGGATCGGGGACCTGCGGAGATTTTGGTTATTGGGCTGGTTTTCACTTTTCTGTTATGATTCATTTCGTGCAGGTAATTTTAGGTTTTGCTGGGGCAATGATGATAAAGAAACGTAAACTTTCTAAAAATCCCATTTATTATCATAAAAAATTACGGTAGTCCGACTAATATATGAAATTAAGATAAAAGTCCATTTCAAAAGGTGGGCATTTATATTATTTTCAAATTATGGCACTTAGGTTTCAATAACAATAAATGATGCTAAATGGAACGAGTGTTTAAATTTTTGGAACATGTGTACTAACAGGATATTGGGTTTTTCGGATAGCTTTAAGGTTGAAAATCAAAATAAATCCCCAACATAATAAATTGATCAAGAGCTCACCATCTCTCAAAACCAACCCGTTAAAAATGTCTCTTAAAATAGCATTGTGTGGCATTTTGAATTTAATGATTGTAGATTATTGTCTGTAGCTCAGAAATAAAAAGACGTTAATAAAAACCACCGATTACAAACAACAAATTTCAGAAAATCACTTTTCAAATCAACCTAAATACCAAAACTATGAAAAAAGGAATGATTAAATTAAGCGTACTTTACCCAAACGGGGAAGGCAAAACATTTGATATGGATTACTACACCAATAAGCACCTGCCTTTGGTGAGGCGTTTACTAGGCGATGCCTGTAAAGGAGCTCAGGCAGAGGGAGGCCTTTCAGGATTGGGTGCAGACGCACCTGCGCCTTATGCAGCCTGCGGACATTTGTATTTTGAAACCATGGCTGAATTCCAGGAATCCATCAATGCCAGCTTAGAGCAGGCCCTCGGGGATATCCCTAACTTCACCAATATAGAGCCTGTAGTTCAGGTCGGTGAGGTATTGATGTGAAAAATCAATGGTATCCTTCCCTTCAAGAGTATCAAACTTTTAGATGGTATGGCTATGCTTGTATCCTTACAATCTACTACCGTGGTCTGTGTCCTCACAGACCGCCATCTGACGAATTCACTATAGGTCATAGCCTACAACCTGGGAAAGTGGTTTGTGGGTCTTAGTTTGCCGGTTTTTTCGGATCGGTGCTGATGGAAACCCTGATAGGGTTTGAACTTTTGATGCTTTGGGTTGAATCACATCCAATCCGGAGACGTCTCCAAGTACTGGAGGCCGGTTCTTAGTATGGCTGAGCCTTGGTCATTAGGGGAGCACAGGTCTGTTCGGGGTCGGGTTTTGGCGGGAGGTGTTGGGCAGGATTGCCGTTGCTTGCGGCCAAAACGGGGTGTAGACAGGGTGGTTGTACCACGGGTTGTCACCCGTGGTTATTGTTGTTGAAGCCCTCCGGGCTTCGGAATTGGAACCTTTTTGCGAACACAGTCAAATGCTATAGGTGGAATATATTCCTACTGTCGATTTAAAATCTCAATGCCTCAGGCCTGAAGGGCCTGAACAGCAATAACCGTGGGTGACAACCCCCTGCCGGCCGCATACCCTCCGACATCCCCAACCCTGAAAGGGTTTAACAATAATAACCAGGGGTGTAGCGAAAGCGAAACCCCTGGTATGAAGGATACTTTGGTTTGTGTTTTGGCAGCGGAGGCGGTGGTGCTGCCTTGCCCTTACCGCCAAAACCCAGCTCTGTCAATCTTTGTAGCGATATACTACTGAATAAGCTGAATTGAGCGTGTTTATCCATTTGACTCCGCATTACCCCTAAATCCCCTCCTGAGCCGCTTCTCAATGCGAAATCTTCCCCATTAAAAAAATCAATCCAGACAGAAGAGTCAACCAGTATCATTGATCCAATCGCATTTGTTCCAAATTACCTTCCCATTTTAATTTCCCTCTAAGGTCTTTAATCTTTTCCTGCTGATTCAAGGCGATGATTAACTTCAAACCGGCTTCTACCGTGGCTTTTTTGGTTTTATGCCCGGAGGTTTTCATCGCCTTCTCCATCAATTTATCGTCAATTTCTATATTGGTCCTCATTTTGTGTATCTTTTTAGAAAATATACACATTTTTTCCATCAAAAAAATGGTTTGAGGAAGTAATGTAAAATGGGAATCTTTTTTCATAACAGGTTTATTCAATTTAGGATCACCCAAGAGGGACAATTTTTCAATATGAAGTAGTCTTCAAATAAGACCCAAACAATTCTAATAAAATAAATGAGGTAGAGCTCAACCACAAGTTCCAAATACGGATGAATTTTTTAAATGGGAAGGAAAATGATTGGCCAGAGTAATCCATTCACCAAGATGGAACAATTGTACTATCATCTGAAACCTGTGTACTAACTGTCGTATTGAAAAGTTTAAGAGCTTTACAGGTAGATTTATTGTTTTTTTCAAACGATTTCTTTCTTAAATTCTAACCATATGGACACTTCAACAATCAAATTGCATCCCATACAAACTGTAGCATGGGAAGAATTGAATAACTCAATAACTGGAAAACTCCTATTTCCCGATTCAGAAGACTACGATGAATCAAGGGCAATTTGGAATGGGATGATTGATCGGAAACCTGCCTGTATAGTAAAATGTGCCGATGTCAAAGATATAGTTGCTGCCGTTAATTTTGGCAGGAAGCATGAAATGTTGGTTGCTGTAAAAGGCGGAGGGCACAATGCTGCAGGTTTTGCCATGTGTGATGAGGGATTGGTCATTGACCTTTCCAATATGAAGGGGATTAAGGTAGATCCCACGACCAGAATAGCAATTGCCCAACCGGGGGTACTATGGGGAGAATTTGATACAGCAACCCAAAAACATGGGTTGGCCGTGACCGGAGGAGCGGTTACCACCACGGGAATTGCGGGGCTGACATTAGGAGGGGGCGTTGGCTGGTTGATGGGAAAATACGGTGCCACTTGTGACAATCTGCTTTCCGCTGAACTGGTTACTGCCGATGGACAGATTTTAAGGGCAAGCCCAGAAGAAAACACGGATCTTTTTTGGGCTATCCGTGGAGGCGGGGGAAATTTTGGGATTGTGACTTCCTTTGAATATCAGTTGCATCCAGTCGGAACCATCATTGGGGGAATGGTCCTGCATCCCATGGAGAAAATAGTAGAAGTTCTTAAATTTTTTCGAAGCTTCACTCAAAATCCCCCGGATGAATTAACTACCTATGCTTTCACCATGACGAGTCCTGAAGGTATGCCAATGGCCGGCATGGCTTTGTGCTACTGTGGAGATGACCTCAACGAAGGCGAAAAGTTGATTGCTCCCCTGCGTGAATTTGGCCCGCCTTTGGCTGACCTGATCGGACCCATGCCATACCTCCAACAGCAGTCCATGCTGGATGCAGCGGCGCCCCATGGCCAATTCAGCTATTGGAAGGCAAACCAGCTCACTTCATTAAGCGATGAGGCCATAGAAATTTTCAAAACCCAGGCTCAATTGGTTTCTTCTCCCCGGACAATGGTACTCATTGAACACCATCATGGAGCCATTAATAAGGTTGCTTCGGATGCAACAGCTTTCAGACAACGGGAATCCCCTTATGACTTTGTAATTATTTCACTATGGAATAAACCAGATGAGTCTGACATGCACATTAAATGGACGCGAAATTTCTTTGACGCCATGAAGCCTTTTTTCAGCAGTGGAGTCTATGTCAACACGCTTTTCAATGATGAAGGCAATGACCGGGTTCGGGCTGCGTATGGGGATAATTACGATAGATTGCGGCAGATAAAGAAAAAATATGACCCCAACAACTTCTTCAGGTGGAACAATAACATTGTTCCCTAGCTAAAGGATTGGACAATTGTTTTTATTTTAATATTAAACACAATGCTTATGAAAACTGTATTGATAATCCCTGGTAGAGCCAGGTATAATCAACACCGAGATGGCTAATGACCAATCCCTTTATCCGCAAGCTCAACGAATTGGGCATTTCTGGGCTGAATCACTTATCACCAGTACCTCCTTCATTGGTTGCTGACAAAATTTTGGAGATCGTTGAAAGCCGCTCTTGGCAATTGAGATATCCTGTCGGACCAGATGCAGAACCCTTTTGGAACTGGCGGGCCTCCATGACGGATGAGAAATGGGTGGATTGGAATGCGCAGGAGGATGAAGATTGGTACAATGCGGTAGAGTCCACTTTTGGGCTGAATTGCAGACCGGAGAAATTGGAAAAGGAAAAGTAAACTGGATAAACCTTTGGGGTCCCAAAGACCCCGAAGGCCATATGTTTGCAAAAGTAATAGCATAAGTTTTAGAAAATCATTAGTTTAAGTTTTCTACAACAAAGCTATAACCTCCAAAACTTATGC
>JBBDSB010000125.1:0-1701 GCA_040905205.1 Cyclobacteriaceae bacterium
GGGGGGTTAAGACTTGCTAAGTAATCCATAAAATCAATTTGTATGCACCCAAAATGGGCTGTGGTAATAAATGGCTCGGGCAAAGTTACCATTTCCTTTTAACAATCCTTCTGAACAATCGAATTATGGTTCCGGTATAGCAAAATTCCCTATAATGAATCCTCCCCGAATGGTATTTTCACTTGGGGGGCAGGTCGGCATTCCCATGATTTTATTGATGGTCATCTGTCCTTACCAAGGTCAAAAATGAGCCTCAATGAGGTCCTCACTATCCTAATAAGGTTTCATACCTGAAGATTCCGAAACATGATACCCTTCATCCAATTATAAATATCAGAAACTGCATGGAAAATACCCCAATTGGAACAAAAGTAGAAGATTAAGCTTAAAAAAATATTGGTAATTGAAAACGAGCAAGACGAACATAAAAATAATTTGACTGAAGGAAGTCAGGTTTCCTTATTTTCGCCCCCTATAGGTGGACACCGACAGTTCCTTCTATATTATAAAAGGACCAGGTAATTAATTAGGTATTACCTGGTCCTTTTTTCATTCTCATCTATTTGGAGGGGTTTCTCTCCTCTTTTTTACCGCCACCTTAGTTTATTCGTAACACTAATAGCCAGGATTCTGTACCAAATGTGGTGCTTTATTCATTTCATCATTTGGAATGGGTATCCAATACATCTTTTTATCCACGGTACGATCCTGAACAGTTAATCGTCTCCAGATCGTGTTTACTGTTCCTTCATCCAAATTCCTCGTTTCGACAATCTCAATTCCCTTGGCATCATCTAGTTTTTCCTCAAGAATTTTCCATCTCCTGATATCAAACCATCGGATATTTTCAAAAGTAAATTCAATTTCTCTTTCATAACGAAGTGCTTCCTCAATATTTCCAATGAAATCCGGCATGCCGGCACGGTTTCTGATCATATTGATATATGTTGCCGCCTCTTGGGTTTCACCTAACTCCAAGCTAGCTTCAGCATAGTTCATAAGTATCTCAGCATATCTGAGCCAAATCCATGCATTTTCATTGAATTGGTCTTTTCCAATAACTTCATGGTCCATCATCTTTTTCATCAAATAGCCGGTATATCCGGCATTCCACGCATGGACAGGCCCCTGGCGGGTATCAATGCCTACCAAGCTGCTGACTTCATTTCCACCCTGTATGGTAATACGGGTACGTCTGTCATAAATTCCTAAAGGGTCCCTTTCTTGAAGGTCAGAAAACCGTGGTTGCCAATTTGCACTATCATATAATATTGATCCGTAAAACCTCGGTTCCCGATGATAATAAGGGTTTTCATTTTGATACTTACCGGAGATATTCTGATAATAGTTATTTTCATCCAGGGTGAAATGATCTGAAAAGCTGGATCCATCCTCCATTTGGTAGGTATCCACCAAATCTTGGGTAGGATTATTGCTGCCATAGTTCGATAATCCGTTGGGCCCCTGCCATAAGTTATTTCTATGCCTTTCCCCAACATCTGCTACAAACATCTTACCCCATATCACCTCATTGTTGGAAAGATCTTTTTGTCTGAAAAAATCATAATAATTGTCAGCCACCGCCTCTTTATCAGGGGCTCCAAAATCTGCAAGGGAATAGGTACCCAGGTCCATAACTGCCTTCGCTGCATTTTTTGCTGCAGTCCAAAGTGCTGTTCTATCGGGATTTTCGTAACCCAC
>JBBDSB010000126.1:0-1701 GCA_040905205.1 Cyclobacteriaceae bacterium
GACGATTCAGGCGGCTTTTTAGATATTTTTAACCCGAACTATGGTTTCTTTTATATTAAAAAAACCCTTTCAAAGCCTTGGCCTCAAAAGGGTTTTAATGGTGACATATTACCCATGAATTGACTTCACCAACAAAAGGTGGTGTCTAAAACCTTAAAATTTCAATCCGGGAAAATAAGCCGAATCACCGAGCTGCTCTTCTATTCTCAGCAACTGGTTGTACTTGGCCATCCTGTCAGAACGGGAAGCAGAACCTGTTTTTATCTGTCCGGTATTGAGGGCCACGGCCAGATCTGCTATGGTGGAATCTTCCGTTTCCCCTGAACGGTGAGACATCACCGACTTGTACTTGTTTCTGTGACAAAGGTCCACTGCATTGATGGTCTCTGTCAAGGAACCGATCTGGTTTACTTTCACCAACAGGGCATTGGCGATTTTCTGGTCAATGCCTTTTTGTAATCTTTCTACATTGGTGACGAAAAGGTCATCTCCGACGATCTGAATTTTATCTCCCACAGATTCGGTCATCAATTTCCAACCTTCCCAGTCGTCTTCCTGCATACCATCTTCAATTGATTTGATGGGATACTTGTTGACCCAGTCGGTCCAGTAATCGGCCATTTGTTGGGAGGTCAATTCATCTCCGGTGGATTTTTTGAATATGTATAAACCTCTTTCTTCATCATAAAATTCAGAAGAGGCAGGGTCCATGGCGATAAATACATCTTCCCCAGGCCGGAATCCGGCCTTTTCGATGGCCTGCAATACCACTTCGATGGCTTCCACATTATTTTTCAGGTCAGGTGCAAAACCTCCTTCATCCCCCACGTTCGTGGAAAGGCCCTTTGATTTCAAAACGGCTTTCAGCTCATGAAAAATCTGGGCACCCATTCGCAAAGATTCGGAAAAAGTAGCCGCACCGGCAGGCATCACCATAAATTCCTGAAAGTCGATGCCATTATCGGCGTGTGAACCACCATTCAGAATATTCATCATCGGAAGAGGGAGCGTATTGGCATTAACACCACCAATATAGCGGTAAAGGGGTTGGCCTGATTCCATGGCAGCTGCTTTGGCAATGGCCAAAGAAGCCCCCAAAATGGCGTTGGCACCCAACTTGGATTTGTTTTTGGTGCCATCAAGGTCAATCATAATCTGATCGATTTGGTTTTGCTCAAAAACATCAAACCCTACCAACTCGGGTGCAATGATGTCATTCACATTGGCAACGGCCTTAAGCACCCCTTTGCCCATATAAACACTTTTATCACCATCCCGGAGCTCTACGGCTTCATGAACACCTGTGGAAGCCCCACTGGGAACAGCCGCCCTTCCAAAGGCACCGTTATCGGTAAAAACATCTACCTCCACGGTAGGATTGCCTCTTGAGTCTAATATTTGTCTTGCGTGAATGGATTGTATCAACGTCATAAGCATGTTAGGTTTTGATTAATTTTGTATTAGGGATATAAATTGTTCAAATAAATACCTGGAATCATGTGGACCAGGTGAACTTTCAGGGTGATATTGGACTGAAAATGCCGGTTTATTCTTCAATTTTAAACCGGCTACCGTGCCATCATTAAGGTGAATATGCGTGATTTCCAATTCGGGATTGGCATCAATATCTGCCTTGCTGACCCCAAATCCGTGATTTTGAGAAGTTATTTCACTTTTTCCGGAAATATTGTTCTTAATGGG
>JBBDSB010000127.1:0-1697 GCA_040905205.1 Cyclobacteriaceae bacterium
ACATGAAATCGAGCATGATGCCAGCGACGCACAGAGGGATGATTATCAAGCATGCGAGATTCCATATGGCCACTAAAAGACAATTATAAACATATGAAAAACACCCTGATAATTTATGCCTTGACCGGCCTCTTGCTATTTTTTTTAACCTTGCCTGATTTGGTGGCCCAGCATACTAATGTCAGCATAGAAACCTATAAAAACATCGGGGAAGACAGCCTTGCGATTCATATTTACCAAGCACAAAATGGTCCAAAAGAAAAGCATGCTGCCATGATCTTCTTTTTTGGTGGGGGCTGGGTTGGTGGAAGCCTTTCCCAGTTTGAACCTCATGCCAAATATTTTGCAGATAAGGGACTCATTACCGTTCTGGCAGATTATAGGGTAAAAAACAGGCACCAAACCCGGCCGTTTGAGGCTTTGGAAGATGCCAAATCTGCCATCCGATACCTCAAAGAAAATGGAGAACGTTTAGGCATAGACAGTGCCCAAATCATCGCTGCGGGAGGATCTGCAGGAGGACACCTTGCTGCCGCAACAGCCCTTATTTCAAAATACAATGATGAAAATGACAACCTGTCCATCAGTCCAAAACCCGCTGCCTTGGTGCTTTTTAATCCTGTTTTGGACAATGGCCCCGGAGGCTACGGTTTTGAGAGAATAGGGGAAGCCTATCCTGATTTCAGCCCCTTACACAATGTCAGGAAAGGGGCACCCCCTACCCTTCTATTTTTAGGAACCGAAGATCAATTGATACCTGTGGAAACGGCCCAGTATTATAAAGTGGTGATGGAGAAAGTAGGCAGTACCTGTGACCTCAAACTGTATGAAGGCCAGGGCCATGGATTTTTTAATTTCCAGCATCAAAAATATTATGAAAGCACCATTTTGGAAACCGAAAAATTTTTAGGGGAATTGGGATACCTTAAAAGCAAAAGCCCCTAAGAAATCCAGCGTTTGCTTTTGTGTAAAACCTATTGTAAATTATAATTTTACCTGATTAAATATCGGAATTTTAAATAATTCACAATTTATGGTAGATTGATGAATTGCCCCTAATTTTCATTTATTTGGTAATGGCGCTTTCATATGTTTTTATTAAGTTTATAATATTTTAACTGCTTATCCCCTTCGGTCAAGTTGACGGATTTACCAGTTCATCATATGGTTTAGGAGTGATAGATACAGCCTGTTGGATAATACGATAAAACAATTTACCTCGATCCCCTGTTTGCGGTCCTTGCATTTGTGTTTTTGTCCGACAAAAAGCCTATCGGTATTTGCCTGACAAAAACTAAATGCCCATACCATTGTTTATGCTTTTTATATGGTGTTCAATATAATTTGGGGCATTCGGCAATGGTACTAGCACAGGAAAATTTTCTTCGATGCCAATTTGTCCTATATCGCTGTAGTTCCCTATCATAGTTTTTCAATATCCCGGACCAGGATCCTGTTTCTGCTATAGCTGATAATGTTTTCTTTTTCCAATTCATTAAAAATTGTGGTGACCGTCTGTCTGCTGGAAGCTGTCAGCTTGCCGACTTCCTGATGGGTAAGCCGTATTTTAATTTCCCATTGACTTTTTTCCCCGATAATATTTCTTCCAAAATCAAAGGCTATTTCTTTGATAAAACTCCGAATTCGTTGCTCTGAAGTTTTAAACATAATATTTCCCAACCTGTTTTGAATCTTTT
>JBBDSB010000128.1:0-1692 GCA_040905205.1 Cyclobacteriaceae bacterium
TTAAAGGATTGTCCTCATGGATCACCCACCTGGCCAGGCCCAAACGGTTTTTGGGTAAATTTTCGGGAAATTCCATCACCGCCTGGGGCGTACCGGGAAACACCTCTTCGGTAGGTGCATCATAGGCACCTCTGTCCAAAACAAAAGTAGGCCGGGGTTCTTTCCTTTCTTCCATGACCATCACTTCTGGTTGGGCACTGAGGATCGCGTTTTCCTCTCCACGAAGTTGGGTAAGTTTATTTAAGCCCTTTTGAAAATCCTGGTTCACCTTTAACAGGTAAAAGTCAAGTAAATCATTTTCTCTTCCGTTTTCAACGTAGGAGGGAATGGGGTCGGATGTTCCATACAAGGCTTCAATTTCCAGGGCGGAAAGTCTGCGGTCAAATACACTGAATTCGTCCACAAGGGAATGGTCCAGCGTTTCCGCAAAATTGGTTCCCCGCTTACCGATCTGAAGGTTTCCGGGATGACCTGTACTTAATTTATCTTTACCGTAAGATAAAATACTCCTTTTCAAATGATCCGTTTTAATATCCAAATCCAGCTGCTTTCCATTCAAAAAAAGTTGCATGCCCTTTGCCTTGCTGGACCCGTCATAAACCATGGCCAAATGAACCCATTCCCCTACCGGTATTTTTTCACGGGAATGTACTTCCATGGCATTGGCAGGCCAGGTATGACTCATCAGACCGGCCAATTTGCCGTCTTCCCTGACCAATAATTCATATCCCCGGTACCCATTGGCAAAGCCCCCGGTTTTGGAAAAAACGGGACCTTCCAAACTGTCTTCCAGGGCTTTGTACCATAAGCTGATCGTAAAAGGTTCATTTCGCTCAAAGTAGGCCATTTCATTTCCCAAATCCACATAACTGTCTCCCACTAACTGTACCGCATTGCCGAACTTTCCTTCCACAATTTGTATTTCCTTGTCCTTTTGAATGACCACCATGTCGGCAGGTTTGGATGGTTCGGCCAGGTTTTTGAATTGATCTTTTACAGGGGCATCTAAGGGATAGTGTCCAATTCTACCTTTGATGTTAACTTTATAGTTGGGCTTCGATTTAATACCTGCTTGCCAATCTTCAAAACCATTTTTGAATTTTTCAAGACCGGGATCCAGGGCTTTTTCCTGTTCCTTCATCTTTTCTTTGACGTAAGATAGCTTTTTTTCTGCTTCCTCGTCTGTAAGGATGACCGTAGGGCTCGGTTCACCCATATAGGGTACCTGACCCGTTTCTTTTACATTATTAAAAAATGCATACAATTGAAAATATTCCTTTTGAGAAATGGGATCGTATTTGTGGTCGTGGCAACGGGCACATTCCGTGCTCAAACCCAGCAAAGCTTTGCCTAAGGTATTGGTACGGTCCGCCACATATTCTACCCGGTACTCTTCCGCAATCACTCCCCCTTCCTGGCTTTGGGGATGGTTTCTGTTGAAGCCGGTTGCCAAAATTTGGTCCTTGGTGGCCTGGGGCAACATGTCTCCGGCCAATTGCCAAAGGATAAAATCATCGTAGGGAAGGTTTTCGTTGAAGGAGCGGATGACCCAATCCCGCCAGGGCCACATGTTCCTCATGCCATCATCCTGGTAACCATGGGAATCCGCATATCGGGCAACATCCAGCCACTCAGCCGCCATGCGTTCACCATAATGAGGGGATTCCAATAAGCGGTCTACCAGCTTGGAGT
>JBBDSB010000129.1:0-1677 GCA_040905205.1 Cyclobacteriaceae bacterium
CTTTAATAAGTTTAATCGGGCTAAGGAAAATATTAAATCCCCCATCCGCATTAACCAACGTAATAAACACTAACTGAGCTTCAACATCATAAATCTTACTTAACCAAGTTTTGTTTACAATTTTAAAACGAAAACAATGCTTTTTTGTTCCTTCAATTTCTACCTCATCGAATGCGATATTATCTGATATTTTGATTTTAGGTCTAAGTTTCGTCAAAAACCATAAAAATAAGGCCGAAGAAGCAAGTCCGGAAAGAACGCCAACCAATACGAATAAAAATTGATACAGCATTGTGCCTATTTTATTAATTTAATATAAAACCAATTAATCAAAAACCAAATAATAATTTAAAAAAACTGCCTTTACGGTTCCCAACTTGAGATCCCTATCCATCTGAATTCAGCATGGCAAATACCAAACAGCAAGAACCTGTTGGCTGAGCGGAGCCAAAGCCCGACTCCGCTCCTGCAGCACGGGCACACAGTCACCGATACCAAATCACATCATCATACCATGCCTTCGACAAGCTGACTTCGACAAGCTCAGTCACCACAGTCACTGCGGCTAAAAGTCAACATTGGCGGATATAACATTGCCGTCAGCACTCCTGCTACTGTTAACCATTGGCTCCGTAAATTTGAAAAAGAATCCAAAATACCCATTATGGACAAACCCTCAAAGAAGCCTCAAAATCCAATACCTGATACACCTGAAGGTATGGCGCGCCGGATAAAAGAACTGGAAGAGGCCCTGGAAAGAGAGCGCTTAAATACCCTGGCAGCAAACAAGATAATTGACATCGCTGAACGTGACCTAAAAATTCCAATCAGAAAAAAGTCTGGAGCCAAGCAGTCCAAGAAATAAGAGAGGAACATCCAGAGCTTAATACCCATAAGCTTTGTGGATTGTTTGGCTATAGCAGACAAGCTTACTATCAATTGCAGAAATACCGATATAAAAATCAAGCACAAACAGAAATTGTGCTTCAAATGGTTCGTAATGAGCGTAAAACACTTCCTGGAATCGGGGGAAGGAAATTGCTCAGTCTGATAAAAGTGCTGATGAAAAGAGAAGAAATACAAATGGGCAGGGATGCTTTTTTTGACTTGTTAAAGGAAAATAATCTGCTTGTCCGCAGATCCAAAACCAGGGTTTATACCACTTTCTCAAGACACCGTTACCGCATGTATCCCAACCTGATCCGGGATAAGGTACTAACCGGTCCCCATCAACTTTGGGTCAGCGACATTACTTATATACCCACCACGGAAGGCTATTTAGTGCCTGTAAGAAAAGTCTAGAATACGCGTCTGTGGTTTAATAGAGGCATATTTTCTCGGAAGAAAGTATCCGAATCTATAGGCTAAAATTTTGGTAAAACAAGAAAAAAGTTGTTTTTTAGTGCATATAAAGGGATTTGTACTTTTAGGTTCAAAAACAAGCTTGATTTATTGCTCCTATGAGAAAACGGTTCGAGGCTCAACTTGCCTTTGGTTGCACCCCAATAGAAGAAGTGAAAATACCGGTTAAAACACGCAGCCATATGGCGGCCTTAATAGTAGCCATCCAATACATTTATGTCAATCCGGAGTGGAATGAACGGGTTTTTGCCCTGTTGTCCGAAAAAATAACCCGGGGAAAGAAAGCTACCGGACGTTCGGGAATGAGTCTGTGGG
>JBBDSB010000130.1:0-10126 GCA_040905205.1 Cyclobacteriaceae bacterium
TATTTTGACCCTAAAACAAAACTGAACAACCCGAAACAGCAAAAGCACCTGTATGCATTTACGGATCCCGCTGTTGACAGGTACCGAGGAATAACCGAGGAAGAAAAAAAGGACGAGTTCAAAAAAGGATTGCGTACCTGGACCAACCTGTATGCCTTCCTTTCTCAGATTATGCCCTTCATTGATTCAGAATTTGAAAAGTTCTATGCCTATGCAAAGCTACTGCAGACCCGTCTCCCAAAACGTGAACTTTCAGAATCCCTTCATTTAGACGATGAAGTGGCTTTGGAATATTACCGTCTACAAAAAATAAAGGAGGGTGCCATTGAATTGGAAAAGGGTGAAGAAGGAGCGCTAAGTGGCACTACGGAAGCAGGGCTGAAAAGAGCCAAAGAGGAAGAAGCTTTGCTCTCCGAAATCATCAATGTTCTCAATGACCGCTTCGGAACTGAATTTGAAGAAGCCGACAAGCTATTCTTTGACCAGATAGAAGCGGAATTGATGGAAGATGAAACCTTACAGACACAGGCAAGGGTAAACAAAATGGACACGTTCAAATTTGCTTTCAATGACAAGTTCATAGACAAGCTTATTGGACGCATGGACCAAAATCAGGAAATCTTTGAAAAAATCCTGGAAGACAAAGTCTTTGGCGACGTGGTAAAAGAATTGATGATGAAGAAGATTTATCAAAAGCTGAATGAATGATGGCAATTCCCGGCACTCCTGATCAATTAAATATTTTTCTCAGAATATTTTCAATTAACATAAAAAAACACTAACTTGGATTTATAATCAGCTGTTTACTAGGTTATTGGTTTAAACCAGTTTTTCTGAGTCCGGTTCCGTTTCAACGGATTATTATTTTCTTGAATCAATTGTTAAACTTTGAATTAGGCTATTAGTTTATCTCCCCGGCAAACCTATACCCCAATATTTGGGTTTTATTGATCGATTTATCATTTGGTCGGGCTGTTATGTGGAACCTCCATGGATGGTGGAATTATTTTAGTAGGACAACTATTAAGGCCATATTCAGCAAATCTTATTAGAAAAAATGAAAACCTTAAAATTTTCTATTTGCTTAATGCTGCTAATTTCCTGTGAAAATTTTGAAACTTCGCAGGATAACATCCAACCTCAATCTTATTTGGATGAAATCGAGGAACTCAAGAGTTTATATGAACATGGGTTTGATTTAGCTTTAGATGCTCTGGATAACAAAAAGCCTGAAAACAAACATAATGATCCTTATTTGTCTGTAGAGGAACAAATTATGAATATGGTGAATTTGACATCGAAGGAAATTATGGTTTTTAAAAATGGTGGAGAAGATGGGTTTCTCGATGAATTCCAAAGAATTATAAGTGGAAACAACATCCAAGGAAGGATGCGAGTGGATATGTTAAATGTGGGTAATTTCTATAATTTACAGCAAAGAGAAATACTAACCCCCTTTATTTATGATTTGGAACTTGCAGATAACCCGGAACTTTCTAAAAAGATCGCAGAAACTTTCCAAAATCAGATTATAAACGCTTCATCTTTGAGTTATGAGGAAAAAATGGCACTTTTAACAATTAGTTCCGGTACCATTGTCTTTTCCGATTTTGTCCTTAATGGTGGGATAGAAAAAATAAAAGAAAAATTGATTACCGACTATAATGGCCAAGTTCAAACACTTGGTTGTTCGGTGAATATGCGGTATGTTTGGCTAGGGGCTGTAATAGGTGCTGGTACGGGTGCAGTTGGTGGGGCCAAAGTTGGATGTACTGGCGGTATGGTTGGCGGCCCTATTGGAGCAGCGGGAGGTTGCGTAGGTGGCGCAGTTATGGGAGGAGCAACTGGATTTATATCTGGGGCATTGATGGCTGCAGGTGCCGAACTTTTGGGAAGTTGTTTTAGGTAAACGAAATGAACAATGAGAGCGATAATGAAAATAGTGTTCAGCCTTCCGTTTGATATCATTTGGATGTCGTTGGTATTTATGTGGTTAATGCCTTTTGGAACTTTCGATTATTTAAAATTAGAATTTTATTTGTGCATCCTACAGGCTATTATAATATCCGTAATTACAAGAAGGTTATTAAAAAAATACCAAAAGGATTATATGGGTAAAATAAAGTAAAGTCCATATATTTAATAAGTTTTGAATGGTATAAATGCTGCAGATCACAAAAAAAGTTCAAAAGGGGACTTATTATTAGGAGGGAAAACAATTCCCTCCTTTTTTTGTTCAACTTGAATGCCCCACTATTCCCGATATTTTCAATTAACAGTTCTTGACGCTACTGTTCCATCAGCTCCGAAAATCATCCAATGAAGCAAATTGTCCTTTGATAAACTCCTTTTATTTTTTGTGGATAAAACCATAGAAAATATTATTGGGGAAATAATTTTTAGTAACAAAACGGGTGAGGGTTGAGCATCTATATAAATACCTGAAAAACTAAAAGGAACCTTTGAAGCAATTTTTCACCATAATGCCTGAGGTAAGGCTATTTCTTTTTTAGCATATTGGCCCCATTCCAACCCCTCAAAATCGGTTCTGGCAAAGAAGATTTGCCTTCAACGATAGGCATATTGGAGGGAAAATTCTTGGGGAATTCCTTTATGGGTAAATTGGAGGAATACCCTATGGATAGGTCTGCAATGGGCATATCCGAATAATCTTGGGAAATACTTGTGCGAACCTTTGTATCAGGTAGCGACCTGAAACTATTGATCGCTGATAGTTGGTCACTTTCAAAAGAAGGGTTATTATCAGATTTGAATGGATCGTTGGGGATCAAATTGGGAATGGCAATCCGGATATCCGGGGAAATACGAATCGCCGGATTGACCGGTTTTGGTTTAAACAAACCTGAACTATCGGGTAAAGATTTAAAATAAAACCTGTTTTGTCCGAATGTTGACAATGAACAAAACATCATTACGAAATAAATAAGTAGTATTTTATTCATAATATAAAAATTTGGTGGCGCGTACAATATATTTTTAAATAACGTGATTTTTAAAGAAAAGGTTACCTGCCATTCTATCCCTTTTCAATTGGAAATGGAACTTATTTCAATTCGTTTATTTTTAGAAAACCCAAAACCTTGGTTCTAATTACATTCATGTCGATCCTAATGGGTTGTGGCAGAATGATAATTAGCCATCCAGCAAATTTGTCCGAAACACTGTCTTCATTATGAATCGGTGGCTAAGTTTATTCAGTGCAAAAAGGCCAATACTTCTTTTAGAATTTTCATTCTTTGCTCGTACCCGCAGGTTCAACCCTTTCAGGGTTGTAGCAGTTGTGTATTCCTTCCATCTCCCCCGGTTGCACCGGGGGTTATTGAGAAGTTGGACCACTTCGTGGTCGGAATAATTCCACAACTTGCTCTCAAAACCGACCCTGGAAGGGTCAAACTTTTCAATAACCAGGGGTGAAACCCGTGGATAGTGCAATTTTTATTTTTTTATTTCCGGTTTTTTCCCATACTTTTCAATCGTAGCCACGTCCGCCTTTGTGCTGACAAGCTTCGTAAATTGGATGATCTCGTAGGTGGAGCGGTAACTTTTCAACATGTTTATTACTACCTCTCCCCCCACCTCATTGAAACGCTTCAGTATTTTTTGCCATGACTTGCTTCAGGCGATGTTTTTCTGAAGTTTCAGCATTCATGTTTTCCATAAAATAATGTGATAGTTCAATGCCAAAAGATTTAAAAAGAACTAATGTCAAGTCAAACCTTATAATAATCCCGTAGGGAGTGGTTACCTGTTTCGTCTTCGAATTCTTCCCTTTTAATCCATCAGGATAGAAAAAATTCGACTTCAATTAATTTATGGAATACAAATACCCAAGGAAGAAAACCAGTCCTTATGGTCGGTAACCGCTAATCCCGAAAAATAAATTTCATAATTTTTCCTAATATTTTAGGAAATCCAGTTTAAGTAGCCTAATTTTTTAGTCTAGAACCAACCAGCTCATGAAATACCTGCACCTATCGGGCCTGCTTCTGGCCTTTGTTGCCTGTCAGTCCTCCGAAAACCAATCCGTTTCCGGGGACCAATTCACCGTTAAAATGGACACGGTAATGATCCATCCGGAAAATGAAATCCTTTATTTAAACTCAAGTTTGTACACCGCCAAACTGAGCCCGGATAAAAAGTACCTCTATAACTTTAATTATAAGGAATACGCCATTGAAATGATCGATCTGGATGAATTGAAATTTGTCAGCAAAATTACTTTGGACAAAGAAGGGCCCAACGGGGTAGGAGACAATTTCATGGGATTGGAAATAATTGATGTCGACCGCTTTTTAATAAACAGTTTCAGAAAGGATAATATCGTGGACCAGCAGGGGAAGAAAATCGCTCAATTTGATTTTGCGAAGATCGGAAAAGGTCAGGATGGGTTGGAGGAAAGGGATAACATGCAGATTCCCCTGAGTATTTCCGCAGACGGCAACCGCTTTGCCGGGCTGGTGACCAATTGGGAAAATAAAACGGCTAAACTGGTAGTCGTGGACCTGGACCAAAACCAACTCAAAAAGTTTCCCGCTCCGGAAATCGAAAAAGCATCCAAATTTGAAATCATGCTGAATGATGGAGAAATGAGGATGTTTCTGGACTCACGTCGCTATGGAGCCAAGGAAGGAGGCAAAATCATTTATGGAACAGCTGTAAGTCACGAGCTCTATGTATTGGAGCCGGAGACAGAGGAATTTCGGCTGGTAAACTATGCCAGCGATTTCCTGCCTCCGGAAAAGACGGGAGATTACCCAAGTGAAGTCAGTAGTAAGAACGAAATGCGTACCATTTATGAGAAAATCCAAACAGACATCAATTACCTTTACACCATTTGCAAAAAAAGGACCATAGCCATTTTTGCCTTTTTGTTTGTGAAAATTTTTATATTGAGCTTCCCTGCAAAAAATTGATTGATTTTTTGCATATCAATAGGTATTTAGTTATCGTTTCCAATCCAAAGGAACGTGCCCAGGCTGTTCCCTTTAGTGCTTAGTATTTATTGGCTGTTTGAATTTCAAGCTATTAAAAACTACTAAAAATGTCCAACACCAAACCCAATGAGACCGAAAAGCTCAAAAGAACGCTCAATTTTCCTTTGTTGATATTTTATGGAGTAGGGACGATTCTCGGCTTGGGTATTTATGTGCTTTTGGGAAAGGGTTCTATTGGGTGCTTTCCTGGCATTTTTTACATTTATTGGCTTCCAGGATATGGTGAATGTGGCTGAAGAAGCCAAAAACCCTCAGAAAGATATGCCCATCGCTATTATGGTTTCACTTGTTATTTTGACGGTGCTGTATATTATCGTAGCCATGATTGCCAGTCTGGGACTGACTCCCCAGGAATTGGACCAAAGTGATGCTCCATTGGCTGATATTCTGGCCAAAGAAGGAGATAATTACCCTAAAATTATTAGTGCTATTGGATTAATTGCCATTGTCAATGGTGTGCTGGTGCAAATTGTGATGAGTGCGCGCGTGCTGTATGGCATTGCAGAGAAGAAAATGGCACCTAAAATATTTGGCAAAGTTAATTCTAAAACCAGGACACCTATTTGGTCTACTATTTTTGCCACAATATTCATCCTGATCCTGGCGCTTTCTTTCAATCTTGAAAATTTAGCAAAAGCGACCAACTATATTTTGATTTTTGTTTTTATACTGATCAACATGGCCCTGATAGCTTTAAAAAGAAAAGCACCCAACCCAGAAGGAATCAAAACTTTCCCTATGATCATTCCCATTTTGGGTGCGATTTTCAGTTTCGGAATTTTGGTTTTCCAAGCTTGGTCATCAATTTCAGGGATGTAAATTTTGAGTGTTGGAAAGTCTTCTGTTTTATATAGGAATTTTATTGATCGCTTCCATGGTAGTGTGGAAGCCCGGCGAGTTATTGGAAAAATCGGCCCGGTCATTATCAAAATTTTATCAATTTCCGCCTTTGTTTCAGGGCACCATCATTACCATTACTCATTTTAACGGTATTTGTAAATAACGTCAATCAAAAAAAACATGAAAGTGGTTCTTTTCCACCAGTTAATAATTGTCATTTTAAAACTTGATTTTGTTTCTGCCCAACCCATAGAAAAAAAAGTTGCCGAGCAGACAATCGGGTCAGATAGTGTAATCAAAATAGGGAACGAAGCGCCTCATTGTGCTTTCACTGATCTTATTAGATTCAACAATTCATGTTACTGCTCATTCGGAGAAGCTTCTAGTCATGTTCGGGGTACAGATGGGAAGTCAGAATCCTCCAATCAAGGGATGGTCTGGAAGGGACAAGCATAACATCAACCCATCATATCATCAATCCATCTTCCTGATGCTGGATTCCCTGATAATCAGTTCGCCGGGAAGAACCACTTCCTTACAGGGCAAATTATGTTTTTGAATATGTTGGAGCAATAATTCACAGCTTATTCTTCCTATATCAAATGCAGATTCGGAAACGGTGGTCAGACTTGGTGAAATGATGGTGCAAATGGGATCATTGGTGAAGCCCACCACCCCGATTTCTTTGCCGATAGGGATTTTTTGACTTTTAAGGGTCAACATCGCTCCTATGGCCTTCCGGTCATTGACGGCAAAAATAGCATCCGGTCTTGAGAAAGAGCCCAATAATTTGTACATATCTCTTTCTCCGTATTCCTGGGAAAATCCGGAATGGATGATCCTTTTATTCTGAATGGGAATCTGATAATGGGTCAGGGCATCCAGGTAACCGTTCAATCGGTTTTGGGTAAACTTTTGATCTTTGGGGCCAGTAATATGGGCAATTTTGGAGTAGCCCTGCTCAATTAGATGACTTGTGGCCTCAAAAGCACCATTGTAGTCGTCCTGCATAACCTTGGTGGCAATCAGGTTATTGGTTCTGTCAAAAAAAACGACAGGTATTCCTTTATCTATTATTTCATGGATATGGTCATAATTACTGGCACAAGTAGAAATCAATATGCCATCCAAACCAGAAATGGTAAGGTTTCTTGTAATCAGGTATTCCCTTTCCTGGGAGTCATTGGTGACATAGAGGATGATGTTGTAACCATAATTGTAAGCCGTCTTTTGGATGCCGGTGATCACCGTAGAAAAGTAATAATTGGTAATGAATGGAATGATGATTCCAATATGATTTGTTTTTCCCTGCGATAATCCCCTGGCATTGAAATTCGGTTTGTATTTAAGTTCTTTTGCTTTTTCAAGCACTTTTTCTTTGGTTTCAAGACTTACATCATAGGTATCTCTTAATGCCCTGGACACGGTTGACACCGAAACATTCAGTTCCCGGGCAATGTCTTTAATGGTAATAAAATGATGCATGGGGTTAAAATGAATCGATTTGGTTTTAAATATTCGTTAAAATAGGGAAAAAAGCAGAATTTAAAAATGGATTCAATTTGGAAAACCGAAATTTCCTGAGCCATTTCCCATGGTAGCACACCTTCAAGACCCTGTTTAGCAACGGGTTTTCTTTTGATAATTCCTGGAAATTTATTTTATCTGGGTAGAATTTATCTTTACCGCAGGGGCGTTTCACTGCTTTCTTTGCTGAATTTAAAAAACACCCCACTTAATGAAGTCAATACCGTCAAAATAAAAAAAAGAAGGCTGAATGCCACGGCTGTATTTTTATCGATGCCGACATATGCATGTGCATAAACAAATACCAACTCCCTGGCTCCTACACCACCAATGGTTAACGGAATGACAGATACCAGGCTGGAAACTAAAAACACAAACAAGTAAGGCCATACCTGATCACTAACGCCCAATGAAATCAATATAAAATAAGTGCTCCATAATTGAAAAACCTGGTTTAAAAGAGAATAGGCAGTAGTGGAAAAGATAGAGGACATGAAATTTTTAAAAAACAACAACATGATGATATACAGGCCAAAAGGAATGCCCAACATGCCCACAATTCCTAAAATGAGTTGAATACCGGGAGGATCCAAAGGGAGGGAAAGAAAGGGCAGTAGGGCAAAAGTCAAAAACAATATCACCGCCAATCCATTTCCCCGGTCCAGAAAAACTGCTGCAAGCAATTTTTTTACGGAAACTTTATAGATTTTGTTCAGAATATAAACTTTATACCCATCCCCGCCTATACCGCCTGGTAAAAACAGGTTGTAAAACATTCCGATGGCATAGAGTTTCAGGTTTTTTATTTCCGATAGTTTCAGGCCTACATCCCTGAAATACCCGTTTAGCCGAAAGGAACACCAGACCTTGGAAATGATAAAAAATATCCATGAAAGCACCAGCCAACCCGGTTGCGCATTTTTAATGACAGACCAGGTGGTAGAGGTGTCTATTTTCTGGAAAACCAAAAAAAGTGCGAGGCCAGTCACCAAAATTTTGGCGAGCAGTTTAAGGCTTTTCTTGTTTACCATCGAAAAAGGAAATTTTCTTCCTCCTCAAAAACCGGAATGTCGACTGCAACCTTAGAATGGACCATCTAACAAAAATTTGGTCAAAATTACATTTTTTTAGGTTTGGGGACAAATTCCACCTTGGAAAGATGGCACACCGTGAGATTGATCCGAATGGAAAAATTGACTATCTTCATTATATTGTCTGCATAGAAAAGACAATTTCAAACCCTTTGATAATAAACCGTAAATAAATGAACAACAACACAAGGAGAGAAATTCTTAAAACGGTGGTTTTGGGTACAGGCCTCGCCATGGTTTCACCTGGAACAGTGTTTTCTTTTGCCAAAAGGAAGAAAATTGGTGTGGCCCTGATAGGCTTGGGATATTACAGTACCGACCTATTGGCCCCTGCCCTGCAACAGACCCAACACTGCTATCTGGCGGGAATTGTCACCGGAACCCCTTCCAAAGCCATAACATGGAAAGAGAAATACCAAATTCCGGACAAAAACATTTACAACTACCAGAATTTTGACAGTATTGCGGATAATCCTGATATTGATGTGGTGTATGTGGTTTTACCCCCTTCCATGCACGAAGAATATACCGTTAGGGGGGCCAATGCAGGCAAACATGTATGGTGTGAAAAGCCCATGGCCGTAACAGCCAGGGAATGCCAGAATATGATAGATGCCTGCCATAAAAATAAGGTACAGCTGACCATCGGCTACCGCCTGCAGCATGAGCCGAATACCCAGGAATACCAAAGTATCGTGAAGGAAGGGAAACTGGGAAAGGTGGAGTACCTGAACTGTGCCGCAGGCTACCGAGAGAACCGGACGGATCATTGGAAGCAGAAAAAAGAAATGGGAGGTGGGGTAATCTATGATATGGGGGTTTATTCCATCCAGGGGGCCAGGCTGGGCACCAATATGGAACCACTTGCGGTATTGCAGGCAAAGGCCATCTCCACCAGGCCCGAAATTTATAAGGATGGTCTTGCAGATGAGGTGGAGGCCAAGTTGCAGTTTCCGGGCGGGGTGACCGCCGACATTAAAACCAGTTTTGCCGAAAATGTCAATTTTTTAACGATTAACTGTGAAAAGGGAGATATCGAAATGGCACCCTTTTCCGCTTATGCTGGGGCGAAAGGAAAAAGTCCGCTGGGTACCATCAACCATCCCTATGAGGTACCATGGCAGCAGGCCAATCAGATGGATGATGATGCCTTGGCCATTATGGAAAACAAAGCCCCTTTGGTACCCGGAGAGGAAGGCCTTAGGGATATCCGGATAGTGGAAGCCATCTTAAAGTCAGCAGAAACAGGAAATAAGGTGGATCTTTGAAGCTAAGACTGCGTTTTTGCCCGGCCTTTGCTGGGTGAGT
Source organism: Cyclobacteriaceae bacterium (assembly GCA_040905205.1). Lineage (GTDB taxonomy): Bacteria > Bacteroidota > Bacteroidia > Cytophagales > Cyclobacteriaceae > Cyclobacterium. Next base: position 9,782 of record JBBDSB010000130.1, read on the forward strand.
TGTCGGCTGGGTGATGAATGTGCTGGGTGAATGTGCTGGGTGAATGTGCTGGGTGAAATTTGCAATTTCACCCTTATATTTACAGTGCTATGAACAATCAAAGCTTGCCAAAAGGCCATTTGCAATGGCCGGACGTACCCGTATCCAGAAACGTTTTTTACGTACTTTCAAAATGACCCGGCATAACAAAAGCCTGGGATCCGTATCTTGCTTAATACTAGGGATGAGAAAGATGCTGGGTGAAATTTGTAATTTCACCCTTATATTTAAGGTACTTTGAACAGTTAAAGCATACCAAAGGGCCATTTGCAATGGCCGGACGTACCCGTATCAATAAACGTTTTT
>JBBDSB010000131.1:0-2949 GCA_040905205.1 Cyclobacteriaceae bacterium
ACAGAATCCATGCAGAACAATAAAAGCAAGCGAACCATGATCAATATGTTTGCGGAATATACCCTGCCTTTTGAAATAAAGTACAAGGCAACTTTTGCCGTTAACAATTATGATGTTTACAACCATAGGTTTATTCCTGAGATCTTTATTTATAATCCAAAGCAGCCTGATGTACCCAAAACCTTAAGATTTGATCCTCCCAACAGAAGTGTCCAAAAGATCAACAACAATAACATAGACCAAAGTTTTTTTCAAACCCTAACCTGGGACAAAAGGGATATTGCAGGTAAACACAGTTTGAACATGCTTCTTGGATTCAGTAGAGAAAGTTTTTACCGGTCTAATTTTGATGCATATATAGAAGGTTTTTTGGGCAACGAGCTGACTGAATTGAATGCCGGAACTATCAATCAATTGGTGGGAGGAACCTCCAATGAATCCAAGCTTATGTCTTATTTTGGCAGGGCCAATTATAGTTTTAAGGACAAATACTTATTGGAAACCAATTTCCGGTACGATGGATCCTCTCGCTTCGCAGAAGAAAACCGGTGGGGTTTCTTTCCCTCTTTCTCTGCTGCATGGCGGATCAAAGAAGAATCATTCATGCAAAACCTGGGTGTTATTGATGACCTGAAATTCAGGGGCTCATGGGGCCAACTGGGCAATCAAAATATTGGGCTTTTTAACTTTGTGAGCAATATTAATATCAACCAGGGAACCATATTGGGCAACGGGGTGGTTCCGGGCAGCGCCATTACTGCCTTGTCCGATCCCAATATTTCCTGGGAAAAAACAACCATTACCAATTTGGGGTTTGACCTCAGCTTATGGGAAAATAAATTGGACTTTACCGTCGATTTTTTCAATAAAGTAACTACGGATATTCTTACCAGGATCAATATTCCTGCTCAGGTAGGAAATCTGGCCGGACCAATAACCAATCTCTATGGAATGTCCAATAAGGGCGTGGAAATTAATGTAAACCATCGAAACACCATTGGAGCTTTAAATTTCCGTGTCGGGGGTAATATTGCTTTTATTAATAACAATGTAGATTACCTTTCAGGTGATGTTCAATTTACCACCAATATGTTTGGCAACATCCGAATAATCAAAGAAGGCCACCCGGTTAATTCCTGGTACCTGTATGAGGCGGAAGGATTGTTTCAAACCGAGGAAGAAGTCAGCAACCACGCCTTCCAACATTCTGCCACTTCCCCGGGGGATATTAAATTCCGGGATCTAAATGAAGACGGGGAAATTGATATTGAAGACATGTCCATAAAAGGAAGAACACTTCCTAAAGCCACCTATGCGATCAATTGGAATTTAGAATTTAAAGGATTTGATCTAAGCGCTTTTTTTCAAGGGGTCTATGATATCGACATTTACCCCTACCATAATGTTGCGTTTCCGCTTTTTAATGGGGCAGGCCTAACCAAGGATTACCTGGAAAACCATTGGACGCCGGAAAATACAGATGCCAAATACCCGAGATTGTTTCTACCGAAAAGAGGTACCCTAATTAATTCCACCAATTCCACTTTTTGGTTACAGGATGCCTCCTACCTTCGGTTAAAAAATCTTCAAATTGGATATACGGTCCAATCTGATTTTCTGAGCCGGTTGAATATTAGTCAATTCCGGCCATACATTAATGGACAAAACCTCCTCACATTTTCCAAATGGACGCTTACGGACCCTGAGAAAAATATTTTAGGGCAGGACATTGGGGATTATCCCAATGCAGTAATGGTTACCCTTGGATTTAATTTGACTTTTTAACTCCTTAAAAAGAAAAAATATGAAAAATCACATAAAGTTAATTTTGATGTCAATTATGGCTGGGTCCGTCATCTCCTGTAGCGACCAGTTTCTGGATACCATATCCACAGATCAATATAATGAAGCCAATTGGTGGCAGACTGAAAACCAAGCTATTTCATCCATAAATGGCATATATGCTGTTTTAAGAAACACACAGTTTTCTGCCGTCCAACACCTAAGAGAAGAAAACCTGACCCCGAATTCCTACAGTATGGGCGGCGATTCTCCACTAGATGTAGGGGCACATAACCCTGGGAATGTCGCGAGGGTAAGGGATAAATGGAATGCCTGCTATACTGGTATCGGAAGGGCAAATGATTTTCTGGATAATGTGGACAAGGTGCCCATGGATGAGGGTCTAAAAAATCGGCTAAAAGGAGAAGCCTATTTTTTAAGGGCCTTTTTTTATGCCAATTTGGTTAGTTATTATGGGGGGGCACCTTTGATTCTGGAGGCACCGGATTTTACCAATCATAGAGATTTGCCTAGAAATTCCAGGAATGATGTGGTCAGTCAGGTTTTGAATGATTTGGATAACGCCGAATCCCTATTGCCATTGTCTTATTCTGCTCCTGGCAGGGCTACGCAAGGGGCGGCCCTGGCGCTTAAAACCAGGGTGTTGCTTTATGAAGACCGATGGTCTGAGGCAGCTCAGGCCGCCAAAGCCGTAATGGACCTTAATCAATATGAATTGTATCCTGAATACCGGGGACTCTTTTTATTGGAAAACGAAAACAATGAAGAGGTAATATTTGATGTACAGTACAAAACCCCGGAATATACCCATGGCCTGGATATCATCATTGAATTGCAGATTAATGTGGCGCCTACCAAAGAAATGGTGGACAGTTACCTCATGAGCGATGGTCTGTCAATTCAGGAATCCCCTTTATTTGACCCGACATCCCCTTATGAAAACAGGGATCCCAGGTTACACCAGACAGTTGTTATTCCTGGATATATGTATAGGGGAGGCATCGTGTCCGACACGAAATATTTCAGCACGGGCTATGGATATAAAAAGTACACCACCTATAAGGATGATCTGGCACAGCCCAGTCTTTTACAATCTGAAATCAACATCATCCTGCTTAGGTATGGGGATGTTTTGCTCATGTATGC
>JBBDSB010000131.1:3049-10114 GCA_040905205.1 Cyclobacteriaceae bacterium
CTGTTTGAAAGCCGTCCCAATTTCCTGGTAAGTGGTAATTTATATCTTCCCAAGAAATATTCAGGACCCAGACCTGCCCATCTGAATGTGATAGGACATGCCCAAAATGGTAAAGCCAATGAACGGTACCAAAGAATGAGCATTGCCCAGGCAAAGAACGGTTTTGTCGTATTGACCATTGATCAAATTGGGCAGGGAGAAAGGGGTGTGTTGGCTTCACACCGCATCATCGGAACCAAAGCCTTTCTTAGTGGGACTCATCTTTTCAATTTGATGGCTTGGGATGCCATCAGGGCCATCGATTACCTGGAAAGTAGAAAAGAAGTGGACGCATCTAAAATTGGAATGACGGGAAGTTCCGGAGGGGGAATGACAACCACTTACATTCTGCCTTTTGAAAACCGGATCACGGTGGCTATTCCCACCTGCAATCCGAATACCTGGTCGCACCGTACCAGAGCCAATTTATCTTCCGATCATGAACAGGTTTTTTTCGGAGCCTTCGGTCAATTGATCGATCCAAGGGGAGACCCCTTATTTTGCCAAGTTCCCAATGCTTTAATGCTTAATACCACAACAGATGACAATTTGAATCCACCCAGGGGAGTTTGGGAACTGGATACCTGGCTCAACAAGTCTTATGCGGCACATGGAATTCCTGAAAAATTCAAAACCACCATGGTTAGGGCAGGCCATGATTACAATCAGGAGCAAAGGGAGCTCACCTATTCTTGGATGTTAAAATGGACAGGAGGGGACCCATCCGAATTTTGGGAGGAAGACACACCAATCATGGAAGAAGAGGATTTATGGGCTGCGAAAAACGGGAGTGTGTATAACGAACCCGGAAGTATCAATGAACAGGATTTGATAATGGAGCATTTGGATCAAAATAAGGCAAAGTGGAAAAACATCCATTCAAAGCAAACCCTGGTGGAACTTCAAGAAAAGTTGCCCGGATTAATTGAGCAGGTCTTGAATACCTCTTTTAATGAAATTGAAGGAAAATGTGAGATGGGAGATCCCATGAAGCTTGAGGACATGACTCTACGGAAATTTACGATGGTGCCAGAATCCGGGATTATTATTCCGGGTTTTATATTGAGTTCCGATGAAAATATGGAGGGGAAAGAGGTGATCCTTTATGTTCATGAAGAAGGCAAATCAAAAATTTTGGAAGATATGAATTTGGTGGAGGCCTTATTGGAAAAAGGGTATGTGTTATGTGGTGTTGATTTGAGAGGCATTGGTGAAACAGGTCCCGATATGGCCAATAAGTTTTGGGATTTTCTCTTGGGGAAACCGATATTTGGACAAAGGGTAAAGGATATATTGACCTTAACCGACTGGCTAAAATCATCGGAAATTAAAGCACAAGAAATAATTTATTGGGGCACAGGTATGGGGTCGCTTTATGGTGCTTTTGCAGGAATTATGGATGAGAACATTTCTTACTTTCTTTTAGAGGAACCCCTTATTTCTTTTGAAAGTATTGTGGAAGTAGAGACACCCCAATACCAACATGAGATCATCCTACCGGGAATTTTAACCTATTTTGACCTTCCCCAAATTTACCAGGCACTTTCCCCCAGGGAATTATTGGTTTTAAACCCCCAATTAGGGGATAAATCCCCGGCTGGAAATTTGGACATTAAAACGATGGACCAATCCATAAAGCCTGCTTTCAGGGTACAAAGGCAAGGTAAATCCTGGAGAATAGGGGTGTTTAAAGGAGAAGAAAGGAAAAATCACATATTAAGTCATTTTTAAATAACCGCTATATGAAATTATATCAATATTGTAAATACAAGATTTGGAATCAGAAAATAACTGTTTTATTGACAGCATTTATATTATTTTTTGCCTGTTCTGAAAATAATGATGAAGAAAAAGAGGATCGGGTACCCAATATCATTTTTATACTTAGTGATGACCTAAGTTGGGGGGATTTAGGCTGTTTTGGTCAGGATAAAATAAAAACGCCAAACATAGACCGGATTGCTAATGAGGGAATCAAATTTACAAATGCCTATGCGGGGAGTACTGTCTGTGCTCCTTCAAGGTCATCTTTAATGCAAGGTTTGCATCAGGGCCATGCAAGGGTTAGGGGCAATGCATATCGTTCCTTCCGTGAATCTTTAAAAGAGGAGGATTTTACGGTGGCTATGTTACTGCAGGAAGCCGGTTACCAAACCGGTTTATTCGGAAAGTGGGGATTGGCATTGAACAACCAACCTGGAATTCCCAACAATAAGGGTTTCGATGAATTTTATGGCTACCTTAATCAAAGGCAAGCCCATACATTTTATCCTGAATTTTTATACCACAATAAGGAAAAAGTTTTCTTTCCAGGTAATCATTACCACTTTGAATATGAAAATTATTCCAAAGCAAGTTCTTACGATGAAGAGGGGAAATGCATTCCCAACGGAATCGCAGACCCTGCAGAAGCGGTTTATTCTTTTGATATCATCAATGAAAAGGCACTTGATTTTGTGAAACAGAACAAAGATCAGCCATTCTTTTTGTACCTCGCCAATACAATTCCTCACGGTCCTCTCATCGTACCTGAGTTGGGGGAGTACAAGGACAAAGACTGGCCCATCCAACATAAAGAATGGGCAGCCATGATTTCCCGAATGGATGGGGAAGTGGGTAATTTATTGGGATTATTGGAAGAGTTGGGTTTGGATGATGATACAATTATATTTTTTGCTTCTGATAATGGAAATTCAAGTCATGGGTATGAAAAAAGGTACCTGGATGTTAAGGAAGGTCCTACTTTAAGTGAATTTTTCAATCATGACTCGCCTACCAGGGGAAGAAAGGGAAACGAGTACAATGGTGGTTTTCATATACCTGCCATGGCACGTTGGCCAGGTAAAATCCCAGCAGGCTCCGAAAGTGATCATCTTTGGGCCTTTTGGGATTTTCTACCTACGGCAGCTGATTTGGCAGGAGTAAGTCCACCTTCAGATATCGATGGAATTTCCATATTACCCACCCTTACTGGAAACGGAGAGCAAATGGAACATGAATACCTTTACTGGGAACATAATCAAAATCAAGCCATTAGAATGGGTGACTATTATGCACACAAGGCAAGTGGGGCAAAGGTGGAATTATATGATTTGATCGCTGATCCGCAACAGGAAAATGACATCAGTGAGGAAAATAGGGACATGGTGGATAGGATCAAAAAAATGATGGCTGATTCCCATCGCCCCAGTGATGTATGGCCCAGTCCAGGAGAAAGCAGAGAAGCCTTTTTGGAAAGGATGAAAGCTGCAAATATTCCTGAAAGACCAGATAATGTTGGACATTATTGATATTGCATCCTTTTTAGGTAAAATTGATATTTAGAAATTTTACCTTGATTATTAACCTTGAGAATAATTGTTATGAAATCCAGCCTGCCTGCAGACAGGCATGACCCAAGCGACCCACAGAGGGATGATTATTACTGCGAGATTCTCCCGATCCCGATAGCTATAGAATACGGGACGGGACAGGCACCCCGACCTTCGGTGCGGGGCAAGTTATGACCTTTTAAAAACAAAATATAAACAGATGAAAGATAAAATGACCAGGGGACAATTTTTGGGAGCCTCTCTGGGCCTGTCCCTTTCTTCCACTTTAGGCCTCCATGGATTTCCATTAGGAAAGGATAATATCGGCTATAGGGGAGATGATCCCAATTCCTTTGAAATGACGGAAGAAATGAAAAGGAATTATCAAGTAGCCTTGCATATACTAAAACCTACCCAAAAAGACCTGGAACACGGGTTGGAGTTGCACAGGAATTCATTGGTTTTTGATACGTATGGGTTTATGCCCCGGGCCGCAGTGGATGGAGCGGAAATTGCTAGGGCAATTAATGACAGTGCCTCGGCTTTAGAACTCCAGGACATGCGTGAAGACATGTCCATGAGCCGAATGGCAGAAAATGAAAGGGAAAAAAAAGAATTTATCAATGCCTGGAACACTTCCGGCGTAACCTGCATGTTTCAAAATGCGGCTTATTCCTGTAACGCTATTGAAAAATTAATCAAACGCCTTTCCCGTTTTACTTATACTACGGATAAAATGAAAGATTTCATTGAAAAGGCCTCAAGTCCCGAAGAAATTATTCAAGCCAAAAATGAAAACAAAAAGGCCTTGTATCTGACTGGAAATGGAGTTCCCCTGCCTCAGGAATGGATTACCGTTGAAGAAGAATTAAGGTATATCCGGATTTTCTACCAGTTGGGAATCAGGATGTTGCACCTTACATATAACCGGAGGAATGTGATAGGAGATGGATGTGGGGAACCAACCGATGCTGGTTTGAGCGATTTCGGAAGAACGGTGGTAAAAGAAATGAACCGGGTGGGCATTATTGTGGATATTGCCCATTCAGGATGGCAGACTAGTCTGGATGCGGCCAGGTTTTCCGAAAAACCGATGGTAGCCAGTCATAGTTCTGTTGCCTCTATCCATAAAGTAGTGCGGTCAAAGACGGATGAAATCATCAAAGCCATTGCCGATACGGAAGGGTATATCGGAATATGCTGTATTCCAAGGTTCTTGGGAGGTAGCGGCGATATTGCCGCCTTTTTAAAACATATTGATTATGTGGCTAAAAAATTCGGTCCGGACTATGTTTCCATCGGCACCGATGTAGCTTATACCTCCCAATTCGATAAAATGGAGAATGAAAAAGTAAAATCTATGAGTTCAAGAGCCGCTCCTGTTACCCGGACAAGGTTTGCTGCCTTATGGCCTGAGGAGACACCCTTTCCAACGAGGCCGGAAATGAGTCAAAGTATGGCCTGGACCAATTGGCCATTATTTACGGTGGGATTGGTACAAATGGGGTATTCTGATACCGATATTCAGAAAATTATTGGTGGAAATGCCATTAGAGTAGCCCAGGCGTCCTATGTTTAAATTACTTATGTTTCGCAGTACCCGTTTTGTCACAATTTTTGCCTGAAACCTCCAAAACTATAATTTATTCTCCTATTAACCACGGGTTGAAACTCGTTGCTAATAATATTTGACCCCCCTGGGGTCCGTCATCAAACGGATGAGAACTATAGAATGGAAAATTTAAATTAAACATTTAAACAAGCTGCAGGGGCATATAGTGTTCCCCGTTTGTTTAAATCAATGGGCGAAACTTAAGCAAATTATTATTCAAAACAGGATAATTTGGGTAGTTTTACCTAAATTAACTTTTTGATATAAACGTTTACCTATCTTACTCCAGATATGTCACCCATAAAAAAAGAAGATTTAAATCAGGAAATATTTGACTTATATGACCAATATGTCCATAGTCAAATTGGCCGCAGGGAATTTGTCAACCAATTGGGTACCTATGCTGTCGGGGGCCTGAGCGTATCTGCGATCATGGGTTTCCTTCTCCCTAATTATGCAGCCGCCAAGCGCTATCAATCCGATGATCCCAGGCTGATTTCGGAATATGTGGAATATGATTCACCCAAAGGGGCCGGGAAAATGCGCGGGCTCCTGACTCGTCCGGCCGATAAGGAGGGGAAATTGCCAGGGGTGGTGGTGGTCCATGAAAACCGGGGGCTCAACCCCTATATAGAAGACACTGCCCATCAGGCTGCTCTGGATGGCTTTATAGCCTTTGCTCCCGATGCCCTTACCCCTTTTGGCGGATACCCCGGCACAGATGATGAAGGAAGAACCATGCAGGGCAAACGCGACAGAGAAGAAATGCTGCAGGATTTTATAGCAGGTTATGAATTCCTTAAAACCAATGAAAATTGTACGGGGAAAGTCGGAGTAGTTGGATTTTGTTTTGGGGGATGGATTTCCAATATGATGGCCGTCCGGATTCCTGATTTAAAAGCCGCGGTTCCCTTTTATGGGGGACAGCCTACTGTCGAAGAAGTACCGGCTATCCAGGCTGCCTTACAACTGCACTTTGCGGAATTGGATAGCCGGGTAAATGCCGGATGGCCGGAATATGAAGTGGCTTTGAAAGCCAACGACAAAAATTATACGGCATTTATGTATCCGGAGGTCAACCATGGGTTTCACAACCATTCCACCCCGAGATACGATGAGGAAGCCGCAAAACTGGCCTGGGGACGGACCACTGCATTTTTCAATGAAAAATTAAAATGACAGACAGGCAGGAAGATAAACAGAACGGCCAGCGCAATAATCCCTTGCATGGGGTGAGGTTGGTGGACATGTTGGAATATTTAGTGGAAAAATATGGCTGGAAAAAAATGGGGGAAAAGGTTAAAATCCGGTGCTTCACCCATGAACCTTCCATCAAATCAAGTTTAAAGTTTTTAAGGAAAACAGATTGGGCCAGGGAACAAGTGGAGGAGATGTACCTGAGGGCCATTTCAAATTCTTCCAGGCCAAATATTTGATTTCGGCCATAAAAGAATTTTTTCTGCAATAATCAGGATGAATGATAAATTTTCATTTTCTGGTATAAGGCAAGATGGCCTTTGATATATTCCACATATTTTTGACGGTTTCTTTCTTCCAATGCATTATATAAGTCTTTATGGGTAATGACTTTGCCTTCCATCCTTAATTGATCATTGATGGGTTTGATGCGTAGATCATAGTTTTCTTTGGCATAACCAAAGACGATGTGGACAATTTTTTGGAACTGAGTAATAAAGGGGTTTCCTGCAATTTTATAGATACGCATCAAAATATGCCGATTGGCCTCAGTGGCCTGATCATTGCAGCCATATTTGCCGCGGCCATGTCAAGCCTGGACAGTGCCATGCACAGTACCTCTACTGTGATCGTAACTGATTTTTATAAACGTTTTTTCCCCAATTCTACGGATCGGGACCAGCTGAAACTGGCCAAATTGCTGATAGGGGTTTTTGGAATATTGGGAACCGGTATTTCGATGCTAATGGTGGCCCAAAACTACATTTCCATTTGGGATCTTTTTATTGAATTTACCGGTCTGTTTGGCGGTATCACCGCAGGCTTATTTTTTCTGGGGATTTTCACCACCCGGGGTCATGCCAATGGTGCAATTCTTGGGATACTTTGCAGTGCGGCTATCATGAT
>JBBDSB010000132.1:0-1668 GCA_040905205.1 Cyclobacteriaceae bacterium
TATTGCCTATTGGCTATTGGACGAACCCTATCGACCCATCGACTCTTTTGATTTGCCTATTGCCTATTGCCTGTTGGATGTTGGCAGTTGGCTGTTGGCTATTGGCTGTTGGCTTTTGGACGAACCTTATCGACCTATCGACCTTTTGATTTGCCTATTGCCTATTGCCTGTTGGATGTTGGCTGTTGGCGGATTGTTAAGGGTTAAGGGTTAAGGGGCTGATTTGTTTTTGGTTTTGTGGTTATTTGGGTTTGATGGACTGAGTGGTCGTTGGATTGATTCGGGAATTGGTTAAGGGTTAAGAGGCGGATTATTGGTTGCTCCTCTTGCTTTTTGGTTTTACCAGACTGAGTTATAGTTCGCCGGATTTCTGGGTTTGTCAAGGGTTAAGGGGCTTGTTTTATGTAATTGCTCTGGTCCTTTGCTTTTATCCGGTTTGGCGGTTTTTAACGGGTTTCTGAATTTGTTAATGGTTAATTTGTCTTCGTTGCTTCGAGACCAACCTTTTAACCCTTAACAACCACGGTTCTACCTAAAATTGGTCTAATGCAGTCCTGCTACTTCGAGACACTCAGCCCCTATCGAGCCACATTAACCCTTAACAAAAACGGTTGATCTTAATTTATGGGTAAATCCCAAGCATCCCTTTTGAGCTCCTCAGTCGCCAACCCACCCTTTAACCCTTAACAACCACCGTTGAACTCAATTTAAGGGTAAATTCATAACATCCCCTCTGAACCCAGTTGGCAGTTGGCCATTGGCTGTTGGTGGTTGGCTGTTGGCTGTTGGTGGTTGGTGGTTGGCTGGGCTATATGCTAAAAATGGCTAAAGGCTAAGGGCCATCCACACGCTTCAATGGAATCAATTTAAATTTAGCAATTCAGCCCGCATTACGCTTATACAATGTTGTGGGTAGTAATTCATTTGGGTCAACCGCTACAATTTTTCCGTTCCTTACCACAATCATCGGACTTTTCTTTTGCTTTTTGTATTCGATAAGCCTTCTGTAAGTTTCTTCTAGGCCTTTAACTATTCTATCCCTTTCCTCTTTCAATTGTTCTTTAGTACCCATAGTAATTTCTTTTTAATTCTTCCCATTGTTCTACATTATTAATTGTTTCTTCATTCAATGCTCCTTCAGCTATAATTTCATAAGTATCTCCTGAATTGTTTACAAATAGCCAGTTGTCCACCTTGGCAAGAAATAGATTGAAAAAATTCTTAAGGCCACTTTTATATCTCCTCCTTATAACATCTTCCGGTATATGATGCCCTCCTTCTTTTACTCTTGTTTCCACTCTTGAAATAGCCAATTCTTCCGAATTAAGCCAGAAAAATAAGCAAGTCACTTGGTAATCCATTTCCTTTGCTCTATCAATAAACTGAACATAGCTTCTAGTTGAAAGAGTAGTTTCAAAGGCAAAACTTTCTCCTGATTCTAACAATTTTTTAATTCTTTTCAACATCAACCTGCCTGCTTCTATTCCTGCTTTTTCTGGCTGAAAAGGAGAAATTCCTCTAGCAATTTCATCTGCGTTCACAAATTCCTTACAATCAAGTATTTCTGGTAGAATTGTGTAAGAAGCAGTTGTTTTACCTGCTCCGTTGCATCCAGCTATAACGTATAGTTTTTTCATCTGAAACAAATATACCAATAAAAGTCTTGGC
>JBBDSB010000133.1:0-1668 GCA_040905205.1 Cyclobacteriaceae bacterium
ATCAAAGTAGAATTTAAAGTTAAAGGCATGATCTGCAGCCGCTGCATTAAAGTACTCAATAATGAGCTTAGACAGGCCGGTGCAGAAATCCTGAAGATTGATCTGGGTAGGGTGCTGATTGAATACAATCCCAATAAAATAAGCCAAAGCCATATTGAAAGGATAATCCAAGAAAATGACTTCGAACTTATAATAAACGAAGAGACGCTGTTAGCAGAAAAGACCAAACGTTGGGTGATCAATTACATCTGGAATACAAATTTGGAGCAAAAGCTGTCTGAGTATATTTTAGAGAAAATGCAGATTAGAAGTTATGAAAAACTCAGCAGAAACTTTTCAAAAGCATTTGAGAAAACTATAGAGCGATACTGTGTTCTGCTAAAAATTGAAAGGGCTAAGGAAATGGTAGAGTATGGAGAAGTGAGCCTGAGCGAAATCGCCTATGGCCTGGGCTATCAAAATTTATCGGGATTGAGCAGACAGTTTAAAAAAGAAACAGGGATGACATTAAGGGAATACAAAAAACAGGATGCTGTCAGAAGAATACCCCTTGACAGAATATGATAGGTATAAATCAAAAATTGATAAATGAAAGTATGCGCATATGCGTATCTTAGTATAGCAAGAAAAAAAATCGGATAACCTTAAAAAATTAAAATTATGTGGCATTTTGATGGACATCATTTTTGGGGAATGCACTGGATTTGGTGGATTCTCTGGGTCATTTTTTTAATATGGGTTTTCGCAACGCCTTGGGATGTACCAGGTCAGCGAATTAAGAAGGAAACACCCTTGGACATCCTGGAAAGGAGATATGCATCCGGGGAAATTGACTCAGCAGAGTTTGAAGAACGGAAAAAAGCACTATTAAAAAAGTAACCTAAGGCCATGACAAACAAAAATGAAGAAAAAGCACAGCATACCTTCCGTGTAAGCGGAATGCATTGCGGTGGTTGCGCCAACACAGTGGAGAGAAAGTTGTCTGAGCTTACTGCACTTAAATCGGTTAAAGTGGATTTGGTAAATAAACAGGCAGTGATTGAATCGGACACTGCTATCAAATTAAGTGATCTGCAAAGAATACTGGAGGATACCAATTACAGCATTTCAGAACTCAATAGCGATAGCAAATTAAAACCATAGAATTATGAAAACTCATTGGCTTTGGATTTTACTGGCCTGTGTAGCCCCCATCCTTCTCATCTTCTTACTCCCTTTGTTTGGAATAACCGCTGATTTAACTTTCTTCTTATTTCTGATCATCTTCTTTATTGCCCATCTTTTCATGATGCGTAGCCATTCACATGAACATGGTGGTAACCACAGACTAGAGGAACAAGGTAAAGGAGGTCAACAAACAAAGCATTCACATCACTAAATAATGAAATTATGGAAAAGCTGAATATCAGGAGAATGGGTGTTGCCTTTGGATTAACTGGGGCATTGCTCTACTTGGGCTGCATAATCGTTATGGCCACGGTGGGCCAGGAAGGAACCATTAAATTTTTTAACAGCCTGCTCCACGGGCTCGATACTTCGGGCATGATCCGCATGGATGTACCTCTTTGGGAAGCCGGACTGGGCATCGTTCAAACTTTCATTATCGCCTGGCTTGTAGGGGCTTGTGTGGCCGGGTTTTACAATGTCACAGGAAAAGATAAATAATGC
>JBBDSB010000134.1:0-1664 GCA_040905205.1 Cyclobacteriaceae bacterium
TTTTTATAGTAGATTTTGCGCAGGACTGAATCGGGGAGGGCCAGGCCGTACATTTTCCAATGCGCATGCCGTTTTCGGTAATAATCGAAATACTCGTCACTGGTCTCCAGCACCCTGAAATAGGTGTAGTACTCTTCCTTGTTATAGGTGTCTTTTCCCATCATTACCCTATCCTGATAGTTGATCATCCAAGCCCTTGCGGTCACAGGTTGCCGTCCCAATTCCGCCAAAACGGCGCCTAATTCAGTATAAACATTCGGCATTTCATCCAGCAGGTTCCCAAGCCGAGCCAGGTCATTGCCAAACCAACCCAAATGAGCTGCAATAAACCTGGTTTTCGGATGTTTCCGGAAGACATTGTGCTGTTCGGCCATTACTTCCTCAAATGAGGGGTTCTTTTCCGGGTCTTTGTATCTGGAAGGGTATTGTTTGAGCTCCAGCCACCGCTCGTTGTGCTTGTCTTTGGGCAACCAGAAAGCAGCCGGCTCTCCGGTATGGATCAGCACCGGGATTTCCAAGGCAGCACACTTGGCCCAGATAGGGTCCAATCTCGGATCATCGACCTTTATTCTGTTCCCTTCATTGTCCATCTCCTTGAGGCCTAAGGTTTTATATACTTTCAGGCCTTTCACACCCATCTTTACAGCCTTTTCCATCATGGTAAGCGTTTCATTTGGCCAACCTTCATCATCCAGTTGTTCAAAATCGATATTCATAAAAAGAATGAATCTATTGCTGTACTTCTCATTGACATTATCTAGAGACCATTCCAGGTATTTTCCCCTAAAGCCGCTTAAATTAACCATTACCGCCATATTCAAGTCATCCATGTCCTGTACCAATTTGTCCAGGTTTTGAACGGGCATGGTAAACTGATGATTATGAACATCAACGAAAGGGAATTTGGCCCTGGTTAGCAAGTGCTCCGGGACGTTAAGGGTAGAGATGGGGGCATATTCTTCAACATCCATCACATTTAGCCGATACTGTATTTTACCTATTAGCCAATAAGCAAGGCCTAGAAACAGTAAAATTGAAATGGGCAACAATACCCATTTCCTTTTGGAGAATGCCATTTGTTATTGAAGTGCAACAGGTACGGTAAACAGGGTTTGATCCCAACTAAAGGTAATCGTGGCACCGTTGTCTGAGGAGCTAATATCAATGGTAAAGGTCTCCACTTCAGAGGGGGGTTGTTGCACCGCTGCCTCAACCGACACTACATCCAATTCCGGATCCGGTTCTGCTGCGCCAAAGAAAACATTCGTTTCACTGTTCAGGATAACTTCAAAAGCCTCTTCTCCGGGTACGGCATACATCCTGTAGGTTCCTGCTTTTACCGGTTCCCCACCGAAGGTCACATCCTGGTTAAAAGTGATTTCTGTAGCGGCATTGGCTCCAAGTCTCCAATATTGTCCATAGGGTTGTAGGGCATCCTCGTTTTCTTCCCCAAATATCAGTCGGCCTTTTTTTGAGGGCTGGCTGTAATCAATGGTGATTTCCAATCCGCCCTGGCTGTAGGAAGCTGTGGCCGGGGGACTTACCGGAGTGGCGATAAACAAGCCATACACCACCCAGATAATAAATATAAGCACTAGAACCCCTGCTCCAATTAAAATATTCTTTTTCATAATGAAGGTTTTTAGACTTTGAATTTACGAAAT
>JBBDSB010000135.1:0-1662 GCA_040905205.1 Cyclobacteriaceae bacterium
TTACACCCGGATTTGCAAAAGCATGAAGGTGTATTGCATAATAAAAAATTGGATGGTTACAGAGGGATTTGGTACATGAACCAACCACTTGACAATGAATATAAATTCAAATATAGTGGAGGTCTGGCCACTTATTGTGCCAAACATAATCCCTTTGCTATTTATCGTGAAGAAGTGAATAAAACCTTCTTTTGTTATGGGGGAACGGACAGCGAAAATTCCACCCTTTTCCATATGGTTTCCTATTATGACCATACTTCGGGAGAAATACCTCAGCCAACCTTGGTCCTGGATAAGCAGACCACAGATGCCCATGATAACCCAGTTCTTTCCATAGATAAGTTCGGGTACCTTTACCTTTTCTCTACATCGCACGGGACATCGCGGCCATCTTATATCCACAAAAGCAAAGAGCCTTATGATATTGAATCATTTGAAGTGGTAAACGCTACCAAAATAGAAGATGGAAAAAAAGTGCCCATGGATAATTTCTCCTATATGCAAAGCTGGTACGTACCGGAAAAGGGATTCGTAAGTTTTTTTACACGTTATAATTATCCCGCAGACCGTACCATCTGTTTCATGACTAGTCCCGATGGAGAAAATTGGTCGGAATGGATGCGGATCGCGGCCATTAAAAAGGGGCATTATCAAATCAGTGCCATTGGAGATGGTGTGGTGGGTTCGGCTTTCAACTTCCATCCGGATACAGAGGAAAAAAATGGGCTAAACTGGCGTACCAATCTGTATTATGTAGTATCTCCGGATTTTGGGGAGACCTGGAGGTCGGCAGATGGGACTTCGCTGGATTTGCCCTTAACCACAATCGAGAATTCCGCCCTGGTTTATGATTATTACAATGAAGACCTTAATGTTTACATGAAGGACATTACTTATGACCATGAAAACCGACCCGTAATTCTTTATATCACTTCCAGGGGATTTGAAGCGGGACCTCAAAATGACCCCAGGACCTGGCGAACTGCCCGTTGGGATGGCACTCAATGGGAGATCAATGATATCACCACTTCTGATAATAATTATGACATGGGCTCTCTATTCATTGAGGAGAACGGTACCTGGCGTTTAATAGCCCCTACGGAGCGCGGACCGCAACCCTACAATCCCGGAGGGGAAATGGCATTATGGATAAGCAACGATAAGGGGAAATCCTGGAAAAAGGAAAAGCAACTTACGCATGATAGCCCTTATAACCATACCTATGCAAGACGCCCTTTGAATGTTCATCCTGATTTTTATGCGTTTTGGGCAGATGGTCATGGACGACAATCTTCGGAATCCCGGTTATTTATCAGTGATAAGGAAGGAAACGTATCCATGTTTCCTCAAAAAATGGAGGGTAAAATTATGAAATTGGGCGAATAAGGTGAAAAATAGGTCAAACGCTTAATTAACAATACTGGATTTGCCGTAGGATATTGTGAGCTATTGATCGAGTGATCTAGGGTTTCAATCCTTTTTATGCCAATCTCCCTCAATCTTTATGATGCTGAATTTGCCATGGGATGTAGTGATTTGGAGAGCTGTTGATCGAGTGAACCAAGCTATGACCTCCCTCAATCTCCCCCAATCAGTTTCAATCCTCGATATACTGTTATTACCTGGAGGGAAAGGAATAGATTTGCCACGAATGCACGAATA
>JBBDSB010000136.1:0-10050 GCA_040905205.1 Cyclobacteriaceae bacterium
ACAACCCCTGATTCAGGAATAATTATGATGGCCAATCTACATTAATGCCTTAGCGTTTTAGTATTAAAATAATCGGAGATTCGGGTTAAGATCGCCTTAAAAAACCGGCTAAATCGTCAAGCCAACCTTTTTTGGCCTCAGTTTAGTTTTATGATAGGTTCATAAGGGCCGACTTTTTTTGATTAGCCACCAATGCCCGAATAATTACGAGAGGAAACTCCAGAAAAATCCTCCTAAACCCCATTTTAAGGGATTTGGGTTTGGTAATCCTTTCGCTTGTCCTTCCTGTTTTACTTCCATTGGCCAGATCCTCTCATTAAATCAGCGATTAAACACAAAAAAATATTTGTGCATTCGTGGCATCATTACACCTGCTTAACTATAACTATAGATGAACCTCAGAAAAGGGGGGAAGGGAGTGGCAGTCCCGGCTGATTACCAATGACGTATTTTTTAAATAACTGTAAATCAATGTATTGAAAAAACCCCATCGTCATCCCGATTTCTGCGTTTTTTAAAATGTTAGTTCTACCAATGACGTGTTTTTTAAATAACTGTAAATCAATGTGTTGAAAAAACCCCATCGTCATCCCGATTTCTGCGTTTTTTAAAATGTTAATTCTACCGATGACGTATTTATTAAGTGTTTGAAATTCAATAAATTACAATCATGGTTTTGGGCAGCTAATTTGCAGGGAATTATTCATAACCACACCGTCATCCCGATTTCTGCGTTTTTTAAAATATTAATTCTACCGATGACAGATTTTAAAACTCATGGGTATGGGGCCACTGGCATTAGCGATAAGCTGGTTTCACTATTGAGCTTACTGGCAGCTAATGCCCTAAAAATGCCAACTCATTTACACCCCGGGCTGCACCTCCTGCGTCGGCTTACCCGGGGCTACCAAGATTGCACCCCGCCGGGGCTATCCAAGATTCTGAACTAAATAATGGTTTAAATAAAAATAGCACTTTATTAATAAATTATTAAACTTTAGGCAATATGTCATTGGTAGCCTGCCGAAGCATCTAACAATGACGTGTTTGTTTTAAAGGATTTTTTTCAAAAAACCTTTGAAGGTGAATAAAACAAAAAAGGTGGGAATTGGAACCCCACCTCTTTTGTTAAATGATTGAACAAATAAAATATAAGTTAAATCAATTTTTTGATCACTCTGTCCACCAATTATCCAAATCCGACATAAGATTTTTGACAACTTTTGGGTTTTCTTTGGCCACATTGTTTTTTTCCATGGGATCCTTGATGATGTGATAGAGCAGCACTTCCTTATTATCCTGATTGGCCACATCCGGAACAATCATTTTCCAGGGCGTGGTGATCACCATACGGTTTTCCAGGGTTTTTTCCGGTTGGTCTACAGCCAACATGTCATGGGCAAAATCCACACTGAAAATCTTGTCCCTATCCTTCAGTGCCTTTTTATCCAACACGTTGATCCCCTCCATTTCTGGGGTTGGATCCAATCCTACGGCAGCCAAAGTAGTGACCGCCATGTCAATACTACTCACCAGATTTTTGGTATCCATTTTGGGTTTGATTTTCCCTGGCCATTTAAATATGACCGGCGTCCTGATCCCCATGTCCTGTGGCGCTTGCTTGGAGCCCTCAACAAATCTGTTGGGTACTTCAGGGTCCTGAATCCACCCATTGTCCGTCACAAATACCACCATTGTATTGTCTGTTAAACCTTTTTCTTCCACCCTGTCCAATAGTTGACCCACCGTAATGTCCAACCATTCACACATGGCCCAATAGGCAGCTATGGGCTTGGTGGGGGCTTTGGGCAAATACTTTTGCAATAGGGAATCCGGTGGATTGTGTGGGGAATGGGGTAGAAAGGGCGCGTACCAGATAAAAAAGGGTTTATCCTCTCCGATGGCATGATCCATGAAATCAAAGATCGGTTCCATTCCTTCCCTTCCTATTTTCAACCCTTCATCACCATGCCTGCCCCCCTTGCTGGGATCTCCGTGCGTCATTCCATGGGTAAACCCACCTTCCTTCCAGTGACCACCCCACCATTTTCCAGACTGATGGGATAAATAACCCAGTTTTTTCAACAACATTGGCACCGTGGGATGCTTTTGAAATTCATCCAGGTAATCTCTATAGAGCCTGGACCTGGCTGCCTGCCAATCTGTCCTGTACCTTTGACCATCAAAAGTAAATTTGGGATCATTACCGGTAATCCCATGTTGATGAGGGTACAAACCCGTAATGATAGATGCCAGGGAAGGGCTGCAAAGTGGTGCTGTCACATAGCCCCGGGTAAAGGTAAGTCCATCCTCCGCCAGTTGGTCAATATTTGGCGTTTCTATATGTGGATGGCCTGTAAACCCATAATCATTCCAGGATTGGTCATCTGAAAGGATATAGATGATGTTGGGTTTTTCTGTCTGTGAAAAAGTGGGGGGAACGGGTATTAGAAAGAATAATAGCAAAACAGCTATGAGGACTTTTTTTTTGATTCTGGATATAAAATTCATGGGGTGGTGGTTATTTTCATTTGGTTCATTTAAAGAATTTGTACCAATTTAGTTTTTTTTTGTTAAAATAGTGTCAAGTCAAGCCTAAACCTACGGGTAATCCGGGGCGTCTTTTGAGCTATCTCAGCGTTACAAAAAGCCTCACATAGCTACGGCTATGCTCATTTTTTGTGCCTTGACCTATCTCAAAATCCACTACCGCCTTAACCGTCATTCAAGCGTTGACATGACACTAGAGCAGACCCTTTAAAATAACAATTCCTGTTCTTGAGGTTATGAGGAAAGAATCCTTGTATGCAAATCATCTATTGTCTGGATATTTTCTTTAACGGAAACTCATCATGATCTGTCCTGGCATTTTCTAAAAAGTGGGTCAACCTTTTAACCACTTCGGGAAATTCACCGGATACATTATTACTTTCCATCGGATCATTTTCCAAATGATAAAGTTCGAGGAGCGATTGAAACTTTTTCACTAATTTCCAGGAACCACTCCTCACCGCCTGAATCGGCCCCCTGGCTTCATTGAATTCCCAGTAAAGGTATTCGTGTTCTTCCTGGTTTTCTTTATCACCTAATAAGGTGGGCAAATAGGAAATACCCGTGGTTTCTGCTTTTGTTTTTATTCCGGCCAATTCACAAGCAGTGGGTAAGAAATCCCAAAATGTGGAAACATGATCAGAAATGGATCCTGTCTCGATTTTACCTTTCCACCGGGCAACAAAAGGAATCCGGATTCCCCCTTCATACAAGTCTCTTTTCATCCCCCTGAAACCACCGTTGCTGTTAAAAAACCCTTTATCATACACGGGCCCGTTATCACTGGTGAAAATAACCAGGGTATTTTCTTCAAGACCCAGTTCTGCCAGTAATTCCATCACCCGGCCCACATCCCTGTCCAGTCTTGAAACCATTCCTGCATAGGTGACATTTCCCTCTGCATCATGGTGGTAATGCCCTGATTTCATCTCCCTTTTGGGCCAATCCTTATTTATGTAAGGTATCTTGGAATCTTCCGGCACGGTCAATTCGTAATGGGGAATGGTGAAGGACAACATCAGGAAGAAGGTGGTATCCTGATTGTTTTTGATGAAGTCCAGGGATTCTTCAGTAATCAGATCATGGGTATACTGACCCAGTTTCTTTTCGGTCACATTACCTTCCAGCAACACTTTTTCCCTATTCCTCCACAAAAATTCCGGATAATAATGGTGTGCTTCCACATGGGTCCTATAACCATAAAAATAGTCAAATCCCTGATCAAGGGGATGCGCCGTGGTAAAGGTTTCATCCATGCCCCATTTGCCTACGATACCATTGATGTAACCTGCTCTTTTCAGTTCCTCACCAACGGTGATATCGTCAGGTTTTAAGTCCACAGGTTCACCACTTTGGGTCCAGGTAGGGTTTCCACGTACCCTGGTCCTACCGAAAATTGCCCGGTCAACAATACGGACCTTGAGGGACCACAAACCGTAGAACCCGCATAATGCTGGGTAAAAACCATACCCTCGGCTGCCAACTGGTCAATGTTTGGTGTTTTTATGTGCTTTTGACCATTGAACCCCACGTCTCCATAGCCCAGGTCATCCGCTAAGATAAAGATGATATTCGGGTGCGGTGCTTTATGGGTATCCAAAATAACAGTACGGTTGTTGCAGGAAGTTGAAATTAACAATACAATCAAACCTGGAAATAACAAATGAAATTTTTGAAATAATATTTTTTTGTAAAGCATTTTTTATATAGGTACAGTTGCGGATTCTTGGTATTATATTCTTTGCGGTTAGAAGTGATTTTATTAACCGCAGTGGGCGCTAAGGTTATCGCTAAGTTCACTAAGTTTTTTTGGTTGTATTGCTCACTTT
Source organism: Cyclobacteriaceae bacterium (assembly GCA_040905205.1). Lineage (GTDB taxonomy): Bacteria > Bacteroidota > Bacteroidia > Cytophagales > Cyclobacteriaceae > Cyclobacterium. Next base: position 4,380 of record JBBDSB010000136.1, read on the forward strand.
TTCTTTGGGTCCTCTGCGGATTCTTAGCGGTCTTTGCGGTTAAACTTGATTATTGTTTTAATGATAAACTGCCAGATCTTTATTTTGAATGCCCGGACCAGACCAGGTTAACTCCAACTTCGGGATTTCGGTAATATTCGATTTTTTTGTAACTAATTTAACCGGATGAAATCCTTTTTCCAGAATTACTTTCGCCATACCTGTCCCTTTGGCCAAATTGGGATGATCATCGTCTATGAGCAGTGCTTCATGGATATGCATTACCAATCCTTGGTTGGTTTGATAACTGAATTCATATTCCCCGGTATTTTCCACTTTTAGAAAACCCTCATAAACCATGACGTTATTTTCTTTTTCTCCACTAATGGCTTTAATCTTGGATAAAACCAGGGTCTCTTTCGATCCTTCCAAGCCCATATTGATAAAGGGTACCCAAGGGGAATTTATTTTGTGTTTTGAAATCTTAATTCCTTCTGCCAATCTCCCTTCAGGTACAATGGAAGGTACAGGCTCCTTGTCATAGGGTCTTTCTGCAGATGGATTGTACCTTCTCCAACGCAAAACCGTATTTTTCATTTCCTTTTGAAGCTTAACAAACTCCCCATTCGCACCGGCGAGATTATTGGTTTCTCCAGGGTCATTTTTGGTATCAAAAATGCTAAAATCATCTTCATGGGATGAAATATTGTACCGGATTCCTTTGTACCCATTCAGGTACAACACCTGCATTTCTCCCCGCTTTTGTCCCCTCCTGGATTCAAGAAAGCTTTCGTAATCGGAGGTATTGTTGCTGACCTGGTATTCGATATAAACCTTACCGCCATGCGCATCGGATTGGCCGGAAAGTATAGGCCAAAGCGACCTGCCATCCGTATTGGCCGGAGCAGGCAGGCCGCTGAGTTCAGCAAAAGTAGGCAACCAATCATGAAATCCACTTGGGGCATCATTCTTTGTGGATTTTTGAATTTCTCCAGGCCATCTGATTAAGGCAGGTACCCGGATGCCTCCTTCCCACGTATCCCTTTTGGTGCCGTCCATGTTCCCGAAGCTTTCAAAGAAAGTTGGTGCATAATCCCCGTACCCATAGGATTCCAGGTGAGGACCATTATCAGAGGTAAAGACCATTAAGGTTTCCTTATCTATATCCAAATCCTGTAACAATTGGATCAGGTCACCCACCGAACTGTCTATTCTCCTTACCATACTGGCAAAGCGCTGCTGGACTTCCGGCCATTCGGGTTTTCTATAATCGGGATGGATAAAATTATTCACTTCACCATGCGCCGTATTGATAAAATTCCCCTTTTCTCCAATGTATTTCAGACCACCACTCATTCCTCCTCCGGAGGGATAAGCCATGCTTGGAACTTCCAGGCCCGCATGTGGGGTATCAAAGGCGAGGTACATAAAAAAGGGTTGGTCAGGATTACCATTTTTATGGTCTTGAATGTGTTTTTTTGCCCTAGCGGTAAAAAGGTCCGTGGTATAACATCCCTTTAAACTACTTGATATCTCTTCATTTCCTTCATAAAACTCCATCGGCCCCCGATCCGCCACATCGTGGGCAGGATAATGGTTGTGCCCATCCCGGTGCCTGACATAGCCAAAGAAATAATCAAATCCTCTTTTGGTGGGATAGGCTTCCCAGGTGGCCGGACTGTCACCTTCCAATCCCTGCAGCCCATATTTTCCAATTAAGGCTGTAGCATAACCTGCTTCTTTCAGGACGGTAGCGAGATTATGATTGGCCGGTAGGGCTTTATCAAATTGGTTGTTCCTGATGTCGGCATGACCCTGGTGCTGACCCAAGAGTAAGGTTGCTCTGGAAGGTGCACATACCGGGGCAGGAACATAATGCCTGGTCAAGGTCATTCCCTCGGCGGCCATCTTGTCCAAGTGAGGTGTACTGTGGTAAGGTTTCCCTTCGGACTTGCGTTGATTTTGGTATAAAACACCCAGGTCACCATATCCCAAATCATCTGTAAGGATAAAAATAATATTGGGTTTTTTATCTGCCGGGTTTATTCCAAAAGTGGTGTTGGGCTGTATTAAGGTAAATATTACCAGCAGTGTCATTACAGTCAGCTTATTTTTCATCAAGGTTTTCATTTATCAGGTTCATTTCAAATTCAGGGTCATATTGGGGGTTCCTTACGCTGGGAACTGGTGCATTTACTTCCTTCCTCCAATCATGGAGTGCTTTTATCAGCTGATCCCTTATGTCGCTGTGGCTTTCCACCAAGTTATGCTTTTCTCCCGGGTCTTGTACTAAGTTATATAATTCATAATCATAATCTTCGAAGTAATGATGTAATTTCCACTTTCCTTTTCTGAGGGCGGATCCAGGACGCGTTCTAAACAAAGGATCCTTGCCCCCATCTTCCTTAGGATTATAGGCCTGAAGGTAAATGGGAAAGTGCCAAAAAAGGGTTCTTTCCTCCATGGTTTGTCGGCCAAAAAGTGGGCTGATATCCCGACCATCCAATACGTCTTCGGGTCTGGATTCAGCCTTGATGATGCCTCTTATGGTTGGATAAAAATCCAAATGGGTAACGGGATAATCTGATTTGCTTCCAGCCTGAATTTTTCCGGGCCAGCGAATCACCAAAGGGATTCTGATGCCTCCTTCGTAATATGATCCCTTTCCGGCCCTCAGCGGATTTTGGTAAGAAATATCCCGGATCCCCCCGTTATCAGAAGTAAAAATGAGCAAGGTATTTTCTGTTAGATTTAAATCATCGAGTACGGCCAAAAGCTTTCCAACATTTTCATCCACGGATGCCACCATGGCTGCATAATCCGCCCGGTCCTGTCCTTCTTTTCCCCGTTTATTCTCAAACCTTTCAATGAGGTTTTGCTTACCCATAATTGGGGTATGCACTGAATAGAAGGGAAGGTTTAAGAAAAACGGTTTGGCTTGATTCTCTTCAATAAATGCGATGGCCTCTTGTGTCAGCCTGTCGGTCAGGTACTCCCCTTCAGGTCCATCTTCGATAAAGTCAATATTGTAAGGGCTAAAGTATCCTCCCCTTCCCGGGTTACCCTGATGAGCCCCTCCCACATTGACATGAAAACCATGTTGCAATGGGTCTTCGTTGATATGCCATTTGCCAAAAGTTCCATTCGTATAGCCCTCATCTTTTAACATTTTGGCCAGGGTATAAATAGAATCGGGTAAAAAATCCCTATTTGGGGTGGGAATGATTTTACGGGTTTTGGCATTTCCCCTTTCTGAATTATCTACCGTATAAACCCCGTGTTTGGGGGTATTCCTCCCACTCATCATACAGGCCCTGCTGGGAGCACAATTGGCAGCAGCAGCATAGGCATGGTAAAAAACCATGCCCTGCCCTGCCAATTGATCAATATTTGGCGTTTCATAGTATTCACTGCCCATAAATCCCAGGTCTTTCCAGCCTAAATCATCCACGTTGATGAGGATGATGTTTGGTTTATTCTCCTTACCACAAGAAATAAGGATTGGTAAAACCATTAAAAGCCAACAGCTGTATATTAAAAACCTGTTCATCATTTGCATTTTCACTTATTTAATTTCCATAACCGTTGTTGGTAGGGTCAGTATCCAGGGGAGCTGGATTGAGGATGATTTCCTCTTCGGGAATAGGCAACCTAATGTGATGTGGTTGAATATTGCTGCCTGGATCATAAGTGCGGTATTCGGCATTTTTTACCGTTTCCAGTAAAATTCCCCAACGGATCAAATCATACCGCCGGTGACCCTCACCCGCCAGTTCCCATTTTCGTTCCGTCTGAATAGCCCTTCTTAATTCAGCCTGGCTTAAACCACTGTAAGGTTGCTCAGGATCATATGCCCTTTGCCTAACAGCATTGATGTATTGATAGGCATTTTCGGGTCCACTTAATTCATTTTCTGCTTCAGCCAGCATGAGATAAAGATCCGTCCACCCTTCCTGCAAATGTAAAAAGGTATTTGTTAGAAATGGAATAATTGGTCCTTCCTATCATCTAACTAAACGCCTATCTTCATGATAATCTGACATTTGTTATCAAAATAGCTAATAGGAGCACCGCTCATTGATGAACTGAATTCGATATCCCAAACGGCCCCATGGTCATTATTCGGGTAATTGAGGTGCTATACCCAAAACAACAGCTGTTTACATGGAAGATGAAATATCATTTACCAAGGGAAAATCAACACCCAATTGAAAAAGCAAGGTCAATTCATTGGGGTTATCGGTACCAAAAAAAACCGAACGCCCATACTTCAAAATATAGGGCATCCGGCAAATAAAATGGTGGGTTATTTCAAGGCTTTTGCTCCTGCCATCGCCACTTCATGATCGTCTTCAACGGTACTTCCGGATACACCAATCGCACCAACGATATTCCCATCCGCTCCTTTTAAGACGACCCCTCCAGGAAAAGTAATCAAGCCATCATTGGAATGTTCGATATTGTATAATGGGGAGCCAGGTTGTACAAGGGGACTCAAATCGGCTGTATCCATGGTAAAGAAAATGGCTGTTTTAGCCTTTTTAATACTGATGTCCACCGATCCCAGCCATGCTCCGTCCATTCTGGCAAAAGCGGTAAGGTTGGCTCCGGTATCCACTACACAAATATCCATTTTTGTTTTGATGTCCGTAGCCTTCTTTTTAGCAGCGGCAATTACTTTTTCTGCTTGTTCCAAGGTAATATTCATAATTTAGGGTTTTATTTGGTTAAGAAAATATTTATTTAAAGAATTGGGACGATCCTAAATATATAAAATTTTTACTAAACATTCCCCGATTTCCCAGCAGTATTTAATAAGATTTTAACTAATATTCCCCACCTGATGGCATTGAACCCTGCCCGAAGCTACTTAGATTGCTGATGTTGGCCCTGGCACTCAAATTAAGGTTACTTTTGATGAATTTTAGTGGGAATCCAAATGAAAAATAACTGCGGATATCCCAATATTTATCCAGGTTTTCAGGCCTGTTCAACTGTCCCCCCTGCCTTAACAAAACATCTCCCTGAATCAGAGTATCCCTAGCAGCGATATAGGTGGCATTTCCTAAGTAGTTATTTCTAATCCTACCCCCCATATACATAAAAAATGATTTGGGCGTTTCAGGATCTACCGTTCTAATTCGGGTATACAATCTGTGTTCATATTCCTGTTCCAAATCCGGGTTACCAGTTGATATTTGGATGGGGTTACTGTTATCTATGACATCCTGCAACTGCCTGACGGAAGGGGCATCCGTGTCACCGCGATAATAAAGTCTGATATTGGTGTTTTCATTCATGTCATAAATGAAAACCATCCTGGGCACAAAATTTTTGAAAGTCCTTTTTGTGTTTTCAAACCCCGGAAAAAGCCGGTCACTGTCCAAAATGGATATTTCATAATCGAAAGAGGAATATATTCTGATTTTGTCTTTATTATAGCGATAACCAAGTCCAGCTTCATGCTGGAGGTAGGTATTTTCAAATTCATTGCTTAGCGTAGAGTCCAATTCAAAAAGGGTGGATTCCATTTCTCTATGCGATACTTCCTGTTTGGTGGTTTCTTTACACCTGGTTACCTCCATGGACATTATTGAAATTTTACGCAATTTTACATCATGGAACATGCTCCAACTGTTATTGTAATTGATCCGAATATCCGTTTCGAAAAACCATGTATAAAGGGGCAATA
>JBBDSB010000137.1:0-1654 GCA_040905205.1 Cyclobacteriaceae bacterium
TAAGAAATAACCCTAATCTTGAACAAAATCTTGGATATTGACTTTAAAATTAATTTAAAAAAATTGGTATAAAACATGAAATCGAGCATGACGGTAGCGACACACAGTGGGATGATTATCATGGGGAGATTCCCCCGAGGGCCGGGACAGGCTACCTGCCTGACGGTTTTTCAACCGTCTGGCAGGTGTGCAGGCTATTTATCTACAACAAATTTTAAACACATGAAATTAAGCTTTTCAATTCTTGCTATATCGCTTACCCTTTTGTTTAGCTCTACTGCAGTTTTAGGAGGAAACAGTAATCACTCACAAGTAGCTCCAAAACCTAACGTCATTGTAATTATTACTGATGATCAGGGATATGGAGATTTGGGATACAACGGCAATGAAATCATTAAAACACCTTCGATAGATCAATTCTTTCGTGAGTCGATTCGAGCAACAAATTTTCATGTATCACCTACGTGTACTCCATCAAGAGGGGCATTAATGACAGGTCGATATTCTAACCGGGTAGGTACATGGCATACCATCGCTGGTCGCAGCCTACTTTTTGAAGATGAAAAGGTGCTGCCCCAAATTTTTGCTGAAAATGGCTACGCAACGGGCATGTTCGGTAAATGGCACCTTGGAGATAATTATCCATTTCGGCCTGAAGACCGAGGGTTTCAGGAAGTAGTCAGGCATGGTGGAGGAGGCATCACTCAAGGTCCTGACTATTGGGGTAATGATTACTTTAATGACACTTATTGGCACAATGGAAAACCTCAAGAGTATGAGGGATACTGTACAGATGTATTTTTTACTGAAGGCATGAAGTTCATAGAGGAAAATCAAGAAAACCCATTTTTTGCCTACATCACTACCAATGCTCCTCATGGCCCCTTTCATGTACCAGAGGAAGACTACAATCTATATAAAGATGAAGAGCGGTTACTGGAGCGGCAGAAGCGATTTTATGGAATGATTACTAATATTGACCGAAACCTGAAACGCCTGGAAGATCAATTGCAAAAACTGGGACTTGCAGATAATACGATAGTTATATTTATGACCGACAATGGTACGGCAGCGGGATATACTGAAAAAGATGGACAAATATATGGATATAATGCAGGCTTTCAAGGTACTAAGGGTAGTGAATATGAGGGCGGGCATCGCGTGCCGTTTGCCATTCGTTGGCCTAAAGGTCGTTTAGACGGAAATAAAGAAATTAATCAGCTACTCGCTCATATCGATCTCCTTCCTACTTTAGTTGATTTAGCTGGCTTAACTTGGGTGGAAAGAAACAGGATCGATGGGAAAAGTTTTGCTCCGCTGTTACGTGAAGAAACTGATCAATGGGAAGCCCGAACATTGATTGTAGATTCTCAGCGAACACTAAATCTTGTCAAATGGCGTAAGTCTGCTGTGATGGATGATACTTGGAGATTAATAAATGGTCAGGAGCTGTACCACATCAATAAGGATCCAGGTCAATTAAAAGATGTGGCAGCAGAGCATCCAGAAGTGGTGGCCAGGTTAAAGGAAAGTTATAACAAATGGTGGGCATTATTGATGGAGCAAAAAGTCAATGAGCGTTATGCGTACATAAAGGCTGGTACTCCTTATGAAAATCCTGTTCGTATTAGTTCACATGACATGCATATATATC
>JBBDSB010000138.1:0-51584 GCA_040905205.1 Cyclobacteriaceae bacterium
ATATTTAATCATTTACATAGAATTTTTTAACCCTCCTATTTATGAAGATCCGTTGCAAATACCGAACAGCGCATTCGTCGAATGGGTTTTTCACCGTTAACGAAACACAAATTAACCTTGGAATCCTTCTTCCGCACAGGCTGCCACGTCCCTGCGCTACCGATGACGATTGAGTCGGTTATTTAAGACGATACTACCCCAAACACAGGTTAGATAACATTTTTAGTTTAGGGTCTAATTTGACCCTGCCCTCGGATTACCCATTTATAAGAGGTCATTTCTTCCAGTCCCATGGGGCCTCTGGCGTGAAGTTTTTGGGTGCTGATACCGATTTCTGCCCCTAAGCCAAATTGGGCTCCATCCGTAAAAGCCGTAGAAGCATTCGAATAAACCGCAGCGGCATCCACCGCTTTAAGAAAATGGGCAATGGACTTTTCGTCTTCTGCGATAATGGCTTCGCTGTGGCGTGAACTGTATTTGGCTATATGATCCAGGGCTCCTTCCAGATTCCCCACTGTTTTGACAGCCAATTTTAAGGATAAAAATTCAATGCCAAAATGTTCTTCTTCGGCAGGAGATAGCCACTTGGAAGGATATTTTTCTTCCAATGCCTCGTAGGCCGATGCATCTGCATAAATCATTACTTTTTTCTCTGCCAATCTCTTAACCAGGTCAAAAAGGTCTTCCAGTCTATTTTCATGAATGATCAGACAGTCCAAGGCATTACAAACACTTACTCTTCTGGTTTTGGCATTAAAAATGATATCAGCTCCTTTTAGAAGCTCCCCAGAAAGGTCAAAATAGGTGTGGACGATTCCGGCCCCTGTTTCAATAACTGGTACTTTTGAATTGTCTCTTACAAAATTGATCAGCCCCTGGCTTCCCCTGGGGATGATAATGTCCACATAACCTACGGCATTCAAAAGAGCTATACTGGATTCTCTGTCCATAGGAAGTAGGGTGACGATATTCTGATTGACTTTATTTTTCACTAAAACCTTATGGATGACATCCAGGATGCAGGTATTGGAATTGTTGGCATCTGACCCACCTTTTAGAATCAATGCATTCCCGGTTTTTAGGCACAGACTGAAAACATCGAAGGTAACATTGGGCCTGGATTCATAAATAATACCTACCACACCTAAAGGTACCCTTGTCTTTTTTAAGATCAATCCATTAGGTAATTTTTTTTCTGAAATAGTTTGGCCCAAAGGGGAATCCAGTTTGGCAACGTTGATCAGGTCTTCTGCAATGCCTTCTATCCTTTCTTCTGTCAATTTCAGCCGATCATATTTGGGATCAGAGCGATCCATCCTGTCCAGGTCATTTTGGTTGGCCTCCAAAATTTCAGGGGTATATTTGATCGCTGCCATGGCCAGATCATCAAGGATTTTGTTGATTTTTTCCTCTGACAGCATCGATAGTTGTCTGCTTGCAGCTTGGACTTTTTTAAATATTTCTTCTGAATTTTTCATAGAAAGGATAGGTCGTTTACTGAATTTTAGTTCAAATCAGATATATAAAGGTAATCATAATGAATCAGGGGTTTTTGGCCAGATAACCCTATTTTTTCGAGCGCATTTTTTGCACTGTATTCTGCTTTTCCCAACCCGATTTTCGATCCTCTGGCATCCATAATTTTTATGATATCCCCTTTGAGAAAATCACCATTTATTCCCGTAATGCCAATAGGTAGGAGACTGGTGATTTTTTCGGATAAGAGGGCTTTTTTTGCACCATCATTGATCATGACTTCTCCTTTGGAATAGTTTTCGCTGTGGGCAATCCATTTTTTTTGATTGTGTCTGGATTTTCCGGGTTCAAAATAGGTGCAAATCAGTTTTTTGTTGTAAAAATCCTCCAGGATGCCTTCTTTTTTACCGTTAGCGATCATCACTTCGATCCCCAGGTCGGCGGATTTTTTAGCCATGGTCATTTTGGTCAGCATGCCTCCTTTGCCAAAAGATGATTTTTGGTTGGAGATGTATTGGCTCAAATCGGGCATTTTTTGGCCCACTTTCTTGATCAGTTCCACACCGGGATCCGAAGGATGGCCTTTATAGATGCCATCGACATTTGTAAGTAGGATCAAAGTATCCGCATCAATCATGGCAGCAAGAAGCCCCGCCAGTTCATCATTGTCTGTAAACATCAACTCGGTGACCGCAACAGCATCGTTTTCATTGATGACCGGGATGACTCGGTTTTTCACCAATCCATCCAGACAGTTCTTCATGTTCAGATAATGCAACCTGTCTCTAAAATCTTCTTTAGTGACCATCAATTGAGCAATTTGATACCCTTTTTCCAAAAAAAGTTCTTTATAATGCCGGATCAATTCAATTTGCCCAATGGCTGCCCAAACTTGTTTTTTGGTAATGGCATCAGCCTTTCCGGACAATGCCATGGTTTTCCTTCCAAAGGCTACTGCACCAGAGGTGACCAATACTATTTTTAAGCCATTACTCTGCAAAAGAACCATTTGAGCCACGAGGGAGGCCATTCTATCAAAATCCGGTGTACCATCTTCCATTGTCAGTACATTGGACCCGATTTTAATTACGACGGTTTTGGAATTGTGGATCATTCGGTTAATGGTGCTATTTCTATTTACTGCAAAAATAGAAAGCTTTGTGCAAATTGGCTATTTTTTTCCCTTGCCATTTCCAGGCGCATTGCCCGGAGCAATTGATTTGTTTTTAAGGATTATTGATAACTTTGTAATTTAAAATTTTGTAAAAGTCAAAAAAAGCAAAAATGGTTGGTGACTATATAATAGCCTTCAGTAATTGGATTTGGGGAACACCGCTGTTGATTTTACTCATGGGCGGAGGTTTTTTTATGTTGTTGTATTCGGGATTCATTCCATTCAGGGGTTTAAGGCATGCGCTGAAAGTAGTAGGAGGGAAATATGATGACCCCAATGCCACTGGAGATATTACCTCTTTACAGGCCCTTTCCTCTGCCATCGCCGCTACCGTGGGGCTGGGTAATATCAGTGGGGTTGCTTTGGCCATAGGCATGGGGGGGCCGGGGGCCATTTTCTGGATGTGGGTATCTGCTTTTGTAGGGATGGCCACCAAATTCTTTACCTGTACCCTTGCTATAATGTACCGTGGAAAAGATTCTTCCGGACATGTTCAGGGAGGTCCTATGTATGTGATAGAAGAGGGCATGGGAAAAAAATGGAAATTCCTTTCTGTATTATTCTGCGTTGCCGGTATTATGGGATTACTGGCCATTTTCCAGGCCAACCAGTTGACAGAGGTGCTGAGGGTGGTGATGTTGCGTCCTTTTGGACTGGATTGGGGGCAGCCTTCACGGTGGATTATCGGGATTACAATGATGGTTTTGGTAGCGATGGTAATTCTAGGAGGTATCCAAAGGATTGCAAAAGTGGCCTCAAGATTGGTGCCCTTTATGGTAACCATGTATTTCGTCTGTGTTTTTATCATTCTGTTCAAGAACCTATATGAAGTTCCTGCCCTATTTTGGTTAATTATTGAAGATGCCTTTACAGGAAATGCGATATTGGGCGGGGCGGTAGGACAGGTGATCATAATAGGTGCCAGAAGGGCTGCCTTTTCAAACGAGGCAGGCATAGGGACGGCCCCTATGGTACATGGAGCCTCCAAGACCAGCGAGCCTGTAAGGGAGGGTTTGATCGCCATGCTGGGACCTTTTATTGATACCATTGTCGTATGTACTTTGACAGCCCTGGTCATCCTCGCAACGGGCGTTTGGAAGACCGGCGAAAGGGATGGGGTTTTACTTACTTTGTCCGCTTTTGAACAGGGTCTTCCGGGAATCGGAAAATACCTTTTGATGATAGCCGTATTGGTATTTGCGCTCTCCACCATGTTTACTTATTCTTACTATGGCCACAAATGTTTTAATTACCTTTTTGGTGCGGAAAAGGCGGATTATTATAATTATTTTTACCTGATTACTATAGTCGGAGGGGCAGTCACCTCTTTAAGTGTGGTGATAAGTTTTGTTGATGGGATGTATGCCATTATGGCTTTTCCTACCATGATCTCTGCCATTTACCTGTCCCCAAAAGTAGTTTTGGCTACCAAAGATTATTTTAAAAGAATGAAAATCATGGATGCAAAATGAAATGGCTGGTAGCACCGAATGCATTTAAAGGGACTATAGAGGCAGATAAAGCAGCTGCGATCATAAAAAGGGCCATATTAGCTTTTTTTCCGGCTGATGAAGTACGCTGCTGTCCAATAGCCGATGGGGGAGATGGTACTTGTTTTCTACTCAGTGAGTTGTTGGGATTGGAAAAAGTGTCTGCGATGGCTACAGATCCTTTGGGACGGCCAATGGAAGGATTTTTCAGTTTCGATTCCAACTCCAGAACGGCCTATTTGGATGTATCCACGGTATCAGGGATAAAATGGCTTGAAGAACACGAAAAAGCTCCGGAGATTTGCAGTAGTTATGGGACGGGAGAGCTGGTCCTTAAAGCCATTCAAAAAGGAGCCGAACATATAGTGATGGGACTGGGAGGCAGTGCTACCATAGACATGGGCAGTGGCATATTAAGGGCCCTGGGTTTGATTTTTTTGGACAAAAATGGGAGAGAAATACCTGTTTTTTCTCCAGGTTTTTTAGAGAAAGCGTCACACATTCAGTTAACCTCCAAATTGCCAAACATTAGATTCACTTTTTTATGTGATGTGGAAAACACCTTCTTTGGCCAGGAGGGAGCGATACCGGTTTTTGGTCCCCAAAAAGGTTTGAAGCGAAAGGATTTAGTGAAATTTGAAATTATTTCAGAAAATTTTTTCCAGCTTTTGAAATCTAAAAGCAGCAAAAAATTGAAGGATCAAAAATGTTTTGGTGCTGCCGGAGGGATTGCCTTGGGTATCAGCTCTTTTTTTAATACCGAGATGGTACCCGGAGCGGCTTATTTTTTTAAAGCTGTAAAACTCAGGGAAAAATTGCTGGCATCAGATCTGGTCATCACAGGGGAAGGCCGGTACGACCAACAGTCTTCGAGAGGAAAAGGCAGTCATGAATTGTTGCTAATGGCAAAATCAATGGATAAGAAAATCTGGTTGCTTACCTCGGGGGAAGAAGGGAATAAAAGTGGTTTTGACCATGTGCTACAGCTTCCTGATCTGGATCTGGATGCCAATCATATTGAGAAAACAGCGGAAAAGCAGCTTTATGATACGATGATGCAAAACCTCCATCTAGCTACAAGGGAACCATGAATTTTTATTGATATTGTTTCTTAATCCGAGAGGAATTGCGGATGATTTTAATTATGAAGGATAATATTTATGACTAAATCAGGATTTTTTTTATTTCCTTCAATTTTATAAGGTTTGTAAAACAAAAAATAAATAAATAAAAAAGTAGTCTCATTGGAATAAAGGCCGTAATATTGAAGATTGAATGGGAAAAAAAGCCATTTTATTTTCTGCATTTGCTCAGCTTAAATTATTATACTTTTCCAAGAATATCATTCCAAAAGCTAAAAATATTTAAAATTAGGTTTTTTAACAATTAAAAGACAGTCTTCTCTGGAGACTGTTTTTATTTTTATAAAACCTTTGCCATCATTATAATATATAATAAAAAAATTGTTCTGGATTTATACCAAAATAGTTTATATTTCTACTTTGAAGGTAAAAATTTTTATTATGTTCCCCGAGATTCAATTTTACCCGGTCTTTTTTTTACTGCTTTTGTTGGCGGTAGTACTATTAGGGTTCCCCATGTATTTATATATAAGGAAAAACGACAAAAAAAGACCGTTTAATTACTTTCTATGGTTGATGATGGCTTGTTTCATTTATTCTATTTTTTATTTTTTGGAGTTGTTGTTGGTTGACCCGGAACTGAAAATTGCCATGATGAAAATCCAGTACCTGGGAGCGGTCTTATTTGGTCCGTTTACGTTGTTATTTACCCTTCACTACACCAGAAATGAAATCAGTCATAATAAACAAATAATGCTTATCTTATTTTTGGTTCCTGCCATTAATCTGATTTTGGTAGGGACCAATGAGCTTCACCATTTGTTTTATGCTTCTTTTTCGCTTCAATACAATGGGTATTTTGACTTGCTGGTAACTGAGAAGGGGATTTTTTACTGGGTACATCAGGGATATACCCTGACACTCCTTTTTATCAGTTTGGGTCTCCTTTTTTTAATGATCAGGGAAGTTCCACCTTCAGAATCCAGACAGGTGTTCATGGTTATTTCTGGTCTTTCATCCCCACTATTGGTCTATTTATGGTACCTGTTGGGTGAAGTACCTTATCAAATTGACCCCATCCCATTAGGGTTTTTGGGTACAGGAATATTTGTTTTTTTAGGTTTGAAGAGATTTAAACTGTTCAAGATTGCTCCCCTTGCTTACAGAACCCTTTTTGACAATTTGAAAGAAGGGGTATTGGTAACTGATGTGGCCGGTGAATTTGTCACTTGTAATCTTGCAGCCAATAATACTCTTGGATTTAATATTTTGGATGAGTCCAATCCACTTCAAGCCATAGCACAACATTGGCCTGAAATTTCTGATATGATTCAATCTCCAAAAAAGCATGTGGTGCTGGAGTTTGTCAGGGAATATACAGGTTATAATCAATGGTTTTTGATTACAAAATCACAAATAATGGATCAAAGTCAAACCGAGATGGGAAGTATCGTCCTCATCAGGGATGTTTCCCAGGAAAAACATTATCAGTTTCAGATCGAACAATCCAGGGAAGAAGCTGAAAGCGCCAATAAAGCCAAAAGTGAATTTTTGGCCAATATGAGCCATGAAATCAGAACCCCTTTGAATGGCGTTATCGGATTTACCGAACTTTTGTCCAATACCCAACTTAACGATCAACAAGATCGGTATGCTAAAACGGCACTGAGTTCTGCCAACGCTTTGTTGGATTTGATCAATGACATCTTGGATTTGGCCAAAATTGAAGCTGGAAAAACTGAATTAAATATTCAGAGGGTTAATTTAATGGAGGTGCTGGAAAACATTATTAATGTAATGAGTTACCACGCCCATGCAAAAAACCTGGAATTGATTTTGGAAGTGGATGATCAGCTACCCGAGTTTGTATTTTTGGACGAATTAAAACTAAAACAGGTGCTGGTCAATTTATTAAATAATTCGTTAAAATTCACCCGGACAGGGGAAGTCATTTTCAAAATTGAAAATTTAGGGAGATCACAGGAAACTTCGGAAAGCGGTCCCCTGCTTAGGTTTATCATTTTGGATAGTGGCATTGGCATTGAAGGCAAAAAAAAGCAATTGATTTTTGATGCTTTCTCTCAGGCGGATTCTTCCACTACAAAGACGTTTGGAGGTACTGGTTTGGGGCTTACCATTTCGAGTAAATTACTTTATTTAATGGGTAGCCAGATTAAGTTGGAAAGTCAAGCGGGTAAAGGAAGCAGGTTTTATTTTGATTTGGATTTGAAATCTGAAGGGGGATTGGTCAGTTATCCAGACTTTGGACCATTAACCGATATCCTACTTATTGATAACAATAAGTTTTCCGGTGAAAATATTAAGGGATTTTTCAAGAGGTCTAATATCCGGACCTGGTTGACAAAGAGTATTCCTCAAGCACTTAAATGGTTGGAGGAAGGGCATGAATTTAAGGTAATCATGCTCAATCAGAGAACTATGGGAATTAGCAGCATCATTGCTATGGAGCGGATGATTGAAATGTATAAATCCCAGAAAAGGAAGGCACGGTTTGTAATCATCATTTATTCCAATGATAAAGAGGAATTGGTTAGGAAGTACAATGAAATTGGCTGTGATGGGATTTTGGATAAACCGGTGACTTTAAAAAAGATACAGCTTCTATTTGATGGCTTGCTGAAGAAAGAGAAAACTGGATCGAATAAACTTTTATCTGAAAACCGAAAGGAAAACCATCCAGGGGTAAAATTATTGCTGGTAGAAGACAATGCGGTGAACAGAATGTTAATCCGGGTTTTTTTTGAAAGACTTTATCCCAAAACTTACCTCATTGAAGCTGAGAACGGAAATACGGCTTACCAAATATTCCTTTCTGAATTGCCCGATTTGGTGATCACCGAAATCAGCATGCCAGGCATGAATGGATATGAGCTATGTGCAGCCATTCGAAAGCATCCTGCAGGCAAACTGATCCCCATTATTGGTTTTAGCGCCAATGCCTTTATAGCGGATGATGAAAAAGCCAGGCATTCCGGCTTTGATGATTACCTTACCAAACCAGTAGTTCAGAAAAAATTCGCAAGCATAATGAGTAAATGGATACCTAAAAAATAAATCCTCGGATGGATGCCGGAAATTTGGCATCCATATGAATGTTTAATTTAATTATCTTCCCCTCTTAGTTTTATAATGGCCCCTTCCAATTCTTCGCTGATCCGGATTTGGCAGGCCAACCTGCTTGTAGGATAAAACTCAGGTAAAGCTTCCAATTGATCCAGTTCCACATCAGATGCCTCGCCCAAACCGTTTTGACCATCCAGGATTTCAACATGGCAGGTGGCACAAAGTGCCATTCCCCCACATGTAGCCAAAACGGGGTATTCTGAGGCCTTAAGCACTTCCATTAAACTTAAGCCCATATCATCAGGGGCCTCTATCGATTGACGGTTACCGTCATGATCTTCAACTGTGAATGTTACCATGCTGCAAAAGTACGATTAAAATGAATTTACTCCATTAACAGTGGTATATTTAAAACTTAATTTTTGATCCGGATAAACATATTTAAAAGCCGAGTGCATCATTATGGCTGCCTCATGGAAACCACAAAGAATCAATTTGAGTTTTCCTGGATAGGTATTGATGTCCCCTATGGCATAAATTCTTTCTACACCCGTAGAATAATCCCGGGTATCTACCTCGATGGCATTTTTATCCACTGTAAGGCCCCAGTCCGCTATCGGTCCCAATTTAGGGCTTAATCCAAAAAGGGGTATTAGAAAATCAATGTCTACTTTTATCTGAGATTTGGCTTTGTCTTCTAATAGAACCGATGCCAAATGGCCATTTCCCCCCAGCTCTTTCAAATTAGCCGAAAGGATCAGGTCTATTTTTCCTTCATTGGCCATATCAAAAACTTTGGCTGCTGAATCCGGAGCGCCTCTAAAGGTTTCATTTCTGTGCACCAAAGTCACCCTTTTGGCGACATCCGCCAAATAAATGGCCCAGTCCAAAGCAGAATCACCTCCACCGGCCAACATTACCTTTTTATCCCTGAACAATTCTGGGTTTTTTACCATGTAAGCAACGCCCTTGCCTTCAAATTGATCCAATTTATCCAAAACCGGTTTTCTCGGCTCAAAACAACCCAACCCACCGGCAATGATGATCACCTGGGCATGTATCTGGGTTTTGTCATTGGTCGTGAGTACATAGGAACCATCCTGTTGTTTGTTCAGATGGTCCACTCTTTCTCCCAAGGAAAATGTTGGCTTAAATGGCTTGATCTGGTCCATTAGATTATCTACCAACTCCTGGGCCTTAATTTCCGGATATCCCGGAATGTCATATATCGGCTTTTGAGGATAAATTTCCGAAAGCTGTCCACCCACCTGTGGCAAGGCGTCAATCAAATGACAACGCATCTTTAACAAACCTGCTTCAAAGACTGCAAATAGGCCCACAGGGCCAGCTCCGATAATGCAAATGTCAGTAGTAATCATGTTTAATTTTCTGTTTTATGTGTTCAACCAAGCTTCGGATCAATTGTTTGTACAAATATAGTTAGTATAACAACTAATTCCCTTAATCTTTCTTTTTAATGTTCAAGATTATTGTAAATGGTATTAAGTATCCGCTTAAATTCATTGAAATCGTTTTCATTGAGATTCTGCCAGGCCTTTTCCCGTATCAACGCTATCTGAGGCTTCAGCTCTTCGACCTTTTGTTCCCCGGAAAGGGTAAGGTTCAGATGAAAACTCCTCCTATCATTAGGATGCAATGCCCTTTCTACATATCCCTTTTTACATAAAATGTCAATAATCCGGGTCAATGTCGGATGGTCTTTAAAGACCAACTGAGCCAATTCTGTTTGACTTAATTTTTCATTTTCCGAAAGATTTTTCATCACCAACCACTGATCTACCGTTACGTCAAAGTCATTTAATTTGAATTTCTGTTGGGCATATTGCTTTACCTTCCGGGCGGTCCTGTCCAATAGAAATGAATATTTGCTAAATTGCTCGTATGTCATACCAATAATTAGTGGAACAAATATAAGTAATAATTTAAAAACAATCCCAACTTACCCTATAAAAATTATAGGTTTTGTTGAATTCATTAAAAGGGGTGATATTCAAACTGAATACCTGGGGATTTCAATCCCCGGTTATTACCGATGACGGTTTTATTCTCAAATTGGTTAGAATCTTACGTTAACTTAAAAGTTCAGCGAAGAATCGCTCAATCTCCATACCTTATATTGAGCTTGTTGAAATATTCGTGTTCAATTTTAATGGCACACGGATTATACGGATTGAGCGGATTCACACGGATTTTTTTTAAATAAAAAATCAGCGATAATCAGCTTAATCTGCGTTATCCGCGTTCAGTAATATTTTGATGTATTAGATTTCCCATATAAAATTGGAACGAAAATGGCACACGGATTTTACAGATTTAGCGGATTAACACGGATAACTTTTTCTAACTAAACGTGAGTTCAGGGTACGTACGTCTTGCGTCTTGAAAAACCGGCTATTTCGTCAAGCGAAACCTTATTTGTGGGTTGCTGAGAGAGGCAAGGGTGTGGCAGTCCCCGTTTTACTATGGATTCCCACGGCTTTTTCCGCACAAACCCCTCTAAGCCTACCGATGCCGTGTTAATTAAGTATTTGAAATGCAATAAATTACAATTATAGGTTTGGGTAGCTAATTTTCAGGGTAAAGGGCATAATCGCATCGTCATCCCGTTTTCTGCGTTTTAAAAAAAGTTAATTCTACCGATGAAGTGTTCGGCGTCGTGGGCGGTAGAGCGGCAGGTTTGAGGGGTTGAGGTCCGCATGGGACCCTTCGGCAGGCTCAGGGTGACGAGCGGGAGGGGCCCTGCTGACGCATATCCGACCGTCATGCTGAGCCTGTCGAAGCATCGGAATGACGGTTTTATTCTGAAATTAGGTCGAACGTTAAATTAATGTGGAAAACTTTAGTGATTCAATTTCGGCGTTTTGGCCTGGCATCGTTGAGAAAAAGCCCCATTTGAAAAAGCAATTTTATCCGCTATATTTGATCAACATTTTCTAAAATACTATCGTATGAAAATTGATTTAAATGGTTTCAGGGCCGTAATTGGCGGGAGCAGTAGGGGATTGGGATTTGCTATTGCGGGTCAATTGGCTTCTTGTGGGGCTCAGGTTACCCTCATGGCTAGAAATCGGGAAAAGCTGGAGGACGCCCTGAGAAGTCTGCCACAACCCACCGGAGCCGCCCATGATTATCTGTTAGTGGATTATTCTGATTTTGAGCAATTTCAAGATTTGACAGCTGATTTTTTTAAAGATAACCCTATCGATATTTTGGTTAATAATACCAATGGACCCAAAGCGGGAACGGTATTCGAAAAAACGGTGGGAGATTACCAGGAGGCTTTTGACCTGCTTTTTAAAACCTACCACCACCTCACTCATTTATTATTGCCCAAAATGAAAATTAATGGCTATGGACGGATTATTAATGTTTCTTCTATTTCTGTAAAAGAACCTATGGCCAATCTCGTTCTTTCTAATTCCATAAGATCTGCGGTGATCAGCTGGGCCAAATCCCTCTCACGGGAAGTCGCCGCAGATGGGATAACGGTGAATAACATACTTACCGGTTCATTTGAAACGGAAAGGATTGAAGAGTTGGTCCAGGCCCAATCTGTCAAAACAGGTATTTCATTTGATGACTTGTTGGAGGAAAAGAAGTCCGCAATCCCTCAGAAAAGGTTTGGACAACCGAAAGAATATGGTTATTTGGCGGCCTTTCTTGCCTCCCCTTATGCGGCTTATATCAATGGAACCAATATTCCCATAGATGGGGGATTCCTTAATTCACTTTGAGGCCCTGGATTTTCCAATAACCGGCTTTTTATCCTCTGGTTTTATATTTGACTACCTTATTGTCAATAGGGGCAATGCTCTGAAGGTAAGCGAAAATGGCTTTAAGGTCTTCCTGTTTCATACCTGAATACATGGCCCATGGCATGATGGTTTGCATTTCCCCTTTTTTTACCCTGGCCAGTTTTTCATGGTCTTCATACATCTTAAATCGATCAACGAACATTTTTTCGTTCCAATTGCCCAAACCGTTGGCATGGGGGGTTAAGTTGGAGGAGGTCAAAATACTTCCGTCTGGGAATCCAAATTCTCTTCCCCCGGCAAGCCATTCCCCAACATATTCTCCATTTTCAAATTTGGTGTGGCAATCCCTGCAGGCAGCTGCCCTTACCAAATAATTTCCATAAGCGATTTGGTCCGAAGGATCAGGCCGCGTTGTCAATTTGGCTTCTTTAGGGATGGTTCGCATGATCAGGCTAAATGGAAAGTCAGGTTGGGATACTTCATTTTGAGAAGGAATAGGATCCAATGAACGGATATAAGCAATCACCGCTTCGATGTCTTCCGGATCAAGTTGGCCATAGCTTTCAAAGGGCATGACAGGAAAAATAGGATCTCCGTTTTTTTTAACGCCTGTGGTGATCAACCGGAACAATTCACCGTCAGTGTACGCTCCGATACCTGCAGGAGTAATATTGGGTGAGATGAATACACCAGGGAATCCCATGGCATGGTCAAAACGCTCACCTCCTGCTGCTTCTGATCCTTTAAATGGCGGGCCGCTGAATAGACTAAAATCCCGTTTTGAGTGGCAATCTATGCAAACCATGACATGGTTGGCCAGGTATTTTCCCCTGGCTATTTTATCAGGGGTGGGGGTTACCTTTAAATCTCCGGAAGCAGGTCCTACATTGGGTAGCGCCACGGAAATATATAAAAAGCCTCCTATTATTAAAATAACCAGCAGAGATACCACATAGGCTATAATTTTCAAGGTTTTCTTCATAGCGATAAGGTTATTTGGGTGGTAATTATTTTATTTTTTCTTAATATATTGTTAATATTATTTCACTTTTTTACATCTATTTAATTTTTTATTTATAAAAGAACATAAAATATTGTTAGGTAAGTTTGTGTAAATTAGAATAAAATTTTTTATTTAATTTCCTAAAAAAAAGTCTCAAATAAAATTTTTTTCAGGTATTTTTTTTAAAAGTTTTTTTTTAGGTAAGCTTTAAATTCTGAGAGTGAGCTGAACCCATAATTATTAGGGCCTTCCTGTATTTCAATGGTGAAAGGCTGCTGTGTTGCCTTGATGATCATATGAGGAGGCAGGGACAAAGGATGCAGTTTTTTAATCGCAGATTGGATCCATGTTTTCAAATTATCGGGTGCGATAATTTTTGGAAATTGAAATGGAAATTTCAATTCAATTTTACCGGAATTGGAATTGATTCTCCATTTTTCTCCTGGGATCAATTCGTTTATTTTGCCAGAAATCATTAATTCCTCAGGGCTGCCACTGGTAAGGGGATTGTTACAGGACATGATCCAAAGTTTATCTGCCGTTTCAAGGGCAATTTCCAAATCATGGGTCACTACCAATATGGCTTTGTAGGATTCCTTTGCCAGGTTCTTTAACAAAAACATGATTTCAAAGCGGTTGATAAGATCCAGGTGTGCAGTAGGTTCGTCCAAAACCATAATCTTACCATCCTGCGCCAATGCCCTTGCGATCATGGTTTTTTGAAGTTGACCGTCACTTATTTCGCTGATTCTGCTGTCTTTTATATATTCGATATGGGTGGCTTGAAGGACATTTTCGATGACCATCAGATCATTAATACCCAGATGGCCCCACCAGCCTGTAAAGGGCAATCTTCCCAAAGCCACCAGGTCTTTCACCCTCATATTTCCTGAGGTAATCCGGTCTGTCAGTACCACCGACATTTGCCGGGACAAGGACTTTCGAGAAAATTCGTTCATGTTTTTCCCATTCAAAATAAGGTCACCTTTAATAGGTGGGTTACTCCCTATCAGCGCCTTGATCAAGGTGGACTTTCCCACGCCATTGGGCCCCATCAGGCAGGTTAACTCCCCCTCAAAAAGTTCGAAGGATAGATCTTCTGTAACCAAATGGTTTCTGTAACCTAATTGCAGATGCTGAGCACTTAATATGGGTATTTGCCTCATGATTCTAAAATTCTTTGCTGAAATTCCTATCAATGATTAACCAGATCACCACAGGGGCTCCTATTAAAGTGGTGACAGCATTTATGGGAAGGGTTTGGTAAGAGCCTGGCAGTTGGCTAAGGGAATCACACAATAAAATACCCATAATCCCAATTAATGCTGCAGCAGGGAACAAGATTTTATGGTCGCTGGTTTTAAAAATCATCCTTGCGATATGGGGTATGGCTATTCCTATAAATGCAATGGGGCCACAAAAGGCAGTAATGCTTCCTGTTAAGATTCCGGTGCTAATAATCATGACCCATTTCAAGTGGGTGGTGTTTATCCCCAAACTTTTGGCATAGTTTTCTCCCAATAACATGGCATCGAATGGTTTTATCCAAAGTATTGCTGGAAATAACCCCACAAAAACAGCCACCGCCAATACCTTTACCTGATCCCAACCCGTATCCCCTAAGCTGCCCATGGACCAGATCGTAAACATTTTCAATTGTTCTGCTTCACTAAAATAGGCCAAAATACTGAGGATAGCGGAGGCTATACTTCCGAACATCAATCCCAGAATCAATAGGGTCATGCTATCCCTTACCCGCCAGGCAGTAAGACCAATCAATAATAAAACCAAAATTGATCCGAAACTGGCAGCCAGAATGATGGGCCATCCTGCTCCATATCCGCCCAATGTCTGCCACCCCAGGGCTGTTCCTGCCATGGATAAAATACCTACCCCTAAACCTGCTCCGGAACTGATGCCCAAAACATAGGGGCCTGCCAGTGGATTCCTGAAAAAAGTCTGCATTTGTAAACCACTGATGGACAAACCAATTCCGGCAAGCATTGCTGTAATGGATTTAGGCAGGCGGTATTCCATTAAGATGATTTCCCAAGCTTCTCTCGGGAATGGTCCTCCAAATGGCCTTTTCACCATATCTGAAATCGGAATGTTAACGGATCCTGTCCCCAGGTTCACTAACCAAATAATCAGGCATGTACCAATACCGATAAGGAAGTAAAGGAGGTGTTTGGCCTGATTATTCATTTAGCGGAGTGAAATATTGAAACTGATGTTCAGTGGCAAGGGCTGGATGCATAATTTTCATAAGATCCATGACCACCCAATCCGGTCTTAAGTTACCCTCTTCAAAATATAAAATACCGCCTTTCTCCCCTCTTCCAAGGGTATAGGTATATACCTTTTTTTCCTGAAATGCCTTAAAATCCCGGTACCTTCGGTCTGAATGGTCCATACTGGTCAAATCTTTAAAATCTGAAGCCCCTATCCACAGTTCGGCCTCTTTTGCCCTTTCCAAAACGTATTCATAATTTAATTCCAAACTGCCTCTGCCAGGTAGTTCCTGAAATACATATGAACCTCCGGCATCCCAAATCAATTGACTCATCCAACTATTTCCGCCCGGGGCATACCATATATCCCGGTAAAAATTTCCCGATAAAACAGTGGGTCTTTCTGCTTCCGAAATGGCCTCGGAAGCTTTTTTGGTTTGCAAATAATTATCCCGGATTATTTTGAATACGCTATCGGCCATGGCGTATTTTCCTAACAAAACCCCTGTAAATTTAATCCATTCGGCCCTTCCTAGTGGATGGCTTTCCAAAAACCCGTTGTTGATGACCACAGGAATGCCTGCTTTTTCCAGTTGACCTGCTTTTTTTAACCCATCCCCAAAGGAGGATACCATCACCCAGTCCGGAGACAAGTCAATTACTTTTTCGATATTCAGGGTAGGTCCCGAACCTAAATCTTCGATCTTACCCTGATTGATTTTTTTCCGAACCCCTTCTGATGAAATGAGATCTAAGTTTGGGAACGCCACCAGTTTGTCCGTAGCGTCCAATATTACCAAATGAGGAATTTGTGTGGTTTCGGAAAGAACTATGGCTTCACTGTCAGGAGTGATTTGGATATTTTCCATTGATAATTCCTCTTTAAATTCACCTTGAGGTTTACCCACCAAATAATGGAAAACTTTTTGATCCCTATCCGGAAAAGGATGAATTTCCAGGATAAAAATTTTTTCCTTTTCATAGATTTTGAACCCCTGTCCGAATTCCAGAGGGATTTCCTTGAATCCCTCTGGAAGTTTTTGGTTTTTATCGGAATGGCAGGATACCAAGCTGATGATCAAGAAGTTTATCCCATAAAACAAGTAGTGTATTTTTTTATTAACAGGCATGAATTTCCCGATTTTTGGCATCAAAGTAAGCCATTGTAAACGCCATATCCAAAAACTAATTTTTGGTTAAAGGTTTTGCAAGTGGAAAATTTGAATTAGGTTTGTGAAAGAATAATGGTTCCCGATCCTAAATCAGGCTCTCGGGATGAAAAGGGAATCCGGTAAATTCCGGAGCTGTCCCCGCAACTGTAACCTTTACCTGTGAACTCAGGTATGTTTTGACCAAACCTTTGCCATTGTCCCTCAAAAGGGGGATGAGAAGGCAGGTCAATTAAGGGAAGCCAGGAGACCTGCCATCATTCACTTTATTCAAAGCTTTCGGGTGAAAAGCTGGGAAGACATACCGAACCAAGTGAATTTAGGTTAAACCGATACTGGTAATTAATTGCCTGCGATTACCTTAATTTATAATTCACAGGAACGATTATCTCTCATTAATTTACCAGATAAGTGCTTTGAATTAAATAATTGATTGTGGTATTATTTAATTCTGCCCGGCATTGATAGGACTATTTTTGTTGATTCTTGGCTACCAGATACAGGTAGCCCCATTCCTCCCGCTATCGGGAGACACCCTGGAATTGGGTGTAGTGGAAGTTTATGCTCCTCCCCTGCAAAAATATGCGCACGGGCAATGGGTGAGAACTTTGGATCAGGATCAACTCGAAGGTTTGCAGGGTTTGGATTTGGGAAGCGCCCTACAGCAAAAATCCGGCTTGTTTGTGAGACAGTATGGCCCTGGGATGTTAGCCTCATTGACCATGAGGGGATCCTCCTCTGGTCACAATGCTTTGTATTGGAATGGTTTGCCGGTGAATAGCCCTTCTTTGGGTCAGGCTGATTTTTCTATATTCCCTATTGGTGGGTCTGATGAAATATCCATTCATTATGGCAGCTCGGGGGCGCTTTATGGTACCGATGCAATAGGGGGATCCATACATTTGTCCAATAAATTGAATTTTAATGAAGGAAGCCAGTGGTCCATCGGGACCCTGGTTGGGAGTTTTGGTAGATGGAATCAAATGGGAGAGTACCGGTATTCCGGTAAGGTTTTTTCCTCGAGAACCAAAGTTTACCGGAATCATGCGGAAAATGATTTCCCCTTTGCGGATTTGTCGTTGTCAGGTACCCCTAAGAAATATCAAAGCCATGCTCAGGTATCCCAAGTGGGCTTAATGCAGGATATTGGGTGGGTTTTGGATGACAAGCAGCAAATTTCAACTTCCTTTTGGCTAAACCATACGGATCGGCAAATTCAGCCGGTTATGGGAAGTAAAGGGCAGGACCTGCAATTTGACCGTAATTTGAGGTGGGTCCTGGATTATTTCCGGTTCCGGGACCGCATTACCTGGAATTTAAAAGCGGGTTTAGTAGGGGATCATTTGGATTTTAACCAAGAAAAGAACCAGACCCTTCAATTTTTGCTAAGTGGTGATTTGGATTGGAAACTGTCAAAAAAATGGCAAACTAAAGCTGGATTGCGTTATACTTTAGTCAAAGGTTTACTTTCTACCTACAGCCATGATGAAGAAAGATGGGAGGGATACTATGCGGTCAACTTTAAGCCCCGGGAAAGCATGGGTTTTTCCTTTCAATGGAGACAATTGGTATTCGGGGGTCGTTGGGCACCCATTACCCCGAGCCTTGGAGGGGATTGGGAGTTTTTCAAAACCCCGCATCATAAAGGTGTTCTCAATGGAAATATTTCAAGAAGCTATAAAGTCCCCACGTTAAATGACCGGTTTTGGGTACCGGGGGGGAACCCGGATCTATTACCTGAAAAAAGTTGGAGTGGTGAGCTGGGATTAAAATATCGGTATCAAAAAGGGCCCTTCCGAGCGGAAGGCAGGTTAGCTTATTATAAAATGTTAGTGGACCAATGGATATTATGGCTTCCTCAAGAAGGATATTGGGCCCCTGAAAATATCAGAAAGGTAGCCAACAGCGGCCTGGAAGTATTTGTTGATACCAATTGGAAGCCAGGCAAGTGGCATTTTAGCGGGAAAGTTGATTATGCTTTTTCTGAAGCCATCAACCAATCAGGAGATCAGGGCAATTCTCGAAGTATCGGAAAACAACTTCCTTACACCCCTCTCCACAAGGCGCAAACCACACTCAGCATGGGAAAGGGCAGCATTACGGGTTTCATAGCTGCATTGTTTGTGGGGGAGCGATTCACAGCCACAGATAATACTGGTGTTTTGCCTGCTTATCGTCTTTATGATGTGGGAATCAAGCGGTCTATTTCCATTTACAAAATAAATGGAAATATGGGCTTTCAAATCAATAATTTATTAAATACCGATTATCAGGTCATCCGGCTAAGGGCCATGCCTGGAAGAAACTATCAAATAAACATCCAATTTACACTATGAAAAATTTAACCAAAAAGCTGTTATTTTTAAGCCTTGTTCTTTGTTTATCATTTGCCTGTGATTCTGTGTCCCCCGAAATCCCATCTGGGGAATTTGAAGACGGCGTTTTGATTGTCAATGAGGGAGCTTTCGGGGCCAATGATGGAGAGATTTACCATTTTGATCCTGAAACCGGAAACATCCAATCCGATATTTTTGAATTAAAGAACAACAGACCCTTCGCCGGGTTGATACAAAATATGTATATCATAGCCGACAGGTCCTATTTGGTGGCCAACACCGGAAAAGTGGAAGTGGTAAATTCAGCAGATTTTACGAGCAGAGGTGCGGTTTCGGGTGAAGATCTGGAAAACAGCCGAAGCCTAACCGTTTTTTCAGAAAAACTTTTCATAAGCGATTGGGGGCCTTATGATGAAAATTGGGAAAATCCGGATTCCTTCATTGCCGTTGTCCAGGATTTGGATGGTGGACCTGTGGATAATAAAATAGAAGTCCCCAGCCGCCCGGAAGGAATGACGGTTTACAATGATAAAATTTTGGTAGCCTGCCAAGGTGAATCTTTAATGGCGGTCATAAATCCTGAAGAGGAAAGTGTGGATCGGACCATAGAGGTGGAAGGTACTCCCTTTTCCTTTTTTATTTACGGAGGCCAACTTTATCTCTATGCCCTTGGTGAGGATGAAATATTGGTTCACCCTATCAGTGCTGCTGATTTTAGTATGGATGAGACGCTGGCTTTTAGAGTTTCAGAGCCCATTTACAATGGTAATTATGTACTGGGTAATGACGGAGAAATGTATGTTATTTCGGGAAATGGCGCTTCAACGGTAGTAGTAAAACTATCTATTGTCAGTGGGGAAATCCTGGATGAAACCTTTTTTGCCGGAAATAATTTCTATGGTTTGGGTTTTCACCATGAAACGAATACTTTATATATAGGCGAACACAATGGATGGCAGGGTAACGGGAATGTCATCAGGGTCAATGCTACGGGAGATGAATTGGAAAGTATCCCAGCAGGAAGAGGGCCTTCCGGATTTTTGTTTCCTTAATGGATTGTTGTTAAATTATTAAAATAAAAACCCGATTTTATATACAACGTTGTTAAAGGTAATCCTATCCTTTGCAATATAATTCCAGTCCTCGGTATTCCGGGGATCTGGATTTTTGGGGAAAGTACCGCTCAAAGGGGTACCGGAAAACTGACTAACCACCTGCCTCTTATACCCCAGGCTAAGGGTCCAGTGATGTTGTTTTTTGGTTTTCAACCTTATTCCCAGGCTGGGGTGAAACATTCCGCCGCCCTCATACCATCGGTGTTCATTCCATTCTGTAACCTCCTTTTTCTCCAACGCAGTGAATCCAAATCCCGCATCCAATCCAGCATATGCACTGATTTTTTCTTCCGGGAACAACCACCCTCTCCATCCCATGCCAAATGGCAATAAGGTCAGCGGGCTGTACTCATCTATGCCCACCACTATTCCAAATTCATGCCTGGGTAAGAACCTGAGTCCATGGAAGGTTTGGAAGGAAAAATTTACACGCGGACCAAATTCGTCGCTTCCTACCAGTGCACCCATTTCTAAATGGTGCACAAAGAGACCATTCTGTCCCCAGCTATTATAGGGACAGGTTAACCAAAGGAACAATGGTAAAAATAAACTTAATAAATTCCGCTTAATTACTATTTTACCTGAAACTGACATTGATACAGCTTAATTGCTCCAATTTTTCCGGATTACTATAATCAAATTGGCATACCCCTTCCGGACCTATGACAATGAGCGATTTGGGCCCAGGGATAATATCGATGGATGTAAAATCATCAAAATGTTCTATTAGATTATCGCCAATCGTTAAAACATTGGAAACATCAAAACTTTTTAGTCCGTATTGTCCTTCTGCCAAGAATAAGTAATCCCCCGAAAGCCCCAATCCATGAGGATTTTCCATGGGGTATGATTTGATCAATTTCGGGGAATAAAGGTTTTCAATATCCAGCACATGCAATTCATCTACACCCATCCTGCAGGTGACACCACTTCTAAGGGTTACGAATGCATGATCATCATTTACCACTACTGGATCACAAGAAGTAAGGTGCTCATAAGTTGCCATGTGTTCGGGGGCGGAGGGATTACTGGCATCATAGATGTGCATTCCTGTCATGGACCCGATAAACAATTTGTCCTTGAATGGGAAAATGGTTTCAATTCCCCAACCCAAAGGGATATTTTTAAGGTATTCTGGGTCAGTGGCATCTTCTACACTGAATACCCTAAGATCTTGCTCATCTACCGTATAAAGGTGCCCTCCCAATAAAGTAAACCGGGCCATTGATCCTCCCTGACCATAACTTTGGGAACCGCCATCGGCCCCGGATAAGGCAAAATTAGATTCCATTGTCATAAAATCACTCCGAAATGCAGGTCTGCCCCAAGTGGTTGATCGCATATTGGGATTGGTAGAGGTAATGATGGTATCTTTAAAAGTAAGTATGGTGCCCATATCTGCATTGGAATACAGGTTGGGGAATACATCTTCTTCCCTTTTTACCATTTGGATATCGGTGGGGTCGGAAATATCAAAAGCCAGTAGGTCTATATAATTATCCGCATACAAAATGTTACTGTTGATGGCCATGTCGGCCGTACCAGCAATATTGATAAAATTGATGTTTTTGGGTTCAGCGGGATTGGAGTTGTCCAAAACATGGATGCCCTTATCCGGTTCACCGATGAAAAGGTAATCTCCGTAGATGTAAATTTTACCGGGGCGGTCCAATGGTTTACCAGGCTCAATGATAATATCCGCATTTCTAAAAGTATTCACCTCAAGCAATACAGGTACCTGGGTGTGGTAAGTATAGGTGGTTTCAATTTGATCCTCACATGATGGTAAAATCAGGAGTAGCATAAAAGAAAGGATCAAATGATTGGTCCAGCTTAACTTATTTCGTAATCTTCTGTTCATGGCAAGATATGTTTAAGTTTTACATCATCTTAAATCAAAAATATTTTGATTATAACCATGACGAAAGAAAAGCAAAAAATGTGACAGACATTGGTAATAAAATAATTTTAATTAATTCCTGTAATCCGCACTACATTCCTGTATTCAGTTGATCCTTATGGAGAAATCTTCCAGGTTTCACCCGATTGATTATAACAATTAACTGATTATCAACAAAAACTGAAAGGTTTGCGGATTTTAGGTTATTAATTTAGCTCCAGCTTATTGTTCATAATTCTTTCGAAATTTTCCAGAAAACTCAGGTATCTTTTGATGATGCTTTCGGATAAGGACCCCAAATAATCCCCTGGGTAGAGCGGATTGTATTTTATCCTGCAAATAATCATGTCCAACCAACCCTCTCCATCATCGATAAGGTTTTCATTAAAAGCCTCAACGGTGGTATCTCGTGATCCTGAAAAAGGTGGCCTGCCCTGTTTACGGAAATATTCTGCCATGGTATTCAAGGCCAGGTCATGGGTTACCTCAAAGCTGCGCACAATTTTTGCTCTAATTTTGTCATCTAACCCATGGCTTTTACCTTCAAGAATCAAATCTCTCAATTCGTTTAAGGATTCCACAAAATCCGAAAAACATTTTTCGCAGCTGGGTTCTAGTCTTTTCATGTGTTTATAATTGTTTCTTAATGGTCACATGCCTGCCTGTTGGCAGACAGGGAATCTCGCACCTGCCTGCCGACAGGCAGGTGTGTGATAATCATCCCTCTGTGTGTCGCTTGCATCATGCCTGTCTGCCTCAGGCAGGCTCGATTTCATGATGGTTTTTTTGAAAGCTGTAAATGTTAATCTAATTTAAACAATCTGTCAGTGAAATGATAATATGGGAAGTGATTTTATTTTTTAATCCGGTCTGGATTTTCCGACAAAAATGATTTCCAGCCCCCGCTTCTTCCTCTGGTTTGCAGTCTTCCTTCATGAAAATGATGGCAGAGGGCCACGGCTAAGGCATCGGTAGCATCCAATAATTTAGGTATTTCCTGTAGGTTCAATAAGGTTTTGAGCATTTCGGCTACCTGTTCCTTGGAGGCATTTCCATTTCCGGTGACAGATTGTTTTACCTTTTTTGGGGAATATTCTGTAATCGGAATTTCTTTGGATAGTGCTGCGGCCATAGCCACCCCTTGTGCCCGCCCCAATTTGAGCATGGATTGAATATTCTGACCATAAAAGGGGGCTTCCAATGCTACGGCATCCGGGGAATATTCATTCAGGATATGGCTTATTTTATCAAATATTTTTTTCAGTTTTAAAGCATGTTCATTGTATTTTTTTAGGTGAATGACACCATACTGCAAAACTTCAAGGGCATTTCCATTCACTTTTATCATGCCATACCCCATCACGGAGGTACCCGGGTCAATTCCCAAAATGATTTTTTCTTTTGTTTTTATTTTCGCTTCTTTGCCCATCGCCGCAATTTACCATAAATCCTGCTTTACTTTATATGCTGTTATCGATAGTATCTGTTTACCTGATTATTTTATTGGTATACCTGTACAATTTGAACGTACTTTTAAAAGCATGGGAGCCAATTCCAAAAGATAAATCACCGGGTTTTTACAAAGATGGTTTTACACTTTTGATCCCTTTCAGAGATGAATTAAAAAACCTTGGCCGCCTGATGGCAAATTTGAGTGGTGTCCTTCCCGGGAAAGCAGAAGTAATATTCATTGATGATCAAAGTGAGGACGGTTCTTTGGAATGGGTGAAGAAAGAAATAAAAGCCCTTGCAAAAGGTAACTGGCGATGTATTTCAAGTAACGGTTCCGGTAAAAAAGCAGCCCTAAATACAGGGATCCTTGCCAGCCAATTTGATATTTTGGTTACTACAGATGCTGATGTGATTTTGAATAAAGGATGGCCGTCGTCTTTGATCAGCTCATTTTCTGAACCTACTATCCAATTGGTAGCAGGTCCTGTCCTGGTCCAAGGAAAGGAAAGCGTTTTTGCCCATTTTCAATTGGCCGAATGGGCTAGTATTCTATTGGTTACCAGGGCTTCGTTTCAGTGGAGAAATCCGGTTATGTGCAGTGCGGCGAATTTGGCATTTAGAAAGTCTGCATTTTTTAGCGTGGGGGGCTACCAAGGCAATGAACAATTTCTTTCCGGGGATGATGAATTTTTGTTAAAAAAGGTTCATCAGTATTATGGGGGATTTTCCACAAAATATATCATCGAAAAAAATTCATTGGTACAAACTTTTGCTTTCGACAGCATAATTGCCTGGATCAACCAACGAGCAAGATGGGCCGGCAAGTGGAAGTTGCATGGGTTTGGTATACATGCCCTATCCGCAATGGGATTGGTCATATTCAGTGCCATCCATTTGAGTACCTTTATTTGGGTATTGGTTTCTTTGAAATGGGGATTGGCCATTTTGATTTATTGGGGGATGAAAATTGGGATGGAGCGAAAGGTTTTGGGTAGGGTATTAAATTCTTACGACAGGGATTTGCCTTTAGGAAGTTATATCTGGACAAGTGTTTTGCATCCTGCTTTGATTTTAATCACCCTACCATATGCCCTTTTCGGAAAATTTTCTTGGAAAGGGAGAAAAAACTGATCAAAACCTTAATTTTGTTTTATTATTATAGAATAGGAGTCCGATGAGCGATGATGAATTTGATCTTTTAGATGAGTTGTATTTCCTTCAATCTTTTCAATTTCTCAAAGAGGAATTGAATTGGAATGATGCCAGACTTTTGACAAATTTACAAAAGCTTTCGGAAAATGGATGGATCAAATGTTATTCAGCTCCTGATCAGGAGGTATTTGAAGCGCCTGATATATTACTAAAAGGAAAGGATTACCTTTACCTGGCCACCAAAAAAGGGCTTTTAAAACACAATTTAAGATGACCACCGAAACTGTAAAATTTCAGAGGAAAGAATTAGAACTGAAAGCATTGCTGGAAATCACCCAGGCCATCAATGAAAATGAAAATGAAAAGGTACTGCTGAATATTTTTAAATTCACCTGCCTGGTCCATCTTAATATCAAATCCCTGCTTTTGTATGTCTACAGTGAAAAGAATAGCCACTTTGAAAGAAGGATCTCCCATAATGTAAAGGGTAATCTTCCCCAACAGATACCCCAGGAGGATGTTAAAGAAAACAAGGCCATAGGAAAGCTCAGTCTCACCCTTTCGGAAGAATTTTCTTTTTCCGAGGTAAATATTTACGTGCCGGTGTATCATAAGGAAAAAATGTTGGCCATCTTATTATTAAGTACCAAAGACCAGGAGAGGGATTTGGACCTTGACTTTACCCAGGCGCTGACAAATATTTTGGTAGTGGCATTGGAAAATAAGCGGTTTGCCAGGAAACAATTGGAGCAGGAAAGACTTAGGAAGGAAATGGAAATCGCCAGTAATGTACAAAGGATGCTGTTTCCGGCAACGCTTCCTCAAACCGATAAGCTAAAGGCCAAGGTCACTTATTACCCTCACAGCACTGTTGGCGGTGATTATTATGACCTGATACAAAAATCGGAAGATGAAGTTTATTTCTGTGTGGCAGATGTGTCGGGCAAAGGTATGCCGGCCTCCCTATTAATGTCCAATTTTCAGGCAGCCCTTAGGACCCTGTTAAGGAGCACTTCAGACCTGAAAATGGTAGTAGATCAATTGAATTTTACTATTTTTGACAACACCAAAGGGGAGCGGTTCATCACTTTTTTTATTGGACATTATGATTTTATTCAGGAAAAATTAACTTATGTCAATGCCGGGCACAATCCTCCGGTGCTTTGCAGGGAAGGATTAAATGCGACAGAAATTTTAGAGGCGGGAACCACCATTCTTGGTGCCTTTGAGCAGCTGCCATTCCTGGAACATGGTGAAAGAAAAGATTTAAAAAATTTCACCATACATCTTTATACGGATGGACTTACCGAAACCACCAACCGGGAGGAGGAAGAATTCGGTGAAGCTCGTTTTTTGAATTATATCAGCAATAATTTATGCCCCTCTCCAGACCACTTTCACGAACAATTTTTCCAATCGTTGGAGAATTTTTCCGCAGGGATGCCTAAAAAGGACGATATTACTCTTTTAAGTCTTAAATTCAATTAAAATGTTTTTTTACCGCATTCCCAAAATCATTACCCGGATTTACCCGGATTATGTATGGAACATGGATCGAAACCATCATAAAATATATCTCACCTTTGACGATGGTCCGGTTCCTGAGGTAACGGATTTTGTTTTGGCTCAATTGATGCAGTATCACATGAGAGCAACGTTTTTTATGGTAGGAGAAAATATCCATAAGCACCCGGGCCTGGCCTTTCAAGTGGCTTCAGCAGACCATGGTATAGGAAATCATACGCAAAACCATTTAAAAGGGTCAGCGAGTTCCTTGGAGGATTACCTGGGCAATATCCGGAAATGTCAGGAAACCATACAGTCTGTTCTAAATATTTCGCCGAAATTGTTTCGCCCTCCCTATGGAAGCTTAACATTGTCCCAAAAAAAAGACATTATGGGCCAATATAAAATCATATTTTGGGATTTGCTTTCAGGCGATTTTATCACAAAGCTTTCTCCAAAAAAAAGCTTATATCAACTTAAACAAAAAACCACAAACGGTTCCATAATATTGTTCCATGATCAATTAAAAACATTTTCGTTTTTGAAGGCCATTTTACCGGAATACCTGAAATTTATTGATGGAGAGGGCTACCAAACTGCTGTACTATGATATGATTTGGCCGCAAGCAATGGTTTTGATTGTTCTTCTAATCACTATCCAATACCTGGTGTTGTGGTTTTTATTGAGAAAAAACCATAAGAATCACTGGAAAAGGGCATCCTATTTCCCCACCGTGGCCATTTTGATTCCCTGTAGAAATGAAAGTAAAAACCTGGAAAAATGCCTTCAATCCATTGATGTCCTGGATTATCCTTTAGATAAAATACAGGTAGTCCTGGCGGATGACAGAAGCGTGGATGATACAGGTCAGATTATTGCCGATTGGACTTCGGGTAGGGAAAATTGGATTCAGGTGTTGATAACAGAAGATCCTGGTAAAAACCGGAATGGAAAGACCATGGCCCTTATGCATATGATTGCTCATACGAAAGCCGAACGACTTTTTTTCACAGAT
The DNA here is from genome assembly GCA_040905205.1 of Cyclobacteriaceae bacterium. GTDB lineage: Bacteria > Bacteroidota > Bacteroidia > Cytophagales > Cyclobacteriaceae > Cyclobacterium. Next base: position 26,963 of record JBBDSB010000138.1, read on the forward strand.
GCAGATTGTGTGCTGCCACCCACCTGGATCAGGGAAATGTTGGGTGCTTATAAAACCGGGTTTGGATTGGTAACAGGTATCACCACCGTGGTAGGGGGTGGATTTTTCGGGCATATGCAGGCATTGGATTGGTGGTTGACATTGGGAAAAATTAAAGTGGCATCTGATCTCGGATATAATTTGACCGCAATGGGAAACAATATGGTAGTGGACAAAAATGCCTATAACAAAGTGGGTGGATTTGAAAACATCTCCCACCATGTAACGGAGGATCTTGCCCTGTCAAGGGCCATATTCAGGGCAGGCTACCGACCTATTATCCATGTAAGCCCGGGTTGTTTGGTAAAGACACTTCCCGAACCGGGCTTTATGCGCTTGTTACAACAAAGAAAACGATGGATGAAAGGCGCCTTTTTACTGCCTTGGTATTGGAGGCTGATTTTGGGATTGCAGGTAGCTTTTTATGCAGCAATTGTTATTTTTGTGATTTATTTTCCAGTTTCAGGTTTGTTGTTTTGGTGTGCAAAGATGGTATTCCAATCCTTATTTCTTCGTGAAATTGCCGGGAAAACGGAAACTAAATTACCGATTTTACGATTATTATGCTTTGAAATTTATAATTGGATCGTCAGTTGGGCAACGGTAATTTATTATTTTTGGCCTTCGGGAATTCAATGGAAAAACCGAATGTACAGATGAAACTTATTGAAACACATGCACATATATATTCCAAAAAATATGATCAGGACAGGGATTCAGTTATAGAAAGGTCCATTGAAAAAGGCATCAGGAAAATTTTCATGCCCAACATTGACCTCGAATCCATAGAGCCTATGCTTCAACTGGAGAAAGCCTACCCTGATTTTTGCTATCCTATGATAGGGCTTCATCCTTGTGATGTAGACCAGGATTTTGAAAAAAAACTTGAGGTGATGGAATCATGGTTGAATAAGCACCCATTTTCAGGCATTGGGGAATCGGGCACCGACTTATATTGGGACAAGACTTTTTTTGACCATCAAAAGGAATCATTGAAGACCCATATTCATTGGGCAAAGGAAAAGAAGCTGCCTTTGATACTCCATTGCCGGGAATCACTGGGCCCCACGATCGAACTTGTCCAGGATTACAGGGACAAAGATTTGACCGGAATTTTCCATTGCTTTTCAGGAACATTGGAGCAGGCGCAAGATATAATAGAGATGGGGTTTTTTTTAGGAATTGGAGGCACGGTAACCTATAAAAACAGCGGTGTTGGGGCTGTGTTGGAAAAAATCGGTTTGGCGCATTTGGTCTTGGAAACTGATAGTCCCTATCTGGCCCCTGTGCCTTTTAGGGGCAAAAGAAATGCTCCGGAATATCTACCTTACATTGCGGAGAAAATTGCTGAATATACCGGCAATAAAGTGGAGGAGGTAGCTGAAATCACCAACCGGAACGCCATGAAAATATTCAAACAGCCTCTACATGAATTATAAAATCGTAAGGCTTAATACTGCTGCGGAGCGGGAAATTGAACATGCGGTATTGATTATTTATACCGGGGGTACTTTGGGGATGGCTTATGATGAAAACGGGGCATTGGTTCCTTTTAATTTTGGAAAAATTTTAGAAAAAATACCCAATCTGAACAACCTGAACATCAGTATAACAGTGATATCCTTTCCCGAGCCGATTGATTCCTCCAATATCAATATGCAGCATTGGGTGGATATTGCTTACATCATTCATGAAAATTACGACACCTACGATGGTTTTGTGGTGCTTCACGGTACCGATACGATGGCCTATTCTGCGTCCATGTTATCTTACATGTTAAAGGGGTTAAATAAGCCGGTTATTTTTACCGGCGCCCAGCTGCCAATCAGTGCCATGCGATCGGATGCAAGGGAAAATCTGATGACATCTTTGGAAATTGCCATATCCAAGGCAAATGGAAAACCGATAGTGCCGGAGGTTTGTGTTTTTTTTAATCATTTGCTTCTCAGAGGCAACAGGTCCAAAAAGGTACAAAGTGTCCATTTTGATGCTTTTGAATCTGAAAATTATCCCCCATTGGCAGAATCCGGGATAGTAATTGATTACAATTATGCCTACATCCGGCCACATGAGGAAGGAAAAAAACTCAAATACCTGAATAAATTGAACAATAATGTCATGGTGTTGAAATTATTTCCCGGGATCACTAAGAAAGTCATTGAGAATTGTTTGCGGATTAAGGGGTTAAAAGGGGTGGTTTTGGAAACGTATGGCTCTGGCAACAGCCCAAGTGAGCCCTGGTTTATCCAAACCATGGAAAAAGCAGTCGACCGAGGGATTATCCTATTGAACGTTTCGCAGTGCAATGGGGGAAGGGTCATTCAGGGGAGGTATCAGACGAGCATGGACCTGAAACGGGTGGGGGTTTTAAGCGGAGGGGACATTACAACGGAAGCAGCCATCACCAAAATGATGTTTTTATTGGCCAATGAATCGGAAGAGGGAGAAATCAAAAGAAAAATGATCACACCACTTGCTGGTGAAATGTCAGTTTTGAGTCATTGATATTAAGGCCATCAATGGTTTGAACATCAATTCAATAGGGATTTTAAAATAAAATTGTTTTTTTTCCAATTCATTTTTTTAAATAATAAAGCACCTAATAGTTTGCATGAGCTGATTTTTATAATTTTATTTGTCGCTACAATAATTTCGGATTTGTCCTAGAGAGGTGTCCGAGCGGTCGAAGGAGCACGCCTGGAAAGCGTGTATACCCCTAAAGGGTATCGAGGGTTCGAATCCCTTCCTCTCTACAATTTTCTGGTTAAAAGCAGAAGACTGTTCTTTGAGAACAAAATTCTTTTACTAACTCAATGACCATTACCCTTCAAATTATCGTCGGGAGCCATTTAATTCATTTAAAATATTGGACTTTTGTCTGATGGCTGATGAAAATTGATTGGAATTTTACTTTAAGAATGTTTATTTTCTGAAGTTTTCTTTGAAATTATAAGGGAATCATTTGCAATTTGACCTGAAAAAATTATAACTTTAAAAACTTAATTTGAATTCAGAAACCGTTCAACCTTTAAATGTCTATTAAAATCTACATTATGAAAAAGTTAATCGCTTTGTTCATGCTTTTCGGAATTTTATTTTCTCCGATGATCACAAAAGCACAAGAAGAATCAGATGCTGACACCACAGAAGCAGCAGACACCACTGAAGCTGTAACACCTCCTCCTCCTACACCGGTGATGACTGATGATGAAATTGTTGAAGAAGAATTGGGATTTCACCAGGTCATCAAAGATAAGTTTATCGAAGGAGATCCGACATACATGACGCCGGTATTGATTTGTCTCATCTTGGGTTTAGCTGTTGCCTTAGAAAGAATCATCACCCTTAATCTTTCCACTACCAACACCAAAAAATTATTGGCTAAGGTAGAGGATGCTTTGGAACAGGGCGGTATTGAAGCTGCCAAGGATGTTACCAAAAGCACCAGAGGTCCTGTAGCCTCCATTTTTACCCAAGGTTTGATGCGTTATTCAGAGGGCATAGACATGGTTGAAAAATCCATAATTGCCTATGGATCAGTTGAAATGGGTAGGTTGGAAAAAGGATTGGTATGGATATCATTGTTTATATCTTTGGCCCCGATGCTTGGTTTTATGGGAACTGTAATTGGTATGATTGGTGCATTTGATTCCATTGAAGCTGCAGGTGATATTTCCCCTTCACTTGTTGCAGGTGGTATTAAAATCGCCCTTTTGACAACCGTTGCAGGTTTGATCGTGGCCATTATCCTACAATTGTTTTATAACTATTGTATTGCCAAAATCGATTCTATCGTTAACGATATGGAAGATGCTTCTATCAGTCTTGTAGACATTTTAGTTAAACATAAGTTGACCAGATAATTTTCCCGGCTAAAACTTGTGTTTTTATAAAATTTTATTCACTTTAGAATTAAAGAAAAATGGATACTACTGATATATTCTTATATGCAGGGTACTTGCTGATCATAATTGGAGCTGTTCTTGCTATTATTATGCCCCTAATCAATTCTCTGGGAGATCCCAAAAGTCTGCTGAAGACCGCAGTAGGAGTAGTGATCATAGGAGCGTTGTTTGTAATTGCCTATTCAATGGCTGATCCTGAAGTGGCAGCTAAATATACTGCAGATCCCTATTTCATCACCACAACAGATGCCAAATTGGTCGGGGGAGTGTTGCTCACTGTATATGCCCTGTTTGTTCTTGCGTTTGTGGGGATAATCGTTACGGAAATAACCAAAATAGTTAAATAATTATGGGTAAAAGAAGTAGAATGGTTCAGGAGGTAAATGCAGGGTCGATGGCAGACATCGCTTTTTTGCTTCTTATCTTCTTTCTTGTAACCACAACAATTGCTTCGGATAAAGGTATTTTAAATATCCTGCCTCCAAAGCAAGATCCTAATCAACCGCCACCAGAGGTGGAGTTGAATGAGAGAAACATCTTCAATATCCTGGTCAATGCGAATGACCAGTTATTGATTGAAGGTGACTTCAGGGAAAACACGGATGGTCTTTCAGATGAAATCAAGCGATTCATAATGAATTTCGGAAATCCTGATGAAGATGCTGTAGCATTATACAACAGCCTTCCAGCAACTTTAAAGGCCATTGCGGGACAAAGTCCTGAGTCATCGGATCACCCTATGACCGGTGGGGCCGTTGTTTCCATCAAAACCAATAGGGGTACCAGCTATGAAACCTATTTGGAAGTTTTGGATTTGGTCAAAAAAGCCTACTTTGAAATTTATGCAGAACGGGTAGGTTTATCAACAGATGAATACAGAACATTGTCAGGCCAATCTGCTGCAGAAAGAGAATTGATCGATAGGGGTAAGGAAAGTATTCCAATGGCCATTTCAATTGCTGAACCTGATAAAATCGGAAGTTAATTATGGCAAAATTCAAAAAGAAAACCAAAGCAGACACGAATATTCCCACCTCCGCATTGCCGGACATTATATTCATGCTTTTATTCTTCTTTATGGTAACTACCGTATTGAGGGAGCAGGAAATACTCGTAGAACAGAAAATTCCTCAAGCTACCCAGCTTCAGAAATTACAGAAAAAAACCCTGATTTCATATTTATATGTAGGAAAACCGAAAAACCCGTCTTTGTATGGCTCTGAACCAAGGATTCAAGCAAATGATGTATTGATCAATACTTCGGATATTTTACTTTGGGTAAACCAGGAAAAGGATAATTTGTCTGAAGTAGAAAGAGATCAGATTACCATTTCTTTGAAAGCAGATAGGGAGGTTAAAATGGGCCCTATCAGTGATATCCAGTTTGAATTAAGGGAGGCTGATGCCAGAAAATTGATGTATGCATCAGTGGGCAAAGTAGAAAACAATTAGAAAATTTATTTTATCAATAATTTGAAGAGCTACCAGAATTCTGGTAGCTTTTTTTTTGCTGTTTTTTAGGCCTTTTGTGATAAACATTACATTTTTTGGGTGGCACTGTTATTAATTTTGAGATCAAATTTAACTTTAAATCTAAATTTTATGTTTGATATATTTAAAAAGAAAGTAAAGACTTACGTAGACCTGGATCCAATTGCCTTCCAAAATGGAATGAAAGATGAGCATGCGGTATTGGTAGACGTAAGGACATTGGGAGAGTTTCGAAATGATAAAATTCCGGGTTCCATTCATTTAGACATGATGTCTTCCGACTTTATTTCGGAATTAAATCAATTGCCAAGGGGAAAAGCTTATTATTTGTATTGTAGGAGTGGTAGCAGAAGCAGTTTTGCCTGTGAAACCATGAGGGAATCAGGTTTTGAAAAGGTGTATAACCTTAAAGGGGGGATCATGTCCTGGCCCTTTGGACATAATTCTTAAGTGGCTGAAGTCTTACAGTCCCATAATTGGATCAACAAGCTTGGCAAAGATCAGAATCATAATTGTAAAATGAATCGTTAAGATTTTAAATAATATCAATGAAAGTAGAACAAATTTATACGGGATGTTTGGCCCAAGGTGCCTATTATATTGAATCCGATGGAGAGGCAGCCATTGTGGATCCATTGAGAGAAATACAACCTTATATTGAAAAAGCAAGTCGAAACGGAGCAAAAATAAAATATGTTTTTGAAACTCATTTCCATGCTGATTTTGTATCCGGACACCAAGATCTGGCCTCCAAAACTGGAGCTGAAATTGTTTTTGGTCCGACTACCATGTCCATGGGTTTCGAAGCCACTGTCGCCAGCGACAATCAGGAATTTGAAATTGGAAAATCCAAAATCAGGGTAATTCATACCCCTGGCCATACCATGGAAAGTTCCGTATTTCTATTGATCAATGAAGAGGGTGAAGATGAGGCCTTATTTACCGGTGACACCTTGTTTATTGGGGATGTCGGCAGGCCCGATTTGGCTCAAAAAGTCGTCAAGGAATTGACCCAGGAAAAGCTTGCTTCCCATTTGTATGATTCTTTAAGGAATAAAATCCTGCCCCTAGCCGACGATTTGATCGTTTATCCAGCGCATGGGGCCGGAAGTGCCTGCGGGAAAAATATGAGTAAAGAAACCACAGATACCCTGGGTAATCAGAAGAAAACCAATTATGCCCTCCAGGATATGTCCAAAGATGAATTTATAAAACAGGTACTTACCGGGCTTACCCCGCCACCTTCCTATTTTCCTCAAAATGTTTTGATGAATATTCAGGGGTACGACAGTATTGATGAAGTTCTCGTAAGGGGAAATAGGGCACTAAACCCCGAAGAATTCGAAGTAGCAGCCAACGAAAGCGGTGCCGTAATTTTGGATACCAGGGCACCTGCCGATTTTGCAAAAGGGTTTATTCCAAAGTCAGTAAATATTGGAATTGACGGTGGTTTTGCCGTTTGGGTGGGTACGCTTGTTCCTGATGTAAAACAAGAAATTTTGGTTGTGGCGGATGAGGGCAGGGAGGAAGAGGTCGTTACCCGCCTGGCAAGAGTTGGCTATGACCATGCCCTGGGATATCTTAAAGGAGGAATTGAAGCTTGGAAGCTCGCACATAAAGAAGTGGACACCATTCCAACAGTGACCTTGGATGAGTTGGCCGAGCTTAAGAAAAGTTCAGAAAAGATTAATTTGCTTGATGTCAGAAAAGCAAGTGAACACCAAAGCGAACATGTCATTGGAGCGCAAAATGTTCCCCTGGATTTTATCAACCATAATATGGCTGAGGTGGATCAGAACAAAACCTACTATGTACATTGTGCAGGTGGGTACAGGTCCATGATATTTAATTCTATTTTGAAGGCCAGGGGATTTGATCATCTTGTTGATGTCAAAGGTGGGTTTGAAGCCATCAAAGCATCCAATAAATTTCCGGTAAGTGAATATGTATGTCCCACCACTTTATTGTGAAACAAACGAAAATGAGATGCTGGTGAAATAGAATAGTTTCTTTACGGTAAAACCATAAGAGGCATACATTGAACCAAAAAATGATTTAAACCATTTTAAAAAAAAGTAAACAAGTATAAATAATGGAACAATTAATAGAATGGGTCAAGCAACCTTGGCCTTGGTATGTAGCAGGGCCTTTAATTGGCCTGACGGTACCCGTACTCCTGGTATTGGGTAATAAATCCTTTGGAATTTCATCATCTTTTAGACATGCTTGTGCAGCTTGTTTACCAGCTGGAATACCTTTTTTCCAATATGATTGGAAAAAGGAGGCCTGGAATATATTTTTTGTTCTGGGTATATTTTTGGGTGGTGTCATTACACTGTTTTTTTTATCCAACCCGGATGCCATTGTTATTGCCGAAAGCACGCAAAATGATCTGGCAAAGTTGGGGATTTCCGATTTCAGAAGTTTGTTGCCCGCTGACATCTTTCAATGGGAAAACTTATTCACCTTAAAAGGTTTGTTTTTTTTCGTAATTGGCGGGTTTTTAGTGGGTTTTGGAACCAGGTATGCCGGGGGCTGTACCTCTGGTCATGCCATCATGGGAATCAGTAACCTGCAATGGCCCTCAATGGTCGCCACCCTGTTTTTTATGCTGGGAGGATTTGTGATGACCCATTTGATTTTACCTCATATTATGAATTGGGCAGGGATTTAAATTTATCCTTTTTGAAAGGAACTTGATAAATGGCTCTGGATTATTGCTCAGAGTACCGGGATCATTATTATAAAAACAGAAATCATGTTAACAAAAGAAAATAGATCAAATCAGCCAATAGAATGTGAAGCACCGAACATGAAAGCATCCCAAGAAACAGGTGGGCATTTATTTAGATACCTCGTAGTGGGCATTTTGTTTGGGATTATATTCGTGAAAGCAGAGGTCATATCCTGGTTTAGGATTCAGGAAATGTTCAGGTTACAGTCATTCTTTATGTATGGCGTAATCGGTTCTGCCATACTGATTGGTATTATTTCCATCCAAATTATAAAAGGATTTAATATTAGAACCCTGGATGGAGAGCCCATTAAAATTGCTGATAAAAAATTTCGCAAAGGGCAAATCATCGGAGGATTTATATTTGGATTGGGATGGGCCATTACCGGGGCCTGCCCGGGGCCTATATTTGCCCAAATTGGATCAGGATTTACGGTTGTGGTGGTTACCTTACTGAGTGCCATTGGCGGAACCTGGGTATATGGAAGGTTTGCAGATAAATTGCCCAATTAATCCATTATAGCTTGAATACCTGCAGGGATTTTCAGAAGTCGAGGGAGTTGATCCTTCGGCTTTTTTTACAAATAACCCTTCAAAAATTGAAATTTATTTTTTAATTAATAATTAATATCTTTATTGACCACAAGGAATCGTAGGCCTTTAATTTTCGGTCAGGGCTGAAAGTTATTTCTACGAGTTCTACCATTGACTGTTTAATTACTATCCTTTATCTTCTACCAATTCACGAAGATCTACCGGTACCACTTTTGAAACACCTGCCTCAATCATAGTTATTCCGTAAATGATATCCGTACTGGCCATCGTTCTTTTATTGTGGGTTACGATAATAAACTGGGATTCATTGGAAAAAGTCTGAATAATCTGATTGAACTTATCAATGTTTGCATCGTCCAAAGGGGCATCCACTTCATCAAAAATACAAAATGGAGCTGGTTTTAGGAGATAAATGGAAAATAACAGTGAAGTGGCTGTCAATGTTTTTTCTCCCCCTGAAAGTTGGTTGATGGACAAAGGTCTTTTCCCTTTAGGTTTGGCAATGATTTCAATGCTACTTTCCAAAGGAGCTTCCGGGTGGGTAAGCTTAAGGTCGCAGTCATCTTCGGCGGTAAATAAAGACCGAAAAACCTTGACAAAATTTTCCTTTATTTTTTCAAATGCCGTTAAAAAGGTTTCTTTAGCCACCTGGTCAATTTCGCTGATTGTTTCCATCAGGGATTCCTTGGCATTGATCAGGTCATCTCTTTGATCGGTAATAAATTGATGCCGGTTTTTAATCTCATCATAGGCTTCCATAGCCATGGGGTTGACCGGGCCGATTTTTTCAAGCCGCTCTTTGGCTTTTAGGGCCTCTTCTTTTATGGTAGCTTCCGTTTTTTCTTTATATATATCCTCTGTTTCAGGATCTTCTTCCATTAGCTTGTCGAGATCCAATTCAAATTCCACACTTAGCCTCTCCTTCAGGCCAGTGAGTTTTAAATTTATCTCATTGGCAGACTGTTTGAGTTCCATGATGAGCTCATCAATGGTTTCTTTGTTTTTTTGAATCTCCCGGATGGCCTTTTCATGTTCCTCAATTAATCCCCTCGCTGCATAATATTCCTTTTCAGCCTCGTTAACACCCATTTCAATGTTTTCTTTTTCATTGTACAATTCAATCAGTTCATCATCTTTAATCTCGTTATTATCCAAGAGGCTTTTGATTTCCTGATCTGTATGGCTGAGTTCCTTTTGGGATTTTTCTATTCTTTCCTTACTGTTTTCAAAGGTGCTTACTTTAAAACCGATTTCCTGTTCAATACTATGAAGCTTATTGAGTAGTTGGTGATATTGAATGTTTTCCTGGTTGTATTGGCCTGATCGCTCGGACAATTCCTCTGAAGCTTCCTGAAGTTCATCAGCAAGGGCTTGGATTTCTTCCTCCATGGCCCCAAATTCTCTTTTTGCTATTTCCAGTTCAGGGTTGAGGTTTTCAAGTTCATCAGTAAGCTCCTGGATGCGTTCCCCAATGTCCTCCTTTTTATTGGCATTAGAAGAGAGAAGTTCTCCCAATTGCTCCTTTTTCGTTTTTACGGAGACCATTTCCTGCTTCAAGGCATTTACTTCTGCATTGATATCTTCCAATGGTTTTTTATAACTGAAAGACTTAAATTTGGAAACATCAGTGGATTTATTGTCGAAATTTGATTTTATTTCGTTTATTTTTTTATTAAGTGATTTGATTTCCTTTTCCAGGTTTTCCAGGTTTTTAGCTCTTCCGATTCTTTTTCCCTCAAAAAGTCCTACCGACCCCCCTGAAATGCTGAATTTTCTATCCATAAATTTCCCGCTTTCAGTAATAAAAATAGCCTCCTGGGTAGTAGGAATTTCATGGATATCACCTTTAAATATGTATACATCGTCAAGTATAAAACTAATAAGCCTTGCATACTTAATATCAAATTCGATGATTTCTGTTGCGGGTAAAGCATTTGTAAAAATTTTGTTTTGTGAGGAACGGAAATTTTCAAATCTATCCAATATAAAAAAATTAGCTTTCCCCTTTCCGGCATCGCTTAGAAGTTTTACGGCATTGATGGCCTCTTTTTCTGTTTCTACCACATAATAATTCATGTAGTTCTCAAGGTAATTTTCAATGGTTACCCTGTATTTTTCTTCAGTGGTTAAAATATCCGAAAGTAGAGGGATGTTTTTACCCCAATTGCTGTTTTTCCGGAGGAATTTTATGGCTTCCGGAAAACCTTCCAAATTGTCCACCAGGGATTTGGTGAGTTGAAATTCATTGTTTTTGGCATCTAATTTTCTACTGACCTGCGTCATTTCCTCCCGGATCAGCTCCATGGTTTGAATGGCCTCCTCTTGTTTTTGGAGATGCGCCTCTTCCTCATTTTTTAATCGGGTTAAAGTTTTGTTTTTTACCTCCAGTTCTTCCATAAGAAAATTCAGTTTTTCTTTAAACCCGGCAAGGTTTTCTACCTGGGAACTATCATCAGTGGATGTTTTTTCCAACTCCTGTTTTAGGGTGATGAGCTGAATTTGTTTGATTTCTATATTTTTGGATAACTGGTGTAAAGCATCTTTTTTCTTGGAAAATGCCACTTGCAACGCTCTTTGTTTCTCTTGGGTGCTGTGAAATAGGATCATTTTCTCCTCATGGAGCGCCTTGAGGGTGCTTACGGTTTGTTCTTTTTCAAGATTTAATTTTTCGGCTACCGATTTTTCCTGCTCCAAAGAGCGAATGCTAAATCCTGCCCTTTCATTACTTTTTTTGTCCAATTCAATCTGATCCCGTAGATTTTGGGCTTTGTCCTGTAGAAATCTTACCCTTTCGTTTTTTATTTTTTTATCACTTTCAAACTGCCTTATTTTCAAAACATGCTCATTGAGGCTTTTTTGTCTTGATCCCAATAATTTTTCTTTATGGATCAGGTCAGATTTCCGATTTTCCAATTGGGCTTCTTTGGCAGCAATACCGGCATTCAGGTTTAATTTGTTGTCACTTTCTTTTTCCAGATCTTGGTGAAGGCGGATTAGGGTATTTCTAAGCTGGTTGACACTTTTCTTTGCCAGTGCAATACTGGCAGCTTTGTATTCCTTTTTTATCTCAAAATACCGGGCAGCTTGTCTTGCTTGCTTTTCCAGGGATTTGAGGTTTTTTTCTATTTCATACAGTAAATCTTCCACCCTTGCCAAATCGGTGTCTGTATCTTCTAATTTTCGTAATGTTTCTTTCTTTCTGGATTTGAATTTAGAAATCCCCGCAGCTTCCTCAAATAATTCACGGCGGGAATTATTTTTGTCATTCAGAAGCTCTTCAATCATTTTTAGTTCGATAATGGCATAACTGTTGGCGTTTATGCCCGTATCCATAAAAAGATTGGTGATGTCTTTTAACCTGCAGGTAACGCCATTTAAAAGATATTCACTCTCTCCCGACCTGTAATATCTCCGGCTAATGGTGACATGGGTATATTCGGTGGGAAGTAGGTTTTTGGTGTTTTCAAAGGTCAGGGATACCTCAGCCATATGGAGAGGTTTTCTGTTTTTGGTTCCGTTAAAAATCACATTTTCCATTTTATCAGATCGGAGTAACCTTGTTTTCTGTTCTCCCAAAACCCACCTTATGGCATCTACCACATTAGACTTGCCACATCCGTTTGGACCAACGATGCCCGTGATCCCTTTGTCAAAGTGAATCATCACTTTGTCTCCGAAACTTTTAAAGCCTTTGATCTCTAATTTGGAAAGGTGCATGGATTATTGATAAAATTATTGATTTAGCGTCTTTGCAATCTTTGATTTCCCCCCATTTCTCCGAAAATCCTATCAAATTTATTTTGTAATTCGGTGGCCCGTTCATCAAATCCCTTTTCTTTTAAAACCGGTATAAAATATCTTAACATTTCCATAGAAATCGATGCTTCCCGATCCAATGGCCGTTCGGTTTCAGCATAGAAATCCAACATTTCAACCGATTTTGCCGTCATTACATCGATGATATCCAAAGCTTCATTTTCCATTCCCAATTCAAATAAAAGAGGGACAGCCTGACCACTGGCCAAATCGTAGGGAATGGCCTTATTGGGAAATTTTTCCAGGCTTAGCCGTTGAATATCCCTTGCCCTTTCCTCCTCGCCTTTATCCACCAAAGCTATGGTTATGGAATTAAGGACACTTCTGTGATTGGAAGTAAATCTCCTGTATTCATCATCAAAGTAACCTGACGGGTTATCCATGCCCCTGAAAGCAAATTTTTCCATAACATTGGTATAGGCCAGGTCTGTATTGACCAATTCCTCCTGGTTATCGGGTTTTTGTATGGGAAGAAGCCTGTAAGTCAGGCCTTCCATCACAACATGATCACTCATGTCAAAACCTATCGTTGCCAGGGAAGTGTTATTGAAATAGATCGGCCTTTCCCAATTATTGGTAGCAATAAGATCGAGAAGCATTAAATTGCCTTTTGTGACATAATTTCCTTTGAGACGGATATTCAAATTTGGGATTTTTAAATCTTCATATTCTTCAGGGACAATGTCCAAATCATTTAATTGTGCCTCATCTACATTCAAAGTCAATACTGATGAAGGAACAGTATTGATACTGCCCGATCGGCTTGAGGATAGCTTAAGCAAATCACTGTTGTTTTTCAATAATTTGAGATATTCCCTCAAAGGCAGGCTTTCAAGTCCCCGGTCAGTAATGTATAAAACGTCATTTGTTCCTTTTTTAAAATTATCATATTCCAAAGTGAACTCCAGAGCCGCTGATTGATTGACAGGACGGGTCATTTGTTCCACATACCAATCGGTGTCAAAATAGCTGAGTACAATTACCCTTACATCTGTTCGGAAACCCTCCACTTCCTGTACATACCATAAGGGAAAGGTATCATTGTCACCGCCCGTAAATAATATGGCATTGGGCGCACAGGAAGCCAGAAAATTCCTTGCGGAATCTACTGAAAAAAACCTGTCAGAACGGTCGTGGTCATTCCAGTTTTGGTAGGCCACCAGTAAAGGTACCGGCAAAGTGATCAATGTGGAAATAAGGGCCGCACTCACTATGTTTTTATTGAATTTCCTGATCTGGCTGGCAATGGCCAACACGCTAAAACCGATCCATATGGCAAAGGCATAAAATGAACCTACGTAAATATAATCCCGTTCCCGCGGTTCTACTGGGGGTGAATTAAGATATAGCACCAATACTACCCCCATCATTAAAAATAACATCATGGTGAGCCAAAAAGATTTTGGATCGTATTTGGCCTGAAAAAAAAGACCGATCATTCCCAGTAGTAGGGGTAACATGTAATAATTGTTGTGCGCCTTATTATTTTTGATGTATTCGGGGAAGTCGGTACTGATGGTATCCCAAATACTTAAAAACGGAGCATCGCTAAAATCACTTTCTCTACCCGAAAAATTCCACATAAAATATCTCCAATACATGTGCCCAAGTTGATGATCCAACATGAATATTATATTGTCAACAAAGTTCGGATCCTGGCCTTCCCTTAGCCCTAATTTTGACCTATAGATTTGCTTATGTCTTTCTTGGGTAGAATATATTCTGGGTAAAATGGTGGTTTTTTCAGGATCATAAACATTTTCAAGTTGGTAATCCACAATTTCATATTTTTCTTTACCCTTGGCATATATCGGAGCACCTTCTTTTTGATCTATTACATCTGCGGTATAATACTGACCATGTAACAATGGGCGGTATCCATATTGTTCTCTTTTGAGATAACTGACAAAACTGATAATATCTTTGGGGTTGTTCTCATTGATCACGGGATCAGCATTGGCCCTTATTACGATCAATGCATAAGATCCATATCCAATCAGGACAAAGGTCAAGCTGATTAATATGGTGTTTAAAATTACCTTTTTATTTTTTATTGAATAGCGAATAGCGGCAATCAATCCAGCCAAAAATAATATGGAAAAGAAAATAATTCCTGATCCAAATGGTAAGCCAAGGTTATTGACGAAAAATATCTCCATGGATCCGGCAAGGCTGGGTAATCCGGGAATAATGATGTTATTGATGATGACAAGGGCTACACCTCCCAATAAAAAAGCGATGACTCCCCCTTTTAGGGTATGGTTTTTATATTTTTTAAAATAAACGACCAGTGCCAGTGCCGGTAAGGTCACCAAGTTGAGCAAATGGACTCCAATTGATAAGCCTACCAAATAGGCGATAAAAATCATATACTGATTTTCTGCCCTTACGTCTTTAATAACATCCCATTTTAGAAAGGCCCAAATTACAATCGCCATAAAGAAGGAAGACATGGCATATACCTCTGCTTCCACAGCCGAAAACCAAAAGCTGTCCGTAAAAGTATAAGTTAGGGCACCAATGATTCCTGCTCCCATTATCGAGAGCGTTCGGGTTTTGGCCTCTTCCCCGACTTTAATGTCAAAAAGCTTTCTTGCCAATAAGGTTATGGTCCAAAATAAAAACAATATGGTAAAAGCAGAGAACAAGGCACTTCCCACATTCATCCAATAGGCTATTTCCAGTTCATCTCCAAATGCAATAAAACTGAACATGCGGTAGACCAATAAAAAAAATGGCGCACCTGGCGGATGTGGCACCTGCAATTTATAGGCTACGGCAATAAATTCACCTGGATCCCAAAAACTGGCAGTTTCCTCTACCGTCATCAGATAGGTGATAAATGCAATAAAAAAGACAGTCCAGCCTGTAAAGTTGTTAACTCTGGCGTAATTCAGCATGTTGATTGTTGTAATTTGGAAAAGCGAAAATAAAAAATAATTAAGGAATAATGGTTGATTTACCCAATTTTAAAATCTTTCTCTCTTCAGGATTTTGTTAAAGAAAATCACTTTTAGGCCCATTTTAAATTTATAATTTCAGGTTTAGATTTTTTTTCATGAAAACAGAAATTAAAATTTTATTTTATTTATTATGGATATTCAGATAATAAATTATGAAAATAGAAAAAAATTAGATGGGAAAAGTTATTTTAATTCATTTAAAAGGTTTCTATTGGGCGGGATAAAATTTATTTTAAGATAAATTTTATGTATTTTAAATACAAAAAAATGGTTTTTAAATTTTTTTTTATATATTTACATCATTATTTAAAACAGTGAACAAATTAAATTTTTGGATATGCAGAATAATTTTGGGAAATTATTACGGATAGGGATTGTAGGTACAGGAGGGATCAGCAGGGGATTGGCGAAATTAATCTCCAGGAGAAGTGATATGGTCATATCAAAGATCCTGACAAGGAGAAAGGGAGTAATTGAGGACTTGGGTGTTAATCAGGATTATATCACAAGGGAGTATGAAGAAGTGTTGGATAATTCCGATTTAATTGTTGTAAGCACTGGAGACACCATCTATTCCACCCAAATAATTGATAAGGCCTTTAAGTACAAATTGCCTGTAGTCACCATGGATGCCGATACCCAAGTGGTTACAGGCTCATGGTTATCTAAGAGAGGCATCATCACGGAAGCCAATGGTGATCAGCCGGGATGCCTTGCTGCTTTAAATAAAGAAATTCTTGAAATGGGTTTCAAGCCTCTGGTATTTGGCAATATAAAAGGGTTTTTGAATAAAACTCCCTCTTTGGAAGACATGATTTATTGGGCCCAAAAGCAAGGCTACAGTTTAAATTCTGTGACTTCTTTTACCGATGGCACTAAACTTCAGATTGAACAGGCTTTGATTGCGAATGGATTGGGACTGGATATTGCAAAACAGGGAATGATTGGTTACGAGACCAGTGATTTCGAAAAGGGAGCCTTTGCTTTGGGGGAGACGGCCCAAAAAATGGACAAAGTACTCAGTGACTACATCATCTCGAAGGAATCCCCTCCGGGTGTTTTTATCACTGCCACTCATCATGAAGATCTGGCACAGGAGCTAAAAACCTATAAAATGGGAGATGGCCCTTTTTACCTTTTATACAAACCAATGCATCTGTGTTTTTTTGAAGTTCCTGGAAGTATACTCAACCTGGTTTACAGAAACGAAGTTCTTTTGGATAACAGCGCTACTCCTCGTGTGAGTGTGGCTGCCATCGCTAAAAAAGACTTATATGCCGGGTCCATAATTGATAGGGGAATTGGAGGGATGGAAGTTAGAGGCGAAGCAGTTAAAATTAAAGACAGCAATAATCACGTGCCAATTGGATTATTAAGTAAAGTCGAATTAAAGAGAAATATTGAGGCGGGTGAGTTGATTACTTTTGATGATATCAATATTCCTGATTCCCTTGCCTTGGATGCCTGGAGAGAAACCGTTAAAGGCAATCAAGGAGAAAAGCAGCTAAAGGAATCAGTGAAAAAGTAAGCTGTTAATTTTTTAATCTTATTGCTGTTTACAGATCCATTGGTCGGATAAGCCCCTTAAAAGGCAAATCCGGCTAAATGGGTCTGTTTTTTTTATGTTCACAAAATAACCGCGTAATTTCACGTTGTAGATCAGAGTTTTGTATGATTTAAATAATTTAACCTTGATAGCGAAATTAATTCTGCTTTGCATTTGTTTAAGGTGATAGATTTTATGTCATTTTATACCTTAAGATTTATAAATAACTTGGACCTAAATAAAAAAATCAAAATTTCTACGGTCAGCTTTGTACTAACATTGATTTGCCTGAGCGTCATTAATGTTGACATTTTTGCCCAAATGGAATCGAAAACACCCGTAACCAATATTGGAGAAAATGCTAACTATCTTCTATTGGACAAGGGCCTTCAGTTTAGGATTACGGATGCAGTAAACAGTATGTACAATTTTGATTTCGAAACCGCTGAGAAAGGTTTTACGGTGATGCGGTACAATTTCCCGGACCATCCCCTTCCCTATTTCCTGATGGGTTTAAGTCAATGGTGGAAAATAGCGGTGGCAACAGAGAACAAAAGCCATGATAAAGCCTTTTTCAGCTATATGGATCTTACTATAGAAAAGGCAGAAAATATACTTGACAGGGATGCAGAAAACAAAGAAGCTGCATTTTTTCTTGCCGCTGCCCATGGTTTTCAGGGCAGGTTGCACAGTGAAAGACAAAATTGGGCCAAAGCTGCTTTTTCAGGAAAAAATGCGCTGAACTACCTGGAATTGAGTAGGGGAGAGGATGAGTTGAATCCTGAATTATTACTGGGAGATGGCTTATTCAATTATTTTTCTGTCTGGATTCCCGAAAATTATCCCCTATTGAGACCGGTAATGTTGCTCTTTCCCAGAGGGGATCAGGACCTGGGATTGAAACAGCTGGTAGAAGTAGCTGAAAATGCATTTTATGCCAGGGTGGAAGCCCAGTATTTTCTTTTCAGAATTTATGCTACAGAAGAGAAAAGTCCTTTTAAAGCCCTTAGCATTACTTCCTACCTTCATGAGAAATATCCGAATAACCCTTATTTTCACCGGTTTTTTGCCCGGCAATTGTATGCTGTTGGTAGGGGAAAGGAGGCCATGGAGGTGTCGCTGGAAATTTTGAAAAGGATCGATGCCGGCTGGACTGGCTATGAAGCCAATAGTGGCAGGTATGCCTCTTTTTTTGCGGGCCAATTTTTTGACAGAATGGGATACCGTAAGGAAGCCAAAGAATATTATTTAAGGACCGTTAAATTTGGAGAGGAGTTGGATTCACAGGAAAGCGGATACTACCTATACTCCCTGGTTCAGCTGGGTAAAATTACCTTCAGTGAGAATGAAAGGGAAAAATCGAAAGAATATTTTGAGGAGGTAAAGAGGAATTCAAAACGAAAACATCCGGCCCACAAAGAAGCCCGGACTTTTATAAGGAAGAATAAACTATAGGTTAATACCGAAATCAAATAAATTGTAAATCCGAGAAGATATTTGAATTTTTCTAAGATTTTTTAAAAAGTTATATTTTTAATTCTTATAAAATCGTTAATTAAGTAACAATATTTCGTCCGCACCTTCGTTTTTTTCGTAAATGACTTTAAAATAAATTTAAATTGGATTACCTTTGTACAACATATAATTCTGTAAATTCTTTATAATATGGACAATAACATTAAAGTGAAATTTGATAAAATCGACCGTAAAATTCTAGAGATTCTTCAAGCGAATGCAAAAATCACCAATGCACAGCTTTCAAAAGATATTGGATTGTCTCCGGCGCCGACACTTGAACGGGTAAAGAAATTAGAGCAGTCAGGCATCATCAAAAGCTATCATGCAAAATTGGATCCGGAAAAAATCGGTCTTGGAGTAAGTACTTTCGTTTTAGTGGGCCTAATTGGGCACAATAAATCAAACATTGACGCTTTCATGAAAGAGATTAACTTTATTCAGGAAGTGATCGAATGTCATCACATCACGGGTACAGGTGATTTTATTTTAAAAATTATTTCTAAGGACATCAATTCCTATCAGAAATTGATGTTGGAGAAAGTAAGTGAAATCAAAGAAGTTGATTCCATGCAGTCGATGGTGATCCTTTCTACTTTCAAGGACAGCAAGGTATTACCCATACCCGCATAATGATTTATTAAAGAAACAATCTCATAAGGGTGACTTAATGTCACCTTTTTTTTTGCCATGAAGAACCCCTGGACAAAACTTAAGGAAAAACCGGTGTATGACAATGCCTGGATTAAAGTAGAGGAACATCAGGTACTTAACCCCAATGGAAACCCCGGCATCTACGGAAAGGTTTCTTTTAAAAACAGAGCTGTAGGCATCATTCCATTAGATCATGAAGGAAATACCTGGATTGTTGGCCAATACCGGTATACTTTAGATGAATTTTCCTGGGAAATTCCCATGGGAGGGGGACCAATGGAAGAGGAGATTTTGGAGAGTGCCAAAAGGGAACTTAAGGAAGAAACCGGGCTAACGGCTTTAAAGTGGACCCATATTATGAAAATTCATACTTCTAATTCTGTCACTGATGAAGAGGGTCATGTATTTCTTGCCGAAAATTTAAGGGAGGGCGAAACGGATTTTGAAGATACAGAGGATCTTCAAATCCTAAAAACTCCCTTTGAAGAGGTGTTGAAAATGGTCTTGACCGGAAAAATCACAGATGCCATAAGCATAGCGGGAATACTAAAAGCGGCAATGATTTTCCAAGGATCACTTTCATCAAATGATGATTAAGGCTATTTTTAAAACCAATTTTGATAAGACTTTTAGTTTGGCTTATCCTGTCATGCTAAGTCAATTAGGTCAGGTAATGGTAGGGGTGGCAGACAATGTCATGGTAGGAAGATTGGGCGCTGAAGTCCTTGCGGCCGCATCATTGGCCAACAGTATTTTTTTTCTAATATTAATGTTTGGTATTGGGATCTCAATGGCCATAACCCCCATGGTAGCCGCTGCAGACGGGGAAGGTAAAAAGGGGAGGATTGGTAGGCTTCTGAATAATGGTTTTGTAATAAATTCCATCACCTCTTTGTTTTTGTTTTTTTTGATATTGATGATATCTCCCGGCCTACATTATTTGAACCAACCTTCGGAAGTAGTGGTATTGGCCATCCCCTATTTATTGATTATTACATTTTCTCTGCTGCCTTTTATGTTTTTCCAGACCTTTAAACAGTTTATGGAAGGATTATCCCAAACCAAACAGGCCATGTATATTACCGTTGTTTTTAATTTGATCAATATAGGATTGAACTGGCTTTTGATTTATGGTAATTGGGGGTTTCCTGCCTTGGGTTTAAATGGGGCAGGTTGGGCTACTTTAATTTCACGTTTATTAATGGGATTGGCCATTTATATCTATGTCAAAAAATCAAAAAGGTACGTCAAATATTTTTATGGATTAAGCTTTAAAAACATCTATAAACCCATTATATTGAAAATGCTCAGAATCGGAATTCCTACTGGTATGCAGTTTGTATTTGAAGTGGGTGCTTTCAGTACTGCGGCAATATTTATGGGCTGGATTGGGGTGAACGCTTTGGCTTCCCATCAAATTGCCATCAATTTGGCATCCATAAGTTACATGATGGCTTCCGGATTATCTGCGGCTGCTATGGTAAGGGTTGGCAATCAATTGGGGAAGAGGGATATTCCTAAATTGAGGCAGGTAGGGTTTTCAATCTTTGGGATGGTAATGGCATTTATGTTGATATTTGCCATTGTATTCATAGCTTTTAGAAATTATTTGCCATTGATTTATATCAATGATTTGGAGGTGGTCGAAATGGCGGCCAGCCTTTTGGTTATTGCTGGATTTTTCCAATTGTCAGATGGTTTGCAAGTTGTCGGGTTGGGGGCCCTGAGGGGCCTTTCGGATGTAAAAGTACCTACTCTGGTGACTTTGGTGGCCTATTGGGTGATTGGGTTGCCTTTGGGTTATATTTTGGCATTTTGGTTCGGATTTAACGAACTTGGCATCTGGATAGGGTTATTGACAGGGTTAACCCTTACGGCAATTTTGTTGATTTATCGTTTTCATGCCATAAGTTTAAGATTAATGAAAAATTCGATAGTTTAGGAGTTAAATATTAAACCATCCAAAAATTGAAGGATTATGCAGCAGCAATCACTATATATCATAACTGGTGCCAGCAAAGGACTGGGAAAGGCCTTGGTTGATACTATTTTGGAAAGGGATAGTAATAACGAAGTCATGGGAATTTCAAGAACTCGTTTAAATGAAAGGAGAAATTTTACTCATTATGCCATCGATTTATCCGATACCCAAAAATTAATCTCCTTATTGGGGGATATATTTCCGCTGGCCAATTATCAAAGGGTGGTACTGATCAATAACGCAGGGTGGATTGGTGAAATTGCTCATAATGGGTACCTGGATCCACTTTCGATCCGAAAAATCCATGAAGTAAATGTCATCGCCCCGGCCATATTGATGAATGCCTTCATGAAAACCTATGATAAATTTAGGGGTGAGAAACTGATCATTAATATCAGTTCAGGAGCCGCCTCAAAGGTGATGGATGGATGGTCTGGTTACAGTGCTTCAAAAGCTGCCTTGAACCAATTGACGAAAGTGGCGCAGCATGAATCTGATAGGCGAAACCGGGGATTTCAACTTTTTGCCCTTTCCCCGGGTATTATAGACACCCCGATGCAGGAAACCATCCGGTCTGTTTCAGAAGAAAACTTCAGTAATATTTCAAAATTTCGGTCTTTTAAGGAAAACAATGAGCTAAGCACCCCGGAAGACACCGCTGAAAAGGTATGGTACCTCATCCGGAACCATGCATCCTTTAAGGAGGTACTTCAGGATGTGAGACAATTTTAATTCTTTTTATTTTTAGGAAAATCATAGTACCAAAAACGGGCCATTTCCCCGCTGAGGTCGCCCCAATGGTCAATGGTCAACTCAAAACCAAAGGTTCCACTGGTAGGAAGGTTATCCAGTGCTTCCCCCAGGTATTCGAGAAAGTCCGTTAATCCCGGGTTATGGCCAAATAAAAACAATGTTTGAACACTTTCCGGGGTTTTTTGGATCACCCTTAAAATTTCATTCACATCGGCATGATAAAGGTCATTGGTTTTCTGTATTTTGGATAATTCAAACCCCAATATTTGGGCAAATATTTTAGCCGTTTCTATTGCCCTCATGGCATCAGAACTGATCATGTGATCGGGAAAAAATCCTTTTCTCAATAATCTTTCAGCCATAATGGGGGCATCTTGAAGACCCCGCGGTGCCAAGGGTCTTTGATGATCATTTAATCCGGGATTATCCCAGGAAGATTTTGCATGCCGACACAACAGTAGCTTTTTCATCTTTTGGTATCTTATTAGGTTATAATTGGTTTTTCACAAAAAAGGATAAGGCTTCCAAGGTACAAAATGTATATATTTGTTGGAAAACAAAATACCAAATATAATAGAATATGAGGCTAGAGATTTTAATTATATGTTGCATTTTTTTATCAATTGTTTCTTTTTCCTGTGGTCAAAAAGGTGAATTTGTTTACGAGTCCGGTGCGGATTGGCCGGTTTATTTAGGAAGCAAAAGCAGTTCGCAATATTCTTCCTTGAATCAGGTCAATAAAGAGAATGTTACCCAATTGGAGTTGGCATGGGAATATCGAACTGGTGACATCGGGGGTGAAAAAAATACTCAGATCCAGTGTAACCCCATCGTATTGGATGGGGTGCTATTTGGGTCTACTCCTACGCTCAGGGCATTTGCAATAAATGCCGCATCCGGGGAAAAATTATGGGAGTTTAATCCCCATGAGAATTTTGAGATAGGCTTAAGTGTTAACAGAGGACTTACCTTCTGGTCGGAAGGAACAGAAAAAAGGATTTTTTACACGGCAGGTCCTTACCTATTTGCCCTCAACCCTAAAGA
The DNA here is from genome assembly GCA_040905205.1 of Cyclobacteriaceae bacterium. Taxonomy (GTDB): domain Bacteria; phylum Bacteroidota; class Bacteroidia; order Cytophagales; family Cyclobacteriaceae; genus Cyclobacterium. The sequence goes on from JBBDSB010000138.1 coordinate 49,959, forward strand.
TGGGACTTTAATCAAGGATTTTGGTAAGGGCGGCACCGTACCACTAAATGCAGGACTGGGGGATTGGGCGCAGGACCTTTATGTGATTTCCTCCTCCCCGGGTGTTATTTACAAGGATAAATTGATCATAGGAACCAGGGTCTCCGAAAATGCAAATGCTGCACCGGGTTATGTAAGGGCTTTCAATGCCAGGAACGGTGAGGTGGACTGGATATTTCATACCATTCCAAAACCCGGGGAATTTGGGTATGATACCTGGCCGAAAAACGCCTATCTGAATGCGGGGGGGGCTAACAGCTGGGCAGGGATGAGCCTTGACGAAGAAAGAGCCATGGTTTTTATCCCCACAGGATCGGCTTCATTTGACTTTTGGGGAGGACATCGCCTGGGAGAAAACTTATTTGCCAATTCTGTTTTGGCGCTAAATGCAGAGAACGGAGAGCGGGTATGGCATTATCAGACAGTCAGACACGATGTTTGGGACAGGGACCTTCCTGCCCCACCCAACCTGGTTTCCATTGAAATCAACGGTAAAAGGGTAGATGCCGTGGCTCAAATTACCAAAACAGGCCGGGTATTTTTATTTGATAGGGAAACCGGTGCCCCTCTTTTCCCCATAGAAGAAGTAGATATTCCAGCCTCGGATTTGATGGGTGAAGAAACCTGGCCTACCCAACCTTTGCCAACAAGTCCACCCCCTTTTTCCAGGCAGGTATTCACAGAAGATGAAATCACCAATATTTCACCGGAATCCAATCAATATGTAAAAGAAAAAATTAAAGGGCTTAAATATGGACATATGTTTCAACCGCCCAGTAGAGAGGGAACGATTATATTTCCTGGATTTGACGGAGGGGGAGAATGGGGTGGTGCTGCATTTGATCCCCGTTCAGGACACCTTTATGTCAATGCCAACGAAATGGCCTGGATTTTAACCATGGTGCCCACCGAAGGCAAGAAGGATACCCCTGCTTCCTTGGGGGAATCTTCCTATATGATGGATTGTGGGATGTGTCATGGGCAGGACCGCAAAGGTGATCTTTCAGGTGCATTCCCTGATTTAGTGGGCATTTCAGAACGTATGGAGGAAGAAGAAGTCATGCAGATTGTGGAAAATGGAAAGGGGAGAATGCCTGGCTTTAAACATTTGTCCCAGGAAAAAAGGAATGCGATTGTCGACTTTATTCTCCACCCGGATGACCATCAGGATGCCCACGATATGGGAAGAGAAGCCAATGCACATTCTGTTCCTTATACTACGACCGGATACAATCGTTTTTTTGATCAGGACGGATATCCTGCCATCAAGCCACCTTGGGGCACCCTTAATGCCATCGATTTAGGTAAAGGTAAAATTTTATGGTCTGTACCTTTGGGTGAATTTGAAGCCTTGACAAAAAAGGGAATTCCAAAAACAGGTACCGAAAACTATGGTGGTCCCGTGGTAACCGCTGGGGGATTGGTATTTATCGGGGGGTCAAAAGATGAATATTTCAGGGCTTTTGATAAAGACACCGGAGAAGAGCTATGGAAATACAAACTACCGGCGGCAGGTTATGCGACGCCGGCAGTTTATGCAGTTAACGGCAAACAGTTTATTGTCATTGCCGCTGGGGGCGGCAAAAT
>JBBDSB010000139.1:0-3290 GCA_040905205.1 Cyclobacteriaceae bacterium
ATTTTGATAACAAATGTCAGATTATCATGAGGATAGGCGTTTAGTTAGATGATAGGTTATTAAGTTCTTTGACCGATTCTGATTTTACTTTAGAATAATCTGTTTTTTTAAACCCATATAATCCTGCATTTTCAGCCTTAAGAACAGGTAAGTCTCCATCCGCATCATACTTTACATAATCAGTATACTCAAATCCTGCTAGTTTTGTAACAAAGCAGAGGACTCCTAATTGTGTCCAAATCCAATTTTCTGGCAAATTCCATTTCCTTTCATTATGCTCATTATTTGGTGGATCAGGTATTGTAAGTGGTCGTGGCTTCTTTGGTCTGTTTTCGGATTTTCCGCTTTTCTCCCAATGCTTTAAAGCTATTTCCCAATCTTCAATTTGTTTAACAAAATAGTCTTGTTGACCTTTTGTAATTAAATCATCTAAATCATCTGAAGAATATAGATTGCTTTGTTTACCCCTCCATTCCTCCGTAAATCCCCCCTCAAAAGCCTTTTTCAGCACTGCTTGGCGGTAGATTTCGAGTTTGGCTTGGGCGGATTTGAGATTGGTGATGGAATGATCCAACTCGCTAAACAATTCCTCGATCCGTGAGACGATGGCTCGCTGTTCGGGGAGAGGAAGAACTGGGACCTTTATTTCTTTTAGGTTGGTAAGGTTAACTCCAGTTGCTAAGGAAGTGTTTTTGGGAGCTTTAGAATCTTCGATTAGTTGGTTCAGATTAATATAACCCAAATCTGCATTAGCCTGGAATGAAAAGCATCCAAACTTGTATGGGACAAAATGGTAGCTTTTATTTTGCTGATATGTTGTAAATAACATCAGCAACTTTTGGAACTGAAGCTTTTCCAGTTCCCCTCCAAAGACTTCCAAAATTGCCAATACTATTTTCCTTCTGTAATACATCATTTTTCCGAAAGGTAACCGATATGCTTGCTATTCCAGTATTTATCTTCTGTTCAATTGACGTTTTATGTCCTGATTTTTTCTAATAATTCCTTTTCCAATTAGGAATTAAAGGAATCGTCTTTCCAATTTCTTGGATTATTTTCAATGTATTGGGCTATCCGTTGATAGGATGCATCATCCCGAATGATATGATCATGGAATCGGGATTGCCAATCAAATGTATATCCCAATCTACGTACGTGACGGGTCACGGCCGATTTGTAGGATCCGATAATGGATGACAGGGTGTTTTTGCCGGGGTTTTGGAATCGGTTGACGCCTGGTTGTGATTGCCGTAGGGGCAGGGCATGCCCTGCCCCTACAACGGGTCCGGCGGATGGGGAATCATTTTTCAATACCAAAATCCCGTGAATATGATTGGGCATTACCACGAATGCGTCCAATTCCACGTCATGGGCGTGGTTTTTTATTTCATACCACAATACATCGGCGATGGCACCTGTGGGTGATAAAATCATTTTCCCGTTTTGGATTTCTCCCAAATAATGAATCCGATCCCGGGTACAAACCGTCACAAAATACGCCGCCGCCCTTCCATAATCCCACCATTGGGCGCGGGCTGATTCGTTGCGGTATTTGTTTTTGTATAGGCTCATAATTTCTATCCCGGGATCTGGTCCCATCAGGCCGATAATTCCTGGTTTAATTCATCAATTAGGGTATTCATCTCCTTCCCGAACAATTCCCACATCTTTCCTCTTCCCCCTTTGGCATCAAAAGGAGTATAATCCAGATCCTTCATTTCGATATGAAAACTGCTTGCTATATGATCTTTGATCATCCGCAACCAATCCAATTGGGCTTCAGTAAAGCGGTTGTGTTTTCCGGCATTTTGCTGAAAAATCCACTTTCGAAAATTATCATTTACCGTGGTATCATAAGGAGTCAATTGGGAATCGATACCCGCTACCTTTCTTATTAATTCGGATTTTCTTCTTCAGCAGATTCCTCCAATTCCTTTCCCTGTAGAATAGAATACAAGCGTTGAATTGTCGAAATACAAACTTGACTGTCCGAGGCAATGTAGCTGGAGCTTAAACGTTGCACATTGTAGAGTTCGGTAAATTTTCGGTTATCGTCAGTTGGTTGATATTTCAAAAACTCATGTTCAGCTTGCTTGTGGCATATTCAAAAGATTGATCTTCTACCACTGTTAAGCGCTCTCCTTCTTCTTCCCGCTTTGCTTCGATCACCCCAAGAGGCTTGCGATCTACAAACAAAACATAATCAGCAGGGCCCGAAGATGTTTGATACTCTCGGATGGCAACCCCCTTTGCTCCAGACAGATCTATTTTATTTTTTGATTGAACCACCCAACCCGCTTGATGCAATTTTGCATCTATCAGATCTCTAGAAATCTGTTCGGGATTTTGATTAGGGGTTGTTATCATTTAAAAAGTATGGTGCATATCTCACAAAAATAATAAAATCAAAAGGTTATCAAAGATAAAGTCATATAAATCCAAAAAGGGGCCGATTAAAAACCCAAAACGGACTTTTAAACTTTTATTTTATGATAGCCCTAGGGAAAATGTCACGTCACATCAATTTTGACGCTAAACAATTTTCTCTAGTTCTACTAAAAGGTTAGCCCTTTGGGCTGTCTTTCCCTTAAGGGGACCGAGGGGTGAGCGTGGACAATTGCCATTTAACGTTTTACCAGACACTAGAACGTATCGATAACAAAACTGTGATGCCGTTCATTTACCCATTATAAATCATCCAGGATGTCCTTCAAATCCCCCAAATCCGCCCATCGGTCCACATCATTGAGCATTTCAAGTAGCTTTACGCTATAACCCAATTGATGTGCAATATTTAAGGTTTCCTCTAAAACCGATGCGGTACTCCAGGCAATGCCTTCAAACAATTGGGCTGCGGGGGCAGCACGGAAACCTAACAAGTAATAGCCGCCGTCCAAGGCCGGGCCAATCACCATGTCCCTTTCTTCCAGAATATTGAAGGCCTCCTCAAGATGTCGGCTTTTTAACTCGTAACAATCTGTTCCGATGATTAGAATTTTATCGTACCCTTTACTGAATTGATTGGAAAAAGCTTTCCCCATTTTTTCTCCGAGATCCTTACCCTCCTGCACATCGAAAAAATAGCGGCTTTCAGGATAATCTGAATAATTGATTTTACCATCATGATAGATCACAATATCTGCTTGAATCGGCTTTAACTGTTGGTGGGTGTGCGCCACCAAATAGCCATATAAGAGGGCCGCTTTTTCTTTTCCGATGGTTTTTGCCAATCGGGTTTTCACTTTTCCGGGTTCCGGATATTTCTGAAAAACAATTATTGCCTTTTTCAT
>JBBDSB010000139.1:3390-9976 GCA_040905205.1 Cyclobacteriaceae bacterium
TTTTCACTTTTCCGGGTTCCGGATATTTCTGAAAAACAATTATTGCCTTTTTCATCAGTTTATATTTTGATTTTTATAGGTTTTTACTTGCCCCGTACTGAAGGTCGGGGAGCCTGCCTTCTTCCACCAGCCTCAAAAGGAGGGGAAACTAAAAGTAAGGGTAAACCTGAGAAAAAAACAGATAACACAAAAAAAGCAAAAGGCGACCTGCCCTTTGCCTTTATTCATTAATTAAACCCAAAATTGTCTATTAAATATCTGATGGGCTGGAAGTACGAGGCCCTCTTTTTCTTCCCTGATCGGAGTCCCTATTTCCAGGGCCTCTTCTGCGTTCCTTCATTTTTTGGCGGCCTTCTTTTTTAAGTTCATCCCATTTTTCCTTTTGCTCCGGAGTGAGGACTTCGGCAATTTTCTCCTGATGAGCCTCCCTTTCAGCTTTCATGGCTTCTCTTCTGTCTTCCATGCTTTCTTTTATGGCCTCCCTTTCAACTTTTCTTTTCTGTGCCTGTGCCAGGTGAATCGCATGCATTTCTTTTTTTTGCTCTTCATCCAAATCCAGTTTTTCTGCCATCATTTCAGTCATCCTTTCTGCCTGCTTTTCGGGGGAACGGTCCATGGGTTTTTCCCGTTGGGCATTTACCTGTATCATGGTAGCCCCAACCAATGCACAAATCATTATTGTTTTTTTCATTTGTCTCTTAAATATTGGTTTTTATACTACTTAGACCAGGAAAAGTCAGGTAGGTTTAATGCTAAAATTGTTAAGAAACGTTAAATGAAATTTATTTTTTATCCTCTACCAATTTTTCCCTGTCCTTGGGTTTTACATAGCTGGGGCGAATCAGTAAGCGTAGGGAAGGGTCAAAAGACAGGTAGTTCCAAGACCAATCCAAAAAGATAAATATTCGATTTTTGACCCCCAAAATGGCCATAAGATGGACAAATAGCCAAACCAACCAGGCCAACAGGCCCTGAAACTTAACAAAAGGCAATTCTACTACAGCCAATTTTCGGCCTATGGTAGCCATACTTCCCAGGTCTTTATATTTGAAAATTTGCTGGGGTTTGCTTTTTAACCTGGCCGAAAAATTATTTCCCAGATTTTTGGCTTGTTGAATGGCTACCTGGGCCACCTGGGGATGACCTTTGGGGTTCTCGTCAGATACCTGAATACAGAGGTCACCCAATGCATAAATATTGTCACTCTTCAGGAGCTTATTGAATTCATCAACCTGAAGCCTACCATTTTTTAACATTTGATCTTCAGCAAGCCCCGCAATGCCATTAGGTTTGATTCCTGCTGCCCAAAGCAGGGTTTGTGTCTGTATGGCAGTTTGACCATTGATGACAACATTTAGACCATCATAGTCTTCGACGGCGGTTTTCAACATCACCTCCACTTGGAGGCTTTCAAGGTATTTTTTGGCCTTTTCACCGGAAACAGGTGACATTCCTGGAAGCAGCCGCTCTCCCGCTTCCATGAGCACCACCTTCATGTTAGAAAAATTGAGCTGAGGATAATCCTTAGGAAAGACGGTGTTTCTTAATTCAGCCATTGCACCTGATAGCTCAACACCCGTAGGCCCTCCGCCCACTATTACCACATTCATTAGGGCTTTTCTTTGGTCCTCCTGAGCGATGTTAATGGCCCGTTCATAATTGGAAATGATCTTATTTCGGATAAACAAGGCTTCGGATACCGATTTCATGGGAATACCGTTTTCCATGATATTCAACATCCCGAAATAGTTGGTATCTGCACCCATGGCCAAAACCAAAAAATCATAATCTAGGTAACCTGCATTGGTAATAATTCTGTTTAGATTCGGTTCAATTTTTTTGGCCTCGGCCATTCTGAAAGTCACATTTGGCGTATCATGAAATACTTTCCGGAGAGGAAAGGATATGGCACTGGGTTCCAGACCCGCAGTAGCCACCTGATAAAAAAGGGGCTGGAATTGATGGTAATTGTTTTTATCCAAAAGAATAACCTGATATTGGCTATTTCTGAGCATCCTTGCCAATTTTAAGCCGGCAAATCCGGCTCCTATAATGACAATTTTGGGTAAGGATAAGTCAGGGATATTAGGGATGGGCTGGTCCATGGAAAAGTGATTTAGTAATTGAAAACTTTAATAATTATAACGAAAAGGAGGATAATGGGTTGGGCTCTTTGTTTTTTTTACCTTGATTTAGAGGGAACAGGCCTTATGTTTTACCATAATGCTAGTGGGAACCAAAAATTTATTTATTTTTACAATCCAGAAATCTACACAATATGGGAAGAGCGTTTGAATTTAGAAAGGAAAGAAAATTCAAAAGGTGGAGTAAAATGTCCAAGGTATTTACCCGCCTTGGAAGAGAAATCGTAATGGCCGTTAAGGCCGGAGGCCCAGACCCGGACAACAATACTAAATTGAGAACGGTTATCCAAAACGCCAAAGGCGCATCCATGCCTAAGGACAGAATTGAAGCAGCCATTGCAAGGGCCAGTAATAAAGATGAGAAGGATTACGAAGAAGTGGTTTATGAGGGCTACGGGCCCCACGGAATTGCGGTAATCGTAGAAACCTCAACCGAAAACATCAACAGAACCGTTGCCAATATCAGGCATTATTTTACCAAAGCTGGAGGTTCCCTGGGTACTACCGGGTCAGTAAGCTTCATGTTTGAAAGGAAAGCGGTGTTCCGTTTTGCAAAAGGGGAATGGGACATGGAAGAGCTGGAGCTCGAACTGATCGATCATGGCATGGAAGACATCGATGAAAATGAAGGGGAGCTATTTGTTTATACCGCTTTTGAGGATTTTGGCAATATGCAAAAAGAATTGGAAAGCAAGGGTATTGAAATTATAAGTGCAGATATGCAGCGATTTCCTATGTCTACTACCGAAATCACCCCGGAACAAGAAGAAGATATAAACAAGATGATAGAACGCATGGAGGAGGACGATGACATCAACCAGGTCTATCATAATATGGCGTAATTAACCAACAATTATCAACTTTCAAATCACCCAATGGCATTTCCGAAGAGAAAAAACTTACAGGAGCAAAAAAGACAAAAGCTTATCATGGTGGGCAGTAAAAACCCCGTCAAAATCAAATGTACCGAAAACGCCTTTCAGGCCTTATTTGAAGACAGTTTTATTGTTCAGGGTCTCAGTGTGGACCCCCAGGTAGCCACTCAGCCTCATGGAGACGTGGAAACTTATACCGGTGCTTATAACCGGGCAAATGAATGTAAAAAAGCCTTTCCCGAAGCAGATTACTGGGTCGGAATAGAAGGTGGTGTGGATGAAGTTGGAGAACAAATGGTTGCTTTTGCCTGGCTGGTGGTATTGAACAATAGCAGCATCATTGGCAAAGCGAAAACCGGGACCTTCTTTCTTCCGGAAGCCATTTCAAAATTAATTAGAGAGGGAATGGAGTTGGGGGAGGCCGATGATAAGGTCTTTCAAAGGACCAATTCCAAACAAGGAAACGGATCCGTTGGCATATTGACCAACGGCGTTGTTAATCGGATGGAGTTTTATGGACAAGGCTTAATACTTGCCCTGATCCCCTTTGTTCAGAAAACCCTTTATTGAATAAGCACAATGACCCATAGATTTAATCAATTGGTATTTTAAACTAATAGTTAATACCTTTACGCTTTGAAAATAAAATTTATGGATATGCTACAGGAATTGGAAACTGATAATTTGGATCAGGTGATAAAGGAAAATGATAGGGTGGTGGTACAATATGGTGCTGTCTGGTGTGGAAACTGTCGCATCATGAAACCTAAAATGAAAAGATTAAGTAAGGATTTTGAAAACATTAAATTTTTGTATGTGGATGCCGAAAAATTGCCTGCATCCAGAAAATTGGCTGAAGTGAACAACCTGCCCACTTTTGCTGTTTTCAAAGGAGGGAAACTGATCAACCAGGTACAGACCAATAAAGAAGAAGTGCTAAAAAACCTGATCAATGAGATTACCGATAATTAAACATGTACTTCAATTTATTGAAGAAAATGATGAGGATTGGGTGGTGGAAACCATTGAATTATTGGAGTCCATGACAGAGATCAGTAGTCTAAAAGATGAAGAGCTGGATGTCATGGGTGAATTATTGTCCAATCTTTACGGTACCATGGAGGTCAATCAGATGATCAAAGATGGAGTGGATAAAAAAGAGGCCATGAATACTTTTATGAAAAGAGTGGTTGGCTCAATTGACAAATAAGGCACTTTGGAAAGGTAGAAAAGTTGTTTATCACCCTCAATTAAAAACTGCCAAAACAAAGTGATGGGGCCTGTTGAGAAGATGGGCCCCTCTTTATTTTAAGGGGATATTTGCTCTAAAAAACCTTTAAGGGCTTCCCTCCAATCCGGATGCGCGTCCCACTCCTCCCCAATGTATAATTCATTTCTTACCAAAAACCGGATATAATACTTTACCACAATTCGGCTTTCATGAGTTTCGGTATCCGGAGACACCCCCATAATTCGCATTAAATCCGCCTCCCTGCCTTCCTGACGCATTAATATAAATTGAATCCTATCTTGTATCAGTGCCTGGTTGGATTGGGGAACTGTCAGGAATTCAACGGCATAAGGATACACTTCGGATATAATGGTTTCCAATCCTTGCCTTTCTGCTTTTTGTTCTGCCTCGATCTGCCCGGCTGGTTTACCATATAGATCATGTCGGAAAGTGGTGAGCAAGCCTTCATCTCCTGTTGCTCCGGTCAACATTACCCCCAATTTAAAGGCATCCAGGTTAAGGGGGGCTTGACGGATAAATCCGGCTCCCTCACTGCTTTGCTCCAGCCCCGGAATGGCCGGATATTCGGGTACCTCCAATACCAGAAAATTACTACTTTTCTTTCCATCGCCAATAGAGGCAATTTCTGCACTAAAACTTTCTAAATTATCTGCACTGGAAAACCAATTACTGCCTTGATGGATGATGTTGTTATCCTGACTGAAGGGATAGATATGCAAATAAAAAGTACCATCATTTTTCCGTATGATAAGGACAATGTTTTTTATAAGCCTTTTGGAAAAATAAGAAGCATAGGCATTTTTAACGGCATCTGATAAAATCGCATCCTCCAATTCATAGTAAGCCACAGGATCACCGCCGGCTTCTACAAGGGATAAGTGTAAATTTTCTGCCAATTCCTTCCATGAATAAGCAGGTTCGGCGGAAGAAGAGGCCGAAATTAAAACAGCAGATTTACCCCCCAAAAAACCGTCCAGTACTGTGTTTTGGCCAAGACTTTGTAATGAAAAAAAGCACAAGTAGCCTATTACCGAAATATATTTCATGGACAAAGTGAATTCCTGATGCTAAAGTTTAGTATTTTCACGAATATACACAAGGCTGTGCAAAATCCTTTAATATGAAAACGTTAAGCAATTTTATTTTATTACTTTTTTGTTTACTCTCTGTACAATTATCCGCACAAAAGGTGGATTCCACCACCCTGTTAAAGGATCTGGCTTATCTGTCTTCCGATGAGATGGGAGGAAGGGCTCCCCAAACCGAAGGCAGCAAAGCAGCACAGGATTACATCATTGAAAGATTTTCCCAATTAGGGATGACCAGCCAATTTTCCGGTTTTAAACAGCATTTTCCACTCCAGAAAGGAAACCGAAGAACTGAAAATTTAGCCGTTAATATCATCGGTTTCATTCCAGGCAGTGAATCCTCAAAAATCATCCTCATAATGGCCCATTATGACCATTTGGGCCAAAAGGGTGATGTTGTGTATAACGGAGCAGATGATAACGCTTCTGGAACCGCCGCTTTATTGTCTTTGGCAGGTTATTTTTCTGAAAACAGGCCTTTCCACTCCTTGCTTTTTGCAGCCACTGATGCAGAGGAAAAAGGGCTGTTGGGTGCCAAAGCTTTGTTGGAAGATTTCCCTTTTCCATTGGAACAGATCAGTTTGGTCATCAATATGGACATGATCAGCCGTAGTGAAGACAATCAATTATATGCCGTAGGCAGCAGGGATTACCCCCAGCTTCAACCTTATTTATTGGAAACGGCCAAAAACACCTCCCTGGATTTGGTGCTTGGAAATGATGGCCATCCGGGAGAGAAAGATTGGACCAGGGCCTCAGACCATGGCCCTTTCCATGAAAAAAAAATCCCCTTTATTTATTTTGGCGTTGAGGACCATGAAGATTACCATCAACCGACGGACACATTTGAAAACATTCAACCTGCTTTTTATACCAAGGCTGTGGAATTGATTCTTCGGTTTATTGGTATCGTGGACCTGTCACTGGGAACAAATTAACATAAGTTCGACCTAAATCCAGAATAAAACCGTCATTCCAAGGCTTAGAGGGGGATTTCGCAGAGAAAGCCGTGGGAATCCCTAATAAAACGGGACTGCCACACCCTTTCCTACCCAGCAACCCACCAAAGAGGGTTCGCAGTGACGAAATAGTCGGTTTTTCGAGACGTTCTTACCCCGAATTCACGTTAAATTAAATTTTCCTATTGAAATATGTAGGTCAGGCCAAAATTCCCCACAAAAGTGTTTTTATCCAACCCGGGGACAAAGTAAAGTTCAGGATGATTTT
>JBBDSB010000140.1:0-9971 GCA_040905205.1 Cyclobacteriaceae bacterium
CGTTATAATGCTTTTGCATCAAGGCCTTTTCAAATTCAAAACTCTGCATGGGAACTGAAAACACCAGGTCTCCGGTGGAGGTATCCAGTGTACTGGTAGCCTTGTAATTATCAGCGGTGATATCTTCCACTGAGGTGGAAGAGAAAAAGCTGATATGGGTTTTTTGACTGACGAGCTTTTCAAAGGGTGAAACAAATGCTGCTGAGATCAGCATGATAAATGTGGCGGCTAAAACAATTGATTTGGTTTTCATGATTTTTAACATTTTATATCATTAATAAATTATACATTCGTGACCAGGTCACACTTTTCCAGAATTACATGTTCGTACATTTCAAGGTCGACATCGTAGGTTGCTCCTGAGCGGATGACACCTTTAACCTTTATCTTTGTACCAATTTTTAATAGTTGCTCAAAATCCCTGTCAGAAGGAAGGAACGTACAACTTACACCTGCCGCCTCATCTTGGGATTTGAGAAGTACCACGGTTTGTTCATTAAAATCCTTATTGATTTCATAAACCTCCCCTTCTACTTCCAGGATTTTTGATTCACCGGCTTCGTCAAGGTATTTTTCGTAAGCCGTTTCCCCGTCCGCAAGAAATTCATCCACCAATAGCGTGGCAGAAATGGCATAATCGGTTTGGGTGGATTGTACATCCCTATGGGGCATGTTTAACAGGTAGGCTACGATTGCCAGACCAATAAGGACTGCTGCTGAGATTGCAATGAGCACTGGCTTGAGCCACTTTTTTTTCTTCATGATTGCTGAATGTTGATTTCACCTGAATAGTCGTGGCATTCCGCTTTTCCTGACGAAAACCCGCTACTCAATTCAAAAAAACAGAAAAAAGACAAAAACCGCAGCCAAAAAAACCACGTTAACTTTTAAAAAAACCAAATAATGAAGCAAGAAAGCATCTATCTAACAGGCTATTTAAATAGGGCTATGATAGGTGCCTTCCTGTATTCCTGCTTCTAAATTTATTATGACGCATTGCGGCAGAAATGGGTTGTTTTTATAGACAGTTGGCTATTATAATTTCCGCAGTAACTTCAAATTTTAAGATTTCATTTTGTCATACCACACGATCCTGGGATCCCTTGAGTTTCTGTAAGGAGGAAACACGATTAATCTATAAACCTGGTATTTGATTTGCCTCGCTGAAAGAGCCGGAGCAATACGGAAAACCCACACGGCTTATATCAGCAAAAAGGTAGCCGCTCCCAAAAACGGATAGTCCAGGAAGACCAAACCTTAAAAAAATAGCCCTTTCGGCGCTTTTTTAACAAGTGTTGTTTGCAATTGGTGATGTACGATAGATGGACCTAGATTCAATAAACATTGTTTATCGGATGGAGACTTAAGAATTACCATTTAGTCAGTATATCCATGCCAAGATTATGGTTATCTATTGGTTTTTTCTATCTAAAGGCCGATATGGAGGAAAATGGGCAGCTTGCAGTGAATATAGATAAGGCTTTTGATTTTAAAGGTGATCAGGTGGGCATAGTTATTTTACACTTTAAGAAGGCTTACAAAATGCTAATCAATTTTCTTAACCAATAAGGCCACGACTAAACCAAACACAACATGTCCTATTATGCTGCCCGTTATGATCAAAGCCATGGAGCCTTGTGGTTGTGGCATTCCACCAACCAAGGCCCCCATTGCTCCCATAACAACTTGGGCAAATATAAAGATGATAATTCCATAAAGTGCCCCTTTCCCTACAGCGCTTTGAATGTTTATTTTGGGATGAAAGATATATACATAGAAAGCTGCAAAAATTATCCCGACTATAAAATGCATGATCCAACCAACGATAAGAGGGACCGCCATGACTTCAGCAAGCATAGATGCAGGATTCATCTCAGGCATGCCCATCATGGGGGCAATCAGCATGATAACGGTCATGACAATAGTTGCTAAAATTCCGGAAATTAGGGATTGTTTTATTCTGGTGTCCATAAGTACTTGATTTTGTTAAATTCTAAATTAGTCAACAACCAAAAAAGGAAATGTCAGATTTATGACAAAAGGAAATGTTTTAAAAAGAGATCATCTGTTTTTTCCAAAATAATTCCTGATTTTAAACCGGATAGAATCTAATGCTTCTGATAATTTTGCTTTTAAAAAATAATTATGGCTTTTTAGTTGCAAACCACCTCCCCCCTTAATTTAAATTACCATGGAATAGTTAAAAAAAATAAAATGAACCTACCCATAGACCTAACCAAAGACATTATTACAAAATTGAAAAGCATCAAGGGCCAGATTGGCGGCTTGACAGGCATGTTGGAAAATGATATTGACCCAGAGAAAGTTCTTGTTCAATTCAAGGCTGTTCAAAAAGCTTTGGACAAATCTCCTATGCTGTTGCTGGAGGAAGTGTACCGTAAAACCCTTGCTCTCACCATAGTGGAGACCATAGATGCCTGCCCCGACAACTGTGGTAATGAAGAACGCATTGAATTTATTAGAAAACAATTTCCAAATCTTAAAATCAATGACTCTCCAAAAAAATGTAAGAAATCGCAACGCTCAGGCAGCGTATTGATGCCCATAAGGAAAACCATTCCTGATCTTCCCAAATGGTCTATTTTTTCTTGGATTTATTTTGGCGACCCCCCCTATACTGCCCATACCTTTAAACTATTCTTTTTTCTCAGGAAAAAGTTATGAACTATTAATGATCAGGATAAAATAGAGAAACATGATGAAAAAAAAATTCAGGGTATAACCGTAAAGAAAAATTTTTATACTGTTGCCCTAAATCTTCCATCACCAAAGAAGATTTAGGGGCCGAAGGAATAGGAAGGCAATTTACCCAAGGTATGGCTTGTTAAAATCTAACTCCCTTTCTTCCATACGGGACGGGGATTACCAACAAAAACCCAGTTTATTATGAAACCTTTAAGTGCGGAATTACAAGAATGTATTGACAGCTGTAATGAATGTGCCACTGCTTCAAGTATTTGTCTGGATCATCATTTAGGCGAGGCGGACATGAAAAAATGCCACCAGCTTTGCCTGGATTGCATTGCCCTTTGCAAGGCATGTACTTCAATGCTAGCATCACAATCTGCTTACGCCAATCGTGTCTGCGGCATTTGTGCTGAGCTTTGTAAAGCCTGTGCGGATGAATGTAGCCAATTCGACAGTGAGGTATGCAGGCAGTGTGCTGAAAAATGCAGGCGATGTGCAGAAACCTGTGAAAAAATAGCGGCTTAATCCAAAGTTTTGTAATGGGAAAGAAGCGTACCACCAATATAATACGGTACTCTCTTTTTTATTTTAATTGATTGCCCCGATTGAAAAGGGCTGATTTTTTGATTGATCTACTTATTTGGAAATGAAAAAATTTCAATTTTTGCTTGCATACCTCCCTCCCCCCTGCTGTACATTTAAGGAAATATAAAGGAAAAAAACATAGCATGAATTAAATAACTATTATGGCAACTGAAACAGTTCAAATAAAAGCATCCGGGATGATGTGCTCATTCTGTACCTTGAGTGTGGAGAATGCATTAAAAAAACTACCCGGAGTAAACAGCGTTCTGGTCAACTTAGTACACGGAGTTGTTCTGGTTGAAGCTGATACTTCTGTCATCAATGTAGAACAATTATCCAAAAAAGTTGAAGAGCTGGGGTACCCGGTGTCAGAGACCGAGAGCCAACAGCTGGCAAAGAACCAGGCGTTTCATAAAATGGTAAGATGGAGGGGCTGGCTGGGAATGGGCCTTGCGGCCGTGATGCTGTTAATCGGTACTTTCAATATTTTTGGGCTTCCTTCAATGGTCCGGGGGATATTCAGTCTTGTGGTCGCACTATTTGTACTTATATGGGTCGGCAAACCGGTCCTTCAAAGAACTTTCTGGGTATTAAAAAAAGGCGTGATAAACGCCAATGTTTTACTTTCCTCTGCTGCATGGGGATCGTTGATTATAGGTGGTCTTTCTATAATTGACCCCCACTGGCCCAACTTTTTACCGGTTTCTGCCTGGCTGATGTCGTTGCATATATTTTCCAATTATTTCAAGCTCGGCACAAACCTAAAAGCCGCAGAAGCGGTGAAAGGGCTGATGTCGCTTCAGCCTTCCTGTGCAAAGGTACTCCGGGCCGGCTCGGAAGTAGACGTCAATATTGTGGAAATTTCCAAAGGCGAAACCGTAGTGGTAAAACCAGGTGAGCGGGTCCCATTGGATGGTGAAGTAGTGCAGGGCATGGCGAGTGTTGATGAATCCAGTTTTACAGGGGAATCCGTCCCGGCCTCCAAAGAAGTGGGGAGCAAGGTAATCGGGGGAACACTCAATTTAGATGGTTCTTTGCATATCGTAGTAACAAAGGTTGGCGAAGAAACTTTTTTGAATCAGCTCATCAAGCTAATGGCCCGTGTATCTGATAAAAAAATCCCATTGGAGCTTATGGCTGATAAAATCATGAACTACTATGGCCCTACTGTTCTTATTCTGGCCGCATTATCTTTTGGTGGATGGATGCTGTATTCTCAAGATCCCATTCAATCTACCGTTGTTTTGCTTGCCGTTCTGATCATGGGTTATCCCTGCGCGCTTGGAATGACAACTCCCCTGCTGGCTGCTATTGCAGGAGGCAAAGGAATATCAATCGGCTTATTGGTAAAATCAGGTGAAGTATTTCAGCAGTTGGCCCAGGTTAATACCGTAGTATTTGATAAAACCGGAACATTAACTTATGGAAGGCCCACCGTAACGGATGTTATTCCAGTAGGTGTAGATGAAAAACAATTATTGGAATGGGCAGCTTCCATCGAGAGCAGGTCGGAACATCCTTTGGGAGGAGCTATCGTTTTTTATGCCGAATCAAAAAATATAAAGCCTGTTCCTGTCAGCGACTTTCGCTCAACGCCAGGGCAGGGAGTAAAAGGGAAGGTAGATGGAACAGAACTGCATATTGGCAACTCTTATTTCATTGACAAACAGGGGGCTGAAATATCTTTGGAAACACAAACAAACATAGATCGGCTTTCTGCCCAAGGTAAAACGGCCATTTTACTCTTAAGGGACAGGAAGATCATCGGAATTATTGCCCTGCAGGACAGTCCAAGAAAAGGAATTGAAAGCCTTTTTCACAAGCTGCATGAACGGAAAATTAATACCGTCATGCTCACCGGTGATTCAAAAGCCGTTGCAGATACTATCTCCTCCCAACTGGGAATTAAAGAAACCCATGCTCAGTTAATGCCTGAACAAAAAGTACAGGAAATAGAGAAACTTCAAAAATCAGGCAGAAAAGTAGCTATGGTTGGAGACGGTATTAATGATGGCCCCGCGTTACTTCAGTCTGATGTTGGGATTGCCGTAGGGGCCGGAACGGACGTGGCTATTGAATCGGCAGGGGTTATTATTATTGGGGACAGGCTTAATGATGTGTACAACGCTTTAGTTCTGGGGAAAGCAAGTTACCGGACCATGCAGATCAATGTAGCCGTGGCAGTCCTGTTTAACATCGTAGGTATTGCTCTCGCCGCATTAGGTTATATTACACCCGTGTTTGCTATTCTCTTTATGATCGTGAGTATTTTCGGCATACTGCTGAACACACTGAGGGTAAGGGCCATCCATTTAGACCGTGGTGGACCTGCGGATGAAAAGCAGCCCCTTGCTGAAACTGAATTCCTTGTACCCAATATGGTCTGCGAAGGTTGTGCAGAAACAATAACATCCGCACTGCACTCAGTTCCCGGTGTTCATGAAATCAGACCTAAAGTAAGGCAGAAACACATTTACGTTACTTATGAACCGTCCAAAGTCCAACTTGATGATTTAAAGGAAACGATTGAGAAAGCAGGATACGATGCGGTAGAGCTTTAATAAAGCAAAAGACCAATGAAAGATTTAAAGGAAAACAGACCAGGTCCATCAGAAAGTGATCACCGGGTCAATACAGGGATCAGCCGGGGAGCGGAGATTGAGCTCATAGTGGACGGTCAGCCGATCAGAGCCTATGAAGGGGAAACAGTGGCGGCCGCCATACTGGCTACTGGCAGACGTGCCCTGCGCACCACATCAGAAACAGGTGAAATGCGGGGCCTGTATTGCGGAATAGGTATTTGTTTTGATTGTGTGATGATTATTGATGATATCCCCAACGTTAGGACCTGCCAGACTTTTGTTGAAAACGGAATGGTTGTCGAATCCCAGAAAGGAGAAGGAAAATGGAGCGTAAAAACATAAAGGATTTTCAGGATATCGTGATCATAGGAGGCGGTCCTGCCGGAATAACAGCAGCAATAGAAGCAGCCCGTGCAGGAGTCCAATGTACCCTGATTGATGAAGCTCCCCGTATAGGTGGCCAGGTGTGTCGCCAAAAGCCTAAAAACTTTGAGGCTACTCAAAAAGAAAATTCAAATGCGGAGCAAGTACGTGGGCAGAAGCTATTGGACGAATTTAATGAAATAGCTGAACCCGTACAGGTTCTTTCATCAACTTCGGTTTTAAATTTACAAAAAAATAAAGAAGTATTATGGGCTTCCGATAGAGCTTCCGGGATAATACGTGCAAAGCAAATAATCATTGCAACAGGAGCATATGAGCGTCCTGTGCCATTTCCGGGGTGGACTTTGCCAGGTGTAATGACGGTCGGTGGCGCTAAATCATTTATTAAAACAATGCTCGTAAAACCGGGACAGCGTGCCGTTATATCCGGAACAGGCCCACTTATTGTCAGCACCGCTAACAGGCTTCACGAAATAGGTGTAGAAGTGCTGGCTGTACTTGAAGCAGGCACTCCCCCCTGGTCATCAAAATCGTTTCTTAAAGAATGGGAAACGGCAGATTTTGCCAGGGAAATAGCAGACGATTTGAGAGAATTAAAACAGAACAAGATCCCTTTGTTGTTTAACCATGCCGTTTTTGAGGCGCATGGTGAAAATGAAGTTACAGGTATTACGTACGGCCCTGTTGATGCTGACGAATGGATTCCTTTAAATGGTCAGGCAAAAAAAATTGCTGCGGATTTTGTTGCTGTAGGATTTGGCTTTATTCCAAACACCGAATTAACCCAGATTGCTGGCTGTCAGCACGATTTCGATCCTGGAATAGGTTGGGTTGTTGAAAGGGATAAACTGATGCAGACCTCTGTGCCCGGAATATTGGCAGCTGGCGATGGTGCAGGTATCAGCGGAGCCATTATAGCGGAGGAAGAAGGACGTATTGCAGGAATTAAAGCGGCAGAAAATATACAGGCTATCCCTGCGAAGGAGGCGAAAAACCGTTATGACAGACCCCTGGGAAGAATACATTCGTTTGAAAAATTTCGCAGGGCCCTTAATGAAGCATCAGCTATACGTAGCGGTCTGCTTCAATTGATACAATCAGAAACATTAGTTTGCAGGTGTGAAGAAGTAGCGTTTTCTGAGGTTAATCAAGCGCTTGATAGCGGAGTGGGCGACCTTCAATCCTTAAAACTTTTCACCCGGCTTGGTATGGGGCCCTGCCAGGGGCGCAATTGCGCCCCTTCAATGGGAATGTACATGTGCCATACCTTAAACCGCCCACCCGAAGAAGTCGGCCACATTAATCCCCGTCCCCCGATAAAGCCGGTAACGCTTGGTGCATTGGCTAAAATGGTCAATGAGAAAGAAACCATTGAAAGTGATTCATTTGATGCAATTAACAAAGAAGATATATTATGAAAAGCGCAGATGTTATAGTAGTTGGTGGAGGCGTGATAGGTTGTGCCATCACTTATTACGTTGCTAAAAAAGGAATATCCGTCACACTTATTGATAAGCCTAAAAGAGGACGGGCAACCTCCGCATCTGCTGGTGGCCTTTGGCCATTGGGTGAGTCGATAGGGCTGGGATGTGGTGTTATTTTTCATAGGGCGCTTATAGAAAAAGGGCTTATTCCCGAGGATTCACATGTCCCTCCCCAGCTTCCTAAAAGTTTTCTTGACTTTGCAATACAGTCAAATGAAATGTTTCCAGCCCTCGCCAATGAGCTTCGTGAAATAAGCGGTATTGATTGTGAATATGAGGAAACCTCGCTGCTTTATCTTATGTATGATGAAGGGGATGTAGCATTTGCAAACACACTTTATGGAAACTGTCCCTGTGGCAATTCCCTTATTGACTGGCTTACCCCGGAAGAACTGGCGAAGGCTGAGCCGAATGTTACCCGCAAGGTGCAAGGCGCTTTGCGGTTTAACGGAGATAACCAGCTTAATCCTTATGCACTTGCTGATGCCTATAGGGAAGCAGCCAGGAATTTGGGGGCTGATATAATTACACATACAGAAGTAACAGGGATTGAAATTGATTATGGTAGGGTGACCGGAGTTGAAACGGGTGCAGGACCAATTTCGTGCAACTATTTGGTTAATGCAGCAGGCGCATGGGCTGCCCATATCGGAAAAATGGCAGGAGTGGAAATTCCTGTATATCCCGTCAAGGGCCAGATCGTGGGAACGGAAACATTGCCCAAAGTTCTTTCTGCCTGTATATCTACGAATGATTGTTACCTGGCACAAAAAAACCACGGTGAAATAATAATAGGCAGTACTACCGAAGAAACAGGTTTCGATGTGGAAGTAACGCCATCGGCCATGAAAAGCCTGTCCGCCGGAGCTGTCCGCGCCCTGCCTTTTTTGAAAAACGTCAAAGTTAAAAGGGTATGGTCGGGACTTCGCCCCGGAACACAGGATGAGCTTCCGATACTAGGCCCTGTGGAGGGAACAGAAGGCTACCTCAATGCCTGTGGACATTTTCGCACCGGCATACTGACTTCTCCCATCACCGGCCTTTTAATTTCGGAAATGGTTCAGGGAGATTCCTTATCTTATCCCGTAGAACCATTTTTGCTTTCAAAAGAGCGTTTAATTCATTCGTATCAATCATAAATTTTTGATGCATAAAATCCCATTAACTATGAAAAAGGATCAAAATAAATCAGGTTATAGGCCTTACCCCTTAAAGCGGTTAATTTCCGGGTACTTGTTTTTAGTGATTTTGGCTTTAGGGGCCTGTTCACAACCGGAGCAACAAAAAGAGGAAAGAGCTAAAGGGCAAGTCCAAAGCGAACAACTAAAAACAGTAACTATTCCCATTGAGGGGATGACCTGCAATGCTTGTGTAGCAAGTGTAAAAAGGAAGTTTAAATCTATGGAGGGTTTGGAAAAAGCGGAAGTGAGCCTTGTGCACCGAAATGCAACGCTCACCTATGACCCGGATAAAATCACACCGCGGCAAATCCGGAATGCCATCCATGAAGTTGGATATAAAGCGGATGAACCCATAACTGAAACTAACCGATAATGACATTAGAAAACTTCTTTGACAGCTTTGGGGCCGGGCTTCCGGAAGCTTCCCTGTTCAGCTTTGTAATCGCATTTCTGGCAGGGATTGTATCCAGCGGGATCTGCCCCTGCACCCTTCCTGTGGGTCTGGGTATAGCAGGGCTGGCAAGCAGCAATTCCGAAGGAAGATCCCGCTATGGTTTTTTGATTGCAGGGGGCTTCTTTATTGGGATTGTACTGAGCCTGACCATTCTAGGGGCTTTGGCAGGCCAGATAGGGATAGTACTGACAGAATCCTTTGGGCGCTACTGGGCTTTGGCCATGGTCATTGTTTCAGTGATCGCTGCTGTCGCTGCCTTCTATGGTCCCCGGATAAAGGTGACGAAGCTGGCTGCAATGAGAAGACCCGGCATAGGGGGAGCCGTGTTGTACGGATTTATCTTCAGCCTGGGCACTTCTGCCGCCCCGCTATTGCTGTTGCTGTCCGTGGCTGCCGCTACCGCAAATCCTTTTTACGGCCTTGCCCTTGCCCTCTCTTTCGGACTCGGAAGGGGTTTGCCCTTTTTACTGGTAGGGGTTTTTGCCGGGGCAGTGTCGCGTCTGGCCCGGCTGACTTGGCTGAGGCGCAGCATCCAGGTCATTAGTGGCTCCGCACTTTTATTTGTGGCTTTTTACTACGGGAGGGTCTTTAT
>JBBDSB010000141.1:0-1645 GCA_040905205.1 Cyclobacteriaceae bacterium
TTTAATTCTGATATTAAGGTCAACGACAAGCTAAATCTTGTTTTTGATTTAAATTTCAGGAAGGAAATGACCACCGAACCCAATGCCGGCCACCAGAATGTTTTCAGACAGGCCTACAGAATTGATCCTACCCAATCTGCCATTCATTCAGATGGTTTCTGGGGCGATGGTTGGGGAGGTTTGAATCCCCTAGCTGCCTCACAGGATGGAGGATTAAACCGGAATGAAGACAATTACTTCAGGGGATTGATGAAGTTAAATTATAATCCTACCAAAGCCCTTCAAATCAGTGTGACCTATTCTCCTGAATACAGGGATCTTTTTGATAGAGAATTTAATAAAATGTATACCACTTATTTGGATTGGGAGTCAAAAAATACCAGGAATGTCCCTGATAGAAATTCGCTGTACAACGAAAACCGCAGGATTTTTGAAGACAACATGATTGGATTGGTTTCTTACAACAAAATGATCAATGATCATAGCTTCACCGTCTTGGCAGGTTACGAAATGATCAAAAATAATGACAGTCGGTTTTATGCTTCCAGAACGGATTTCATTATTGACAGGTTTGAGCAATTGGATGCAGGGGCAGAGACCAATATGCGAAATGGCGGCTATGCGACTCATTCCAGTTTGGTCTCTTATTTTTCCAGATTGAATTATAATTATGGAGATAAATATTTATTTGAAGCCAATGTAAGGAGAGATGCCTCCTCCAGATTTGCGCCGGAAAACAGGGTTTCCATTTTCCCCTCCTTTTCATTGGGATGGCGTTTGTCCGAAGAAAATCTGTTTTCAACACTTGACTTTCTCAGTGAACTGAAATTGAGGGCTTCCTGGGGACAATTGGGTAACCAACAAATCGGAAGTGATTTTCCATATACTTCTAATATTTTGCTTGGGGACAGCAATTTTATTTTTGGCAATTCCATTGCCACCGGTGCCGCCCAAAATGTGCTTGCCAACAGAAATATACGATGGGAAACCACAGAGACCACCAATTTCGCCATAGATGCAGGTATTTTGAACAACCGTTTGACCATGACGGCCGAATATTATGTCAGAAGGACGGAAGATATCCTTTTGGCACTTCCAGTTCCTATGGTAGTAGGTTTGTCGGCACCTCAACAAAATGCAGGCACCGTGGAAAACAGAGGCTTTGACCTGAGTTTAGGTTGGAGGGATGCCATCGGTCAGTTCACTTATGGTGCCAATATGAATTTTTCTGATGTTAAAAATGAGGTGGTTGACCTTGCGGGATTGGGACAGATTATCAGTGGCAACTCCATCACCAAAGTAGGCAGTCCAATTGGTTCTATCTTTGGTTATGAAACCTATGGGATGTTCCAAAGCGAGGAAGAAATCAACAATTTACCCAATCAATTCGGTGCTTTGATTCCAGGAAATATACGGTATGTGGATCAATTGACGGTGGATAATTCGGGTGATGGAGTGGCCGATGCCTCCGATGGAGTGATCAACCCCGATGACCGGGTAATTATCGGCAATCCCTTTCCAAGGTATACTTATGCCTTGAATTTAAATGCTGCCTTCAAAGGATTTGATTTTTCCATCATGTTCCAGGGGGTGGGCAAAAGAGATGTTTATTTACAGGGAGATGCCATTTGGCCTTTGTTTAATG
>JBBDSB010000142.1:0-1630 GCA_040905205.1 Cyclobacteriaceae bacterium
GAGCAATTTCTGATTGAGGTAGGTAAACAAACCAACCTTCGATTTAAGCAGGTCAACAATGCCATCAGTGTTTTCCCTGCTTCAGAAAATCCTGATTTGAATAGCAGTCCGGAGGATACCGATTTAGAAAATGTTACGGTTACAGGAATTGTAAAAGACAAAAATGGCGCACCCATTCCGGGCGTGACAGTGGCTGTTCCCGGTACTACGATTGGAACGGCCACCGACTTGGACGGAAAATACGCCCTGTCAGTTCCGGAAGGTTCCACGTTGGTATTTTCTTTTATAGGGTTTGAGACCCAAAGTATCCAATTGGGTGATGAGCAGGTAATTAATGTTATTCTAAATGAAGATACAGCATCTTTGGATGAGGTGGTAGTCATTGGCTATGGCACCACCAAAAGATCCGATTTGACTGGTGCCGTTGGTTCGGTAAATGCCGACCAGCTCAATGAAAGGCCGTCCACAACGCTTAATCAGGCTTTATCCGGTAGGGTGACTGGTGTACAAGTGAACATTAATTCAGGCCGTCCCGGTGGACGCACGAATGTCAGAATCAGGGGCTTCAGTTCTATTAATTCCTCGAATAATCCTTTGTACGTCATTGATGGGGTCATGATGCCAGTGAGCAATCAGGCACAGGCGACCCAGGCCATAGACTTCGTAAATCCCAATGACATTGTTTCGGTGGAAGTACTAAAAGATGCTTCTTCTACTGCCATCTATGGTGCCAGAGGGGCAAATGGCGTAATACTTATTACCACCAAAAGAGGGGAGTCAGGTGAAGGTAAAATCACCTATGATGTTGATTTCAGTGTGCCCACCATTGGACCCAACAGGCTTGAAGTTCTAAATGTCCGGGAATACATGGAAGTGGAGGACCTGGCATTTGCAAATATCCAAAAATATGATCCTGAGGGTTGGGAAGACGGCAGGTATGATCATCTCAACCCTGCAATTGGCAGGTCTGACCCAAGGCTTTTTGATAGTAATGGCAACCCTCTTTATGATACCGACTGGTTAGAAGAAGCCACACAGAACAAAATATCTCAAAATCACCAATTGGGTTTTACCGGAGGGAATGAAAGAACCACCTACTCCTTATCCTTAGGGTATAGGGATGATCAGGGCTTGATTAAGGAATCCTATCTTAAACGATATTCGGCCAGGTTTACATTGGATGACCAAGTTAAAAAATGGTTGAGGGTAGGGGGAACCCTGAGTTATAATAACCAGGACGAAAATATCGTGGATCAAGATTACCAGGTAATGAGGACCATGGCGGAATCCTATCCTTTTCAACCAGTTAAATATGAGGACGGAAATTGGGCAGACAACAGAGATTACCCCAACTCGCAAGGGAATTTTAATACCCTTCGATACCTATATGAACGAAAATATATATTAACCACCCAATCCCTTATTGGGAGTCTCTATACCAATATCAATCTGGCAAAAGGATTGGAAATGCGTACGGTTTTGGGTGCCAATGTGATGACACAGGAAAATAAGCAATTTACAGGAAGGGGAATAGCCATCAACCAACGAGGAGCTTCCAATGTAAGCAACAGAAGAGAAAGTTTTTGGTCTGTGGAAAATTACCTTACCTATAACAAAACATTCGGGGATA
>JBBDSB010000143.1:0-9842 GCA_040905205.1 Cyclobacteriaceae bacterium
TCACGAAATAAAAAAGTAATTTTTTTATCCTATTTTGTAAAATTTACATTTTTAAAAGTTCGTTTAATAATATTTTTTTGATATTAAATTTTAAATTATTTGAAATAACCTTAATATTTCAGAATAATATTTTTTATTTTAATAAAAATTTCCTTTATATTCTGTTTTATTGACTAATTCGAAAATATCAATTTTAATTTTAGTTATTTAAAATATAAATTACTTCCTTATATTAGATTTCAGAATTAAAATCACCCTGATGAAACCCAAAGTAGAGGAATTTGAAAAGTCCACCATTTTGAATTCGACCCACACCCCTTTCAGTTCCCAAGAAAATAATTTGAAATACCTTAAATTGAAATGTCGGGGATCGCTGTTAATTTATGGAAGGGTTGCTTTGTCATCGTATCAGATTTCGTACCCACTAATTACCCATTGGAAGGTTTTGTCGGGAAATGATTAAGCCTGATTAGATTAGGCCGAAAATGAATTGATGAACGTAACTACATTTTAATAAAATTGACAAATAGAATTTCGGAAAAGGATATTTTCTGGTATTGACTCAGAGGAATCCTTTGGATTTTGAATGGCAGGATGAGTAATTTCTTATTTTATCATAAAATCAATAATATTTTAAACGCAAATCAAAACACTATGGAAAAACAAGACACAGGATAAGACCTCCTTTTGACCTTAATTCAGAAAATGTACATTTCATCAATTATCGGGATGAATTTTTTCTGGAAATAAGGCAATTTTAAAATTTAACGATAACCTAAACTAATTAAAATCATGAAAATAACTATACTACGGCGATTTGAAACGCTGTTTAAATCCCTATTTTATGGATGGATGATCCCAATGCTTTTGTGTGGGACCCTATTGGCCCACACTGAAAACCGGATGGAATTAAATATACTCTTGGACATCTCCGTTTCGGGAACTGTAACCGACGCCAATGGCCAGCCTATGCCAGGCGTAACGGTCACAGTTTTAGGTACTAATCAGGGTACTGTAACAGATTTGGATGGAAAATATTCAATGTCTGTCCCAGATGATGCCAATCTGGTGTTTTCTTTTATTGGTTTTTCTTCCCAAACCATCGAAGTTGGCAACCAAAGCGTCATCAATGTGTCCTTGGAAGAAGATATGGCTTCACTGGACGAAGTGGTAGTCGTGGGGTATGGCACCCAGAAAAAAGCCAATATGACCGGTTCTGTGGCCACTGTAGGGGCAGATGAAATCATCAAGCGGCCTTTGACCAATGTGGCTGGATTATTACAGGGAAAAGTGGCCGGTCTCCAGGTGTCTTCCCACTCCGGGAAACCCGGCAGTGAAAATAATGCTTTGCGGATTCGTGGCTTGGGAACCTTCAGTTCGGCAGGTAGTGAACCGCTTGTGCTCATCAATGGTATCGCAGGGGACATGACCAACCTGGATCCCAATGATGTGGAATCGGTTTCTGTTTTGAAAGATGCGGCTTCAAGTGCCATATATGGTGCCAGAGCTGCCAATGGCGTGATCCTGATTACTACCAAGAGAGGCACAGAAGGGGCGCTTTCCATTGATATTCATAGCAATGTACAGGTCCATCAACCCACCAGGCTACCTGAGTTATTAAGTAATTCAGCCGATTATATGATGTACTGGAATCAGGGAAGGGCTAGGGCCGGAGGTCAGGCACCTTATTTCAGTCAGGAAGAAATTGATGCCTACCGAAACAATCCAAACGATCCCATCAATTATCCCAATTTTGATTGGATTGATCATTCGTTCAGGACAGCGGTGGCCAATATGCAATCTGTAAGGGTGAGTGGTGGCACTGAAAAAACTACTGTAGGCTTGTCCCTGGGATATTTTGACCAACCAGGCTTGACGAGTCTTTATGAATTCAAAAAATACAATGCCAGGCTGACGGTTGATTCTAAAATTAATGATTGGATTACGGTAGGAGGCGATATCCAGCTGGTCAATAAAGACATTCAAAGAAGCAACTGGGACAACGGAAACGTAGATTACCAAATTTTGGCCATTTATGGTGCGGCCCCCAATTATACGCCAACCATGACCCTGCCTGACGGTTCTACCGGATACGTAGCAAGGTACAGTTCCAATATAGGTGAGTGGACGGTTAGGAATCCGGATGCACAGAATGTCAGTGGTATTCAAACGGATATCAATTATAACGTATTGCCCCAGTTCTATGTGGAGGTCAAACCTACGGAACATTTGACCTGGTATACGAAAGGGGCAGTTTCTTATGATAACCGCGCGCTCAAAAACCATGAAATACCTGTGGACAATTATTTTTTCAATGATGGCTCCTATGCGCATAATAACTCCACTTGGCAATTGGGCGTCAGGGAAACTTGGAATACCGGCTTGTGGACCACCTTTTATTCCACATTGAATTACCGCCGGCTTTTCAATGATACCCATAATCTTAATATTTTGGCGGGCTATAATCAGGAATATAGTTCCAATCGACAGCTAAGGGGATCACGAGTCCATTTTCCGACCAATGCATTGAAAGAATTGGATGCCGGAGCACCGCTGGACCAAACCACCGGAGGGTATTTGCAGGAATGGGCCATCATGTCCTTTTTTGGTCGTGCCATGTACGATTACAAGGAGAAATACCTTGTGGAAGCCAATATTCGTTATGATGGAACTTCCAGGATTTCTCCGGATAACCGTTGGGGAGTGTTTCCTTCCGTGTCAGCTGGATGGAGAGTTTCTCAGGAACCGTTTTTGCAGCAAAACGACTGGATAGATAATCTTAAAATCAGGGGATCCTGGGGACAGCTGGGCAATCAAAATGTGGGTTTATATCCTTTTCAGGAAGTTTTGACCACCACTTCTTATCCTTTCAACACAGCCCATCCCGGTGCTTATGTCAACCGGTTGGTGGACCCCAATTTGAGATGGGAAACCACCACCATGACTGACATAGGAATCGATCTTTCCATGAAAGAAGGCCTGATCAATGTTACCTTCGATTGGTTTGATAAGGTGACGAATGATATCCTGTACAATGTACCCATACCAGCAAGTGTAGGACTTTCCCCTCCAACGGTGAATTTTGGCAAAATGAGAAATACAGGCATTGAGCTGGAATTGGGATCCATGAAAAGATTTGGGGATTTTGGCTATAATATCAATGTCAATTTCTCTACTTTCAGAAATGAAGTATTGAGGATATTGTCTCCTGTTTATGGGAGTAGATATACAATTCAGGAAGGGCTTCCTTTCAATTCTCATTTTATGGTGGAATGGGATGGTATTTTCCAGAATGAAGAAGAAATTGCCAACAGCCCCCAGCATCAATTTAACCCCAAGCCAGGTGACTTGAAATTTGTAGATCAAAATGGTGATAATGTGATCAACGCCGATGACCGGGTCGTAATGGATGGGGCTTATCCCAGGTTTCATTACGGAAGTACGATCAACCTTTCCTGGAAAGGATTTGATTTAAATGCCTTTTTCCAGGGCTTAGAAGGCTATAAACAAAGTACCCAGGGCTTATCATGGGGATTGGCGCCTTATATTCAGGGATCTCCTCCTCCTGTGGATTTTATCAATAACATGTGGACCGGTGAAGGATCTACCAATGCACATCCCGCCATGTATATTAACGGTTATGCGCCTGTGACCGGTACCCGGAATTCTTATTGGTTGATGGATGCCTCTTACTTTAGGTTAAAAAACCTTGCCATTGGTTATAATCTTCCATCCCATTTAAGTGAGCGAATCGGGTTTAAATTTGCCAGGATTTACATGTCCGGAGACAATTTATTTACCATTACCGATTGGCCGGGATCTGATCCTGAAAGGGCCAATACCCACTGGTTTCAGGCCTATCCTCAGATCACCAGTTACACATTAGGCCTTAAAGTCACACTTTAAATAAATCATTAAACCATGTTGAAATACGTTAAAAATTCATATATCAACCAATTCCTTATCGGAGTTGTTGTGTTGTTTGCGATATCATGTACGGATTTTCTGGAAAGGAATCCGACCACACAAATATCCGGTCCCACATTCTGGAGTTCCCAGAAGGATGCCGATTTGGCTTTAGCGGGGGTTTATTCCAGGCTTAATGCCAATACCTTTAACCATGAAGGTGTCTATGACCTGGCCATTATGGCGGGTGATGCCAATCAAGGAGGTCAAAGTCTGGGAGCGGCTTCAACCGGAACTTTTGCTACGGGTATAATGGAATCGGTTTCCGGCGGGCTATTGGCCAATATTTACAATCATTGTTACCAGGGGATCGCCACCTGTAATTATTTTTTGGAGAACATTGACAGGGTGGACATGCCTGCTGAAAGGATTACCCGGTATAAGGGAGAAGTTCTTTTTTTACGGGCTTTTTTCTATTTTACCCTGGCAGACTTTTACGGAGGAGTACCCCTGTATACTTCTACGGTATCCGCTGAAGAAGCAAAGGTGGCAAAAAGTTCCAGGGATCAGGTGATCGATCAGGTGCTGGCTGATTTGGATGTGGCCATTGCCAGCCTTCCCAATACGGATTACAGTTCTAGCGGGCATGCGGTAAAAGGTTCTGCTTTGGCATTAAAAAGCAGGGTGCACCTATTTGAGTCCGATTGGGCTGCTGCTGCCCAGGCTGCATCCCAGGTAATGACTGAAGGCCAGTTCAGCTTGTACCAAGAACAATGGCAGGACTTGTTCCTTGCAAAAGGTCAAAGCAACAATCCTGAGATCATGTTTTCAACCAAGTACCTGAACCCTGACAATTTCAGCAACCAGGACATCAGGATCCTTTGGCATGGGATATGGAATCCCAGACCAGAATTAAGGGATGCTTTTGAAACTGTGGATGGCTTGCCCATCTCGGAATCTCCTTTATATGATCCTAATAACTGGAAACTGAACAGGGACCCGCGTTTGGGAAAAACCATGAGGGCTTTCGAAGATCCGGCTATCAAAGAATCAGGTGAAGTAGTGGAATTTGCTTATAATGGTGTTTCCATGACCGGACTGGTGCCTGCCAAAGGAGGCAATGTGGAGACGCTGCCTATCGATTATTCCACGAAAAGTGAACAGGATTGGGTGTTGATCCGGTATGCAGAAGTGTTGTTGAATTTTGCGGAAGCCACCAATGAACTGAACGGCCCCACTCAGGCAGTTTATGATGCGGTGAACGCTGTCAGAAACCGCACAAGTGTGAAAATGCCTCCCCTCCCAGAAGGCCTGACCCAGGATGAAATGCGGGAAAGGATCCGGAATGAAAAAAGGGTGGAATTTGCATTTGAAGGAATGAGGTATCGGGACATCAAAAGATGGAGGCTTGCAGAAGAATATATTCCCACATTGGTAGAACATGCTTCAGGTATCAGAAGGGAATTTGACCCGGCCAAACATTATCTGTTTCCATTTCCCCAATCCGAAATTGATATCAATCCCGAATTGGAACAAAATCCGGGTTATTGATAGGATTGAGAAAGTTTTTATTTAGGGTTTACCCAATAATTCTTGGTGAATTTTACCCTTGATTAAACTTTGTTAAATTGTAAAAAATGGTCATTCAGAAAGGGATTTTTCTTCCTGAATGACCATTACCCGTTTATACTAATTGTTATAAATGTTATTGAAAAAAATAGCAGCGCTAGGGTTTAATTAATCATGTCTGGGTAGGATGGCAAGATTGAAGGATGATCCAATGGAGTTTTTTAAATTTAAATTCTAATTTCTCATTCAGGAGAAACAGGAAAGATAAATGAAAAAACCATCGGTGTAATACTATATTGGTCTTGCACAATCTTTTCTTAATATCACTATTTGATAGATATAGTGTGGATTTGATTAATATAAAACATTAAATATTAATAAATAAGAATATAATTATTTTGATAAAACTTAAACTTAAAACCCATAAATACCAAAATCATGTATGAAAATACAAGAAGGCAACCAAAGTTTCTGCCAAAATTAATTTTAAAGGTACCAGGTCGATTCGTAATTTGCTTTTTGGCCCTGATGGTGCATAACCTTATTACCACCGCCAATTCCCTGGAGAATGCCAGGTTCAATAAAAGCCAAAGCCATTCATTAGACATGACCATTTCAGGAACGGTTACCGATTCCAATGGCCAACCGCTGCCCGGCGTTACGGTTTCCATACCGGGAACGGCTACGGGGACTGCTACGGATTTGGATGGGAAGTATTCAATAACTGTGGAGGAGGGATCCACCCTGGTTTTTTCCTTTATCGGTTTTGAAAGTCAAAGGGTTGTGGTAAGCAACCAGAATATTATCAATATTACGCTTACTGAGGACACTGCTTCTTTGGATGAAGTGCTGGTTATCGGATATGGAACCGTAAAAAAATCTGATTTGACCGGTTCTGTGGGGTCAGTGGATTCTGAGTTGATCCACAGCAGGCCTTTGACCAATGCGGCAGATGCCCTTCAGGGCAGAATTCCCGGCGTTCAGGTCATGAACAATTCAGCCGCTCCAGGAGGTAATTTTTCGATTAGGATAAGAGGCAGTAATTCTATCAGTGCTACCAATGAACCCCTTTACGTGGTGGATGGCATTATTGGAGTGGGGGGACTCCAATTTATCAATCCCAATGACATTGCATCCATTGAGGTGCTTAAAGATGCCTCCGCTACCTCCATTTATGGTGCCAGGGGTGCCAATGGGGTGGTTTTAATCAGTACCAAGAGGGGTAAGGAAGGAAAACCGCAAATCACCTATGACAGTCAATTTGGATTCTCCAATATGTCCAGAAAAATTCCCATGCTGAACGCTTCCCAGTACATGCAGATGGAGAATGAAGCCTACCTGTATTCCGGATTAACCCCCCAATTTACCCAGGAGCAGATACAAAACCCGGAATTTGACACCGATTGGCAGGATGAAGCCACCAGAACGGCTTTTCGCCAGAATCATCAAATTGGTGTGTATGGGGGGAACGAACAGAGCAAATATGGTATTTCTGCCGGTTATTTGGATGAAGAGGGAATCATGCTCAATTCTAAATTGGAGCGGGCAAATATCAGGATTAACCTGGATAATAATCTTACCGATAAGTTGGTTCTGGGGACGAGTCTGACCATCAACCATTCCAAAGACAGACGGATAGATACGGACAACGGTGGTTTAAATGCCAGCCGGGCCATGTTGGAAATGTTTCCTTTTCTACCCGTAAAATACGAAGACGGCACCTATTCCAACAGTGCTGACCATCCAGGTGGCGAGGGGACCGACAATCCAGTAGCCATCCTGAACGAAATTGAAGACTATTTCACCATTACCAGGACCCTGGGAAACCTTTTTCTGGAATATGAAGTGATCAAAGACCTAAAAATAAGGATCAGCGGAGGTGCGGATATTAATTATGAATCCAGGAATTATTATAGCCCCAGAACCTTAAGAAGGACCAGAAATACTCGGGGCCTTGCCTTAAGATCCAATACAAGGGAGCTTTCCTGGCAGAATGAAAACACCATCAGTTATCAGAAATCACTAAATGGTAGGCATGACATCAATGCCCTGGTGGGGATCACTTGGCAACAGTTTAGGCATGAAAATTTTGGGGCATCGACCAGAGGCTTAAATGATGATTTTTTTAAGTTCAATAACCTGGGAATCGGGGACACTCCCCAACCCCCTTTTTCCAATACCTTTGATTGGGCTTTGAATTCCTACCTGGGAAGGATCAATTATATTTTGGACAAGAAATACCTGTTTACGGTATCGGCAAGGATGGATGGATCCTCAAAATTTGGGGAAAGCAACAAATATGGCTTTTTTCCTTCCGGAGCCTTTGCCTGGAGGGTTTCGGATGAAGGTTTTATGGAAGGAAATGAAATTATTTCCGACCTTAAATTGAGAACCAGTTATGGCATTACAGGAAACCAGGAAATAGGGGTTTTCAATTCCATTTCAAGTTTGGCTACCTATACCTACATCATTGATGGGCAGCGTTCCATTGGGTTGGGGCCAGGAAGAATACCAAATCCTGACTTAAGGTGGGAAAAGACTTCTCAGGGAAATGTGGGATTGGACATTGGTTTGGTCAATAACAGGTTGACTTTGACCATTGATGCTTATTATAAGCAAACCAATGATTTGCTACTGAATGCCCCGCTACCTTATACCACCGGTTATGAATCGATATTCAGAAACATTGGCCGGGTGGAAAACAGGGGAATCGAGTTCATGGTAAGTTCGGTAAATGTGGACGGAGATTTTCAATGGACAACCGATGCCAACATTTCTTTCAACGACAACGAAGTTTTGGAATTGGGATCCGAAGGAGATGATATTTTTCCTGGTCCGGGTTTTGTAACACAAACAAACATTCTCAGGGTTGGCCAACCAATTGGCTCCTTATGGGGATGGACCAGGTTGGGGATTTTCCAGAATGAGCAGGAAGTTTCAGAACATGGTGCCCAGCCCAATGCCCGTCCCGGAGACATCAAGTATCTGGATTTAAATGATGATGGGGTAATTGACTCCCAGGACCAGTCCATTATCGGTAATACGGCACCCAAATTCAATTTTGGTTTTATCAATTCCTTTGCTTATAAAAACTTTGATTTGATCATTGAAATCCAGGGAGTTCAGGGCAATGATGTCATGAATTTAAATCCAATTGTATTGGAGGATAGACAAACTCAGGCCAATAGTTATGCCACCCTATTGGACCGATGGACACCCGAAAATCCCAGTAACACCATTGCAAGGGTAAGAAAGAACAGTGATTTAAGGCTCTCAACCCGCCATGTAGAAGATGGCTCCTTTATCAGAGGCCGGAATATTTCCCTGGGATACAATTTTAACCTCCAGGGTAAGGATTGGATCAATTCCCTGAAGGTCTTTGCCAGTGCCCAGAATTTCTTTTTAATCAGTGATTACGGAGGTTATGACCCGGAAGTGAGTACATACGGAGGGAATTTTGGACAGGGTATCGAATTCAGCAGTTATCCCACACCCCGTACCTTTACTTTTGGCTTGAGTGTTGGCCTTTAATCTGATGTACACAAAATATATGAAACCATGAAAAACCATAGCTTGAAATATATTACCTTATCCATGATCCTAGCCCAGGCCCTTGTTGGATGTCAAGAATTCCTTGAAGAAGAACCGGAAACCTTTATCAGTCCGAATGCTTATTATAGGAATGCCGAGGACGCACTCAGTGCGATTAATGCAGTTTATGCTATTTTGCCCAGGTTTTACCAGGGAATCGCTTATGGGGAAAGTGTGTTTTTCACTTTGGAGATGCCTTCAGATCAGGCGGACTCCGGTACAGGCGTATCCGTAGTGGACCAGGACCGATTGGATGCCTACATCTATGATCCGGCCATCAGGCACCTGAGATTGTGGTGGCAATATTCCTACCAGGGAATCAATGCGGCCAACTCGGTCCTTTACTATGTTCCGGAAATAGAAATGAATGAAAATGCCAAAAACAGGATATTAAGCGAGGCCTATTATTTAAGGGCCTATTTCTATTTTGATTTGGTGCGGTTATTTGGAGCGGTTCCACTGTCCGTTGAACCTACCTTGAATACCAGCAATGTAAATGTGTCCAGAGATGATGTTGCTGTCGTTTATGATCAGATCATTCAGGACCTGATCAATGCCGAAAACCACCTTCCTCTGGCCGGTTCAAGTGAAGTCGAGCATGGAAGGGCAACCAAGGGTGCGGCATCTACTTTATTGGCCAAGGTTTACCTGACCCTGGAACGTTGGGAAGATGCCTCCAATAAGGCAGAGGAAGTGGTCAATTCAGGGGCCTATCAATTATTTGATGATTACGCCGATGCTTTTGACGTGGAAAATAAAAATGGCATAGAGCATAT
>JBBDSB010000144.1:0-9841 GCA_040905205.1 Cyclobacteriaceae bacterium
AAGTTTAAAAACCAAATTATAATTGCCAGTAGAATTTTTTTTATAATTAAAATATGTAAAACCTAATCTAAAAAATCTATGCTCCTCAAAAACAACTTCTAAATTTAAGAAGTGTCTCCATTTGTAATATGCTCGATGGGACACTGACTTGGTGTTTTGGCTACCAGATCAATCCAAAAGAAGCCAAAATCCGGATTTTATTTAATTGATTACAATAAACCAAAAAAGATGAAAAACAAATTACTAAAGATCAGACACCTGTTGTCTAAAAAGTTGATCTATTGCTTATCCATCCAAGTTTTTTTACTGGGTTGGATGTTATTGCCCCCAAATGCCATGGGAGCTTCCATGGCCTCAAATATGTCATTAATTGAGGATGATGTTACACTTACCGGATCGGTTGTGGATGAAAATGGTGAACCCTTACCAGGGGCTACCATTTCGGTTCAGGGTACTACAAGTGGAACGGTCACCGATCTGGATGGCAGATTTTCCATTACCGTACCGGAGGAATCCACCTTGGTGATCTCTTTTATAGGGTACGAAAGCCAAACTGTAAAAGTAACCAACCAAACGGTGCTAAACATTAAATTGGTTCAAGATTCTTCTTCCCTGGAAGAGGTAGTGGTGATCGGATATGGTACCCAGAGGAAATCTGACCTTACGGGGTCGGTTGGATCTGTAGGAGAGGCGGAGCTCAATGAGCGCCCATCACCTTCTCTAAACCAGGCCTTGGCAGGTAGGGTTGCCGGTGTACAGGTAAATGTAAACTCCGGAAGGCCAGGAGGTAGAACCAATGTGCGTATCCGAGGATTCAGTTCCATAAATTCCTCCAATAACCCACTTTATGTGGTGGATGGCGTCCAGCTACCTATGGGTAACCAGGCTCAGGCAAGTAATGCCATTGATTATATCAATCCCAACGATATAGTTTCTGTAGAAGTATTAAAGGATGCTTCCTCAACGGCCATTTACGGGTCCAGAGGTGCAAATGGCGTAATCCTAATCACTACCAAAAAAGGTAAAGCCGGAGAAGGAACGCTGACTTATAACGTAGATTTTAGTGTGAACACCATAGGTCCGAACAGGCCGGAGGTACTGAATGCAGCGGAATACATGGAGGTTGAAGACCTGGCTTGGAGAAATATGGAGAAGTATGATCCGGAAGGTTGGAATGCCGGAAGGTGGGCCTATCTGAATCCGGCCCTTAGGAGGACCGACCCCAGAGTTTTTGACAGCCAGGGGAACCCTTTGTTTGACACCAACTGGTTGGAGGAAACGACTCAAAATAAATTATCTCAAAACCATCAATTGGGATTTACCGGAGGAAACGAAAGGACAACCTACTCCTTGTCGTTGGGCTATAGGGATGATCAGGGATTGTTAAAGACATCCTACCTCACCCGTTACTCCACCCGCTTTACCATCGACGACCAGGTAAAACCATGGTTGAAGGTAGGCGGTACCATCAGTTACAATAACCAATCAGAAAATCTGGTGGATGTCAGTGATGCGGTACCAAGACAAATTGTGGAGGATTTTCCGTTTTTGCCCGTGAGGTATGAGGACGGCACTTTTGCCAACAACAGGGATTATCCTTTTGCAGAAGGCACCATGAGTTCCATGCACAGGTTGCATGGCAGGAGGTATATCCTTAATACCCAAACCACTTTGGGCAGTGCTTATTCCAATATAAAATTTGCCGAAGGATTGGAAATGCGGACAGTATTGGGCGTGAATATTCTAACACAGGAGAATAACCAGTCCAGTACGCGGACCTTATCCATAGGCCAAAACGGAACCGCATCCAAAAGTTTGAGAAGGGACAGTTTCTGGTCTTTGGAAAATTACCTTACTTATAATAAAATATTTGCAGACAGGCATGCTTTTACCGGATTATTGGGTATTTCCTGGCAGGAAAGCACTTTCTCTAGCATGAGTGCCAGTATCCAGAATTTTGCAACAGACTTCTTTACTTTTAATAACCTGGGTGCCGGATCACAACTTCCCCGAGTGGGCTCCAATGCTTCAAGACATGCTTTGAATTCTTATTTTGCAAGGGTAAATTATATCCTAGACGATAAATATTTATTTACAGCAACAGGTAGGGCAGATGGTGCCTCCAAATTCGGAGAGAATAATAAGTATGCCATTTTCCCCTCTGCAGCGGTGGCCTGGAGACTATCGGAAGAAGGATTCTTACAAGGAAACAGTACCATTTCAAATTTGAAATTGAGGACCAGTTATGGCCTTACCGGTAACTCAGAGATCCCACCTTATTCTTCACTTTCCCTATTGAGCTCCAATTATTCCGCCATTTGGAATGAGACCCAAATCGGTGGAACAGGCATCAACAGGCTGGCCAATCCTGACCTTAGATGGGAAAAAACTGCTCAGACCGATATCGGTTTGGAACTGGGCTTGTTTCAGAACAGGCTTACCATGGAATTGGATTACTATTACAGGAAAACCACGGACATGTTATTGGACTCTCCGGTTCCAAGAACAAGTGGTTATGCAACCATAAGAAGGAATGTGGGTTCAATGGAAAATAAAGGGATTGAATTCACCTTAAATGGCGTGATTATTGAAAAAGCGGATTTTACCTGGAATAGTAGCTTTAACTTTTCTGCCAACCGTAATAAAGTATTGTCATTGGCTACTCCTGCAGATATTTTCGGTGTAGGTGGACCTAATTTCACCAACCAGACCAATATCATCAGGGTTGGAGAACCGGTAGGATCTTTCTGGGGTTTGGTGAGGCTTGGTACCTGGAATGAATCGGAAAGAAGTGAGGCTGCTGAATATGTCAGTTACAGAAATGGATTGACTATTCTTCCCGGAGATATCAAGTACCTGGATGTAAATGGGGATAAAGCCATCAACGATTCCGACCGAATGATTATTGGCAACGGTAACCCTAATTTTTGGGGGGCTTTAACCAACAATGTTCGCTTTAAAAATTGGGATTTGGCCATAGACCTCCAATACATGTATGGCAATGATCTCCTGGACATGAACCTGCACCCCAGTGAGGACCGGCAAGCCCTTGCCAACAGTTACCGAACCGTATTGGATGCCTGGACTCCTGACAATCAAAATTCAATGGTTGCTGAAATCAGGGATACCAGGGCTGGCTATGTAACCAATGTAGACTCCAGATGGGTTAAAGATGCTTCCTTTTTAAGAGGTAGAAATCTTTTATTGGGATACACTTTTCCTGTTGAAGTGGCCAATAGGCTCCGTTTGAGCAGACTGAGAGTGTATACTTCGACCCAAAATTTCTTCCTGGTCACAGGAGATGAAATCATTGGTGATCCTGAAGTGTCACCGATCAGGGGAGGAGATAGCAGCAATGTATTTTCCCAGGGTATGAACTGGCACAGCTATCCTAAGCCAACCACCTATTTATTGGGGATTCAGGTTGCATTGTAATTTTAGGAGTTAATTTTATGAAATCGAGCATGACGAGAACGACACACGCAGGGATGATTATCCAACATGCGAGATTCCCTGTCTGCCGACCAGGCAGGCATGTGACCACTGAAAAACAATTATAAACACATGAAACTAGAAATGAAAAATATAATAAAGAAAAGATTTTGGATCCATATTGGTATGAGTTTGCTCGGTATGGCTGTTTTGACGGGATGTGAGGATTTTCTCAGTGAAGAAGATCCCTCTAACCTTACTCCGGAAAGTTTTTATACTATTCCGGATCATGCTGAAGCGGCATTGGCGGCTGTCTATGCGGACACCAGATTTATTGGCGATGGCGCGGGTATATTTTCCTCTACCTGGCAGCTTTTAGAAGCACCCACAGGAACCTCCACCACCGAAACTGCTCAAAATTCTGATTTAAATAATATATATGGACTAATCTATGATGGGCGGACTCAACATATTATCAATTGGTGGAACGGTTTATACAAAGTGATCGCCCAGGCGAATTTGGTGTTGGATAAGGTGCCTGCCATTACCCCAATGGATGAAGCGCAAAAAACAAAAATTCTTGGCGAAGCAAGATTCTTAAGGGCTTGGGCCTATTTTTATGCCGTTCGGCTTTGGGGGGATATCCCTTTGATTACTGTTCCACAAACTGCTGCTGCAGAAGATTTTAGGCCTTCTCCGGTTCCCCAATCACAGGTTTATCAATTGATAGTGGAGGATTTGAAAGCGGCAGAGGCAGCAGGTCTTCCCTGGATGGATGCTAGCGGAAGGATATCACTTGCGGCAGTAAAAAGTCAGTTGGCAAAAGTTTACCTAACCATGGCAGGATTTCCCTTAAGCATGGGTACCGAGTATTACCAGTTGGCGGCACAAAAATCGGCAGAGGTTATAGATTATGCGAACGGAAATCCCAATACCATCAATTTATTCCCCACCTATGGAGATCTCCATGATGAAACCAATGACAACTTATTGGAGCATATATTTATGTTGCAATACAATATCATTGTTGCCGGTAATCCCATGAATAACATGTTTCCTAATTTCAAGCCGGTTACTTTTCAGGGACCATCCGGTACGGGAAGTACGGTACCTACCAATGATTTTTATAATTCCTATGAGGAAGGTGATCTAAGAGCAGTGAATCAGGAAGGGTTTTTCTACACAAGTTATTTTACAAATGGAAGTGGTGAACCCTTTGATCTGGGCGCTCCCTATATTTTCAAACATTTCAATCAAAGGGCTTTGGGATCTGAGGGCAATCCGGGAAACAGAGCCAATAATTTAAATGTTCCCTTGATCCGTTTTGCGGAAGTGTTGTTGATTTATGCGGAAGCACAAAATGAAGTGGGAGGTCCTAATGATCTGGCTTATGAAAGTCTGAAAAGGATCAGGGATCGTGCCCAACTGGAAACGCCTTCATTGGGAGAATTTACAACAGAAAGCTTTCGGGAAGCTGTTTGGAGAGAACGGTGGCATGAACTCGCCTATGAGCAGATTACCTGGTTTGATATGTTGAGGTTAAGGAAAGTTTACAATGAAATCAACAATGGATTTGATGATTTTGTTGGACATGAGAATTTGAGTTCTAACCAAACCTTGCAGGAAAGACATTATCTGATGCCCTTTCCATTGCCGGAAATGCAGAACAATCCCAATCTGACTCCCAATAATCCAGGTTATTGAATAATTTGTTGATTAAATAAAATAAAGAATAACTTCTCATGGGAGAGGTTATTCTTTATTTTTTTAAAAGGGTTTTCCCAATC
Source organism: Cyclobacteriaceae bacterium (assembly GCA_040905205.1). GTDB lineage: Bacteria > Bacteroidota > Bacteroidia > Cytophagales > Cyclobacteriaceae > Cyclobacterium. The sequence continues at coordinate 5,220 of JBBDSB010000144.1, forward strand.
TGAACGAAAGGGTAGAATAAAGTAAACCAAATAAGTGTGCCACCAGGCTTTGTCCTTAAATCTGGGATTCCCGATATTTAATATGATTGTTTTTAGAGCGGTTTGTTTCTTTGTACTGTTTTTAGGATGCGCAATAAGCAAAGGATTTGCGCAGGAAATCAATGCTGACAGGGCCTACAAAGCTTTTAGTGAACTGACCACAGACATTCCTCCAGATCGCATATATGAAGTTTTTAATCAATTTTGCCTCCATTATTTTGGTGCAAAATCAGATAAAATTTACCAGGATACTTTCGGAGAGCAACTCGTGGTAGAAGAGGAAAACCATTGGATGTATATATCCGAAAAATCGTCCAGTTTAGCTTGGGAGACCAATCTACCTGCCAAAACCTATGTTGAATATGGTAATACACCCAATTTTGGAATGAAAACAGCGGAAACAGACCGCTTTTATTTTAATCATTTACATTACCTCAAAGACCTTAAACCCAATACGGAATATTATTACCGATTGATGGCAGAGGATGAATTCGGTAATTCAATCGCTTCTGCTACCAGAAAATTTAAAACCAGGTCATTCAACAAGGTAATTTATATTCCCGGAAACCTTGGAAATCCACCCTATATTCTTGATCAACCCAACGCCACTTACCTGTTGACCGATGATATTGAAAGTGATAAAAGTGCCATAGTCATTGCTGCCGAGGACATCACTTTGGATTTGGGTGGCAATACAATCATCCATGGCAAGGGGTTTATCAAGGAGGTGGATTATAACGAAACAAATAAATCGGGTACCGGTATTCGGTGGAGGAGTGAACAAAAACAATCCGGACTAAAAATATTCAACGGCCAACTAAAACAGGGAAGTTCAGAAAATAACCAGCATCTGTTGGCAGGGGAAAGTATGCTTAAACCAGATGCTGAAAGAAGGGAAATGTACCAGCCAGGGATAAACCGCGGTTTTGGAAATATCGAAATTCAATCCAAATCGGATGTGGTCATAGCAGGTGTGACTGCCGAATACCACCTGCCTCAATCCTGGGGAATGCGTTTTGATGATGCATTTGGTAAATATGATATTCACCATAATGTATTTATCGATAAGGGGACCCAAATGTTTGACCGTCACGGTGCCGGAGGAGCCCGGTCATTGGGTTTTTCAGGATATGATATGGATGCCTCGGAAGAAAGGGGAAATGAATTGAAAGTTCATCATAACCTGATCAAAAGGACCAGGCAAAATGCCCTTAACAGGGCAAAATATATTTATAACAATGAAATATATGTGGACAGTTGGGTAGTCAATTCCTTTGCTATCCAACCTTTTGACGAGAAAGGTGAGGTTCACGACAATAAAATTTTTCTTACCGGATACTACAGTTGCGGGATTTTGTGGGCTTCAAATGACCTGAGTGTCAGGGATAATTTTATCCATATGGAAAGTGTCAAGACCATGATTGAAAAGCCAAACCGGGGAAGAAGGCTCATTGAAACCTGGGGAGAGCAGGATGTACTGGCTGGAATGAGGATTACCAATTATGGAAAAGGAGGCCAGGTGAGGGAAAATCTGAGGTATGAAAATAATGTGATTTTTGGAAGGTCCCGAGATGGGGGGGAGATGAGAGGAACAGAATTTTTTTCGGATTATTCCAATAAAAACCTGATTTTTAAAAATAATTTCGTGAAAACCATTTCCATGGACACCATTCCCGCTAAGGTGTCTACCATCAATACCCAGGGGGCTTATAATGACAGGTCTCTGCACTTGCCCATTGTCTACGAAAATACGACTTCTATTTCCAATACCTGTAATATCAGGTTTGGGGATGATTATGGCCAGGGAAGCAACCACCGCTTTATCAATTGTAAATTTATCAATCCAGGTGAGCATCCGGATTACCATACTTTTATTTTTGACGGGGAAAATGCTGTTTTTAACCACCAATTGTTGGATTGCGATTTTGGACCTGGTACACGTTCAGATGATGTGTATTGGGAAAACACGACTTCTCTCAGCAATTATGGCATAAAATGGACCCTGTTGCTTGAAACCCCGGCAGAAGCTAAAATCACAATTCGGGATCAATTCGGTAAACTTCACTTTGAAGGGCATGCAAATTCCAACGGATTGAATGAAATCCCGCTTTCTCAAATGGTAATCCGACCGGTGGAATGGGCGGAAAATAAAGATGAGGTGCCTGTGGTCAAAAAATCCCATCACCAAAAAGAACTGTTCTCCCCCTATACGGTAGAGGTTATTTACAAAGGTGCCAAAAAGACTGAAATGGTCACCATTGTTAAAAAACAAACCCTGAAAATTGGATTTTGATCTTTGGAATCCCTAAGTAAACGGGAGGGTTTGACCTTGCCTTGGGATAGGTTTGAATTTGATTATACATTAGAAACCTGAGATTCTAGATGACGTTTATTTTGTCAGGAAGTACCCTCTTTAAATTAGACACAGAAAAAGCAGATAAGGTAAATCCCCCTTAATAAGGGGGTATGGGGGATTTTTTCGCCAACGTACCAAATGTAAATTTGTGGTAGGACTAACAGTAAATAAAATTTAAATCTGTAAACCTTTTTCAGGACGAGTCAATGCGTTATATTTGATATTCCCGTTGAAATCCCTCCCGACTTTGGTCGGGACAAGCTCTGCCCCCTTTAAAAGGGGGAGTCGCTGAAAATGAGATTTGGGTTGATTCTTTGATGCTTTGCGTTATCAGGGAATTGACCATTTGCTTAGGAAAGGTATAGCGCCCATAATTCGTACTATTTTATAATCGATCTCAGGTTAGAAATTAAAAGATTCGAGAAATTACATTAAATTAGGGGAAACGGAGCAATTTTCACCAATGGATATAAACCCCAAATAATTTGAAAAGAATGAATAAAGAGCATGAAAATTCCAGGCGTAAATTTATTGTAACCGCTGCCACCGTGGCAATGGCCCAACCGGTATTGTTAAGTATTCCCTCTTTTGGCAAGAAACAAGTACAAAAACTTCGCCATGTATGCGTTGGGGTAGGAGGAATGGGCTGGCATGATTTACAGCGTTTCCAAGCTCATCCGGAGGTGGAGATTGTGGCCATTTGTGATGTGGATGAAAACCATTTGGCCAGGGCGGCTGAAGCCTTGCCCAACGCAAAGACCTATACCGATTGGAGGGATTTGCTGAAAAAGGAAAGGAGGCATTTTGATTCAATCAATGTGAGTGTTCCTGATCACAACCATTTCCCCATTTGCTTTCAATCCATCAAAATGGGTAAACATATTTATTGCCAAAAACCCATGTGTCATGATGTAGCAGAAATCAGGGCGCTGACAGAGGCAGCGGCTAAAGCGGGAATTGTGAGCCAGTTGGGTACCCAACATGCTTCTGGCAAGGGAGACCGGACAGCAGTCCAACTTATTAAAGAGGGCTATATTGGAAAAATCAAAAATGTCTACCTCTGCTCGAACAGACCGGGGGCGACAGAAGCTTACCGTTTCGTAGGGCCCAGACCAGAGGAAACTGAAAATCCACCTGCTCATCTCAACTGGGATCTATGGACAGGTACAGCTCCGATGAGGCCCTATGCGCCTGCAATTTACCATCCGGCAAAATGGAGGGCATGGCAGGATTTTGGAACGGGCTGGTCAGGAGATATAGGATGTCATATTTTTGATGCCGTCTGGAAAGGATTGGAGTTAAAGGCTCCTTTGTCCGTAAAGGCAAAAGTACAGGAATCCTGGGAAGCCTCCCCGGAACGAATGGGAGATACCTGGCCTCAGAGTAACCATATTACCTATAAATTTCCCGGAAATGATTATACGGTTTCAGATGAATTGCAAGTGGAATGGTTTGACGGCGAATTCTATCCACCGGAAGAAGTACGCGCTATGTATTCGGTAAAAGATTATCCAGCAGAATCCGCCATGTTGGTAGGAACAGAAGGCGCCCTTTTGATTCCCCATACCAAAATGCCTGTATTATTACCTGCGGAGAAATTTAAAACGGTAACTTTTCCGGAGATGGAGGAAAGGGACCATTACCATCATTTTGCCGATGCCTGCCTGGGAAAAACCAATACAGAAAGTCATTTTGCCATGTCGGGCCCGATGTCTGAAGCTGTTATTTTGGGAACGGTGGCCATTAGGGAGCCCAACAAAACTTTGGAATGGGATGCCAAAAACATGAAAATCACCAATGTCCCCTCAGCTAATCAGCATTTATCAAGGGATTATAGAAAAGGGTGGAAAGTCAAAGGTTTTAAAAATTCTTAAATAGTTTATAAAATCCGCAAACCTTTCAGGATTTTTGATGGTCAGCTACATGTTAAAATCAAGGGGTGAAATCTGGAAGGTTAAACCCCTATAAAACCTGTTAATTATTCAAAATTACTGGGGATTTAAGTTAGGTACTTTTAATCATTTCCTGATTAATATTGGAATCTAAACAATCATAGCGCAAAAAAATACCCAGATGACTTTAAAAGCAATTTTCCCAGTATTTGTTTTATTATGGCTGAATATCCCTTTGCTGGCTCAGGAAAGCAGGGATCCCAAAAAAATGAATATCCTGTTTATCGCCTCGGATGACCTCAATAATGGTCTCAGTGGCTATGGGCATGACCTGG
>JBBDSB010000145.1:0-3393 GCA_040905205.1 Cyclobacteriaceae bacterium
TAATTAATTTTTAGCGGCCATACCTGACTGCCGTCCAGGCAGGTGGAATCTCGCATGCTTGATAATCATCCCTCTGTGTATCTCTTGAGACATGCTCGATTTCATCTGCTTTTTTGTACGGTTTCAATATGTTCATTGTCTTTCCACAACTGGTCTTGGATGGTATTGAAGCATTTTTCTTTCAGTTGATTTACATCCTTTTGTGTCAATCCATTCACAGGAATTGGAGCGTGGATGACCACTTTAGCAGTTTTGTATTTTAACAAAAACTTGCCATCATCAGGCAAAAGTAAATGATTGTAGGATAAAGTGATAGGAATTATGGGAATTTGTTTATCCAAAGCCACTTTAAAGGCCCCATCCTTAAACCTTGCCATGGCTGGGGGGCTTGAACTGGCAATTCCCCCTTCAGGGAAAAAAACCACACTGCTTCCTTCATTAAGGACCTCTTTGGCCTTAATAATAGATTCTCCCCTGCTCTTTAGACTGTTTCTGTTTACCGCAATATGAAGATTTCTGAACATATAGCCAAACAGTGGTATTTTCGCCAATGAGCTTTTTCCTATAAAGACCATATCAAAGGGGATCAAACCCAGGACAGGAATATCCAGGTAGGAAAAGTGGTTGGATACGATTACAAACTGACCATGCTTTTTAAAATTGTGTAAATTTTCAATGTGAACACGGATGAGCAATAAGCCAAAAAATATTTTTGACCATATTCTGTTCAGTTTTCGGCCCTGGGTTTTAAGCCCGGGAATTTCGATGGTTACAAAAAACAATGGTAACAAAAGCAAAAAAGTGGATGCAAAGATAAGACTTCCATAGATCGAGTAGACCCTGCTAAACCATTTCATACTTTTTTCACCCTTAATGAGGTACCTGCTGTACTGATTACCTTAACCTTTTCTCCCTTATCAATAAATTCTCCCCTGGAATAGGCATCATACAATTCCTCTTCTATCAGGATTTTACCACTGGGCATCAATCTGGTATAGGCAATTCCCTCCTTACCCATTAAATTTTCCCCATAAAAGGTGGAGGTATAGCCTTCCGATTTTTGCTGGGTATCCGCCAAAGAAATGCGGCTGAAAGACTGCCATTGGTTGACTTTGGGTGTAAGACTGAAAATCAAAACCGTTGCAATGATTACTGCCAAAACTACGGTAAGTATAGCTGCAAACAACTTACCGGAACTCACAAAGGTAAAATCAAACAGCTCATTGGGTAGCATTCCCATGGTAAGACCTGCCAATACACCGATAATCCCTAAAATACCAAATACTCCGAATCCGGGAATCACAAACACCTCCACGGCCAAAAGAACAATGCCAACCACAAAGACCACTATTTCCAAATTGCTGGCCAATCCTGTAAGATAATAAGGTATGAAATACAAAACAATCGCCAAAACACTGGCCGCTAAAGGGAATCCAATACCAGGGGTTTGAATTTCAAAATAAATACCCCCAAATATAATCAAAATCAAAAAGCCACTGACAACTGGATTTAAAAAAAAGGCGATCACATCCTCAATCACTGTAGGCTCATAGTTGACGATTTGGTAATCAGACAGCTGATTCCGCTCAAGAATTTCTTCAATGGAGGCCACTTCTGCTTCACAAAAGCCATTTGCGATGGCCTCAGAAACGGAAAAGGTAATCACTTCCCCTGCCTTTGTGATCCCTTCTATTTCCAGGTTTTCATCTACCATGGCCTCCGCAATTTGTGGATTTCTTCCTCTGGCTTCTGCGGTACTTCTCATCATGGACCGCATATAAGATTGGTATTTATCAGGAGCCGCCTCTCCACTGCCTCCCATTACCACCGTTGCCGCACCTATACTGCCACCTCTGGCCATATATATGCTATCGCAGGCAATGGAAATCAAAGCACCAGCCGAAGCGGCATCTTTGTCAATGTATGAAAAAATCGGAATCTTTGACTCGAGAAACATGGTTCGGATATCATCAGCATCATTAACTGCTCCTCCATATGTATCCATGTGAACAATAATCAAATCCGCTTCTTTTTGATAAGCCTCTTCCATGGCCAACTTTACCTTGCGGTTCATCCTGGGATCAATATCACTTTGTATTTCAAATACATATACCGTTTTCAACGAATCTTTCTCGTCCACATCCTGTGCCATAAGAGCGGATAGGGGAGACAGGCTCATCCAAACAAGATGCAGAAGTACAGGTAAAAATTTCATTTTCATCATTTTATTTATTTTTCAGTTTGAATATACCAATAAAATCATTCAAACCCCTAATTGGTATAAAATGGGGTTGCATTTGACAAAATAAATATGAAATTTGCATACATTAAGAAAGTATTAAAAATGGACCCCTATTTTAAAATGATAAAATGTTGGTTATTTATGTTCGGCTTGAGTGTTCTGGTTGTCCAAAGTTTGGCGGCTAAAACCCTATCTGTCGATTCGGTTGGTATAGAAAAAATAGGAGATCAATCTTTTATTATTCATCAAGTGGAGCCCCAGGAAACGCTTTTTGGCATTTCCAGGAGGTACAATACCCCGGTTAATGACATTGTGCAAAACAATGACAACCTGAAGGATGGCTTGAAAATCGGGCAAAGGATCAAAGTACCCTTTATTGAAAAGGAAGCCCTTCCTGAAGGGGCTTCGGTACACCAGGTCAAACCCGGAGAAACCCTTTTCGCAATTGCTCAAAATTATAATGTGCCCATTCAAGACCTGATGGCCTGGAATGATTTGAAGGGCACGGATCTGAGTGTGGGCCAAACCCTTCTTATCAAAGGTCTGGAAGAAAAGGCCGAAGCCGTTGAGGTCGAAGCCATTGAGGAAACCGCAGAATTGGCAGATCAGAATGTAGCCGTCACGAACCAACCAGTGAAATCTGACTCCGCAACCACTCCCAAAAAGAAAAAGTTAAATGCTAAAGCTGAAATGCCAAAAAGGGTGGCCGATTCTACCTCTCAACCAAATAAAAAACCCTCAAATAGCACTCCCACCATTAAGTCTGTCGAAACAGAAACAAAATCAACTATCCCTACCACAGGAAATTGGATTTCCCATAAAGTAGCCCAAGGGGAAACTTTATTTTCCATCGCCAGAAATTATGACGCAAAAGTGGAGGAATTGATCAAATGGAATGGCCTGTCTTCCAACAACCTGACCATAGGCCAAACACTGAAGGTGGGGAGAGAAACCAACCCCAATATTCCGGTCACCCGATACCCTGAACCAAAAAAACAGGTTTCTTCCTCAAATGAAGCCCCTAAAACTGCCGACCGGCCGGCTAAAAGTCCCCAGCCCATTTCCTCCGGTGGGGCATCTTCTGCCGGAACCAGCAATGTCGCATCTTCTACTGCTTTTAAAAATGTCAAAGAAAATGGTCAGGCTGAGGT
>JBBDSB010000145.1:3493-9822 GCA_040905205.1 Cyclobacteriaceae bacterium
GCTTATTGATCTGCCTATTTTTCTAGCGTTGTCCTTTAAAGGTTAGCATTAAAATTTATGGACAAAATGCTGTATGGTTTTTCATGCCCCGCATGCCGGCCATGGCTGTAAAGTACAATCCCTTCTTCCAACATTTGATTCCTGGAATTATAAAATATCTTTCATTAGTTCTATTATCCTTAAAAGGTATTTTATACTTTTGACGAATGACGAACCACCCTTGGTACTTCCAATAGCATTTAAAAAATGTTAAAATAATTTCCTCTTACTCCAATATGAAAAATCCGTTTCTTAAGAAAGGAAATGACAATGAATCAGTAATCCCGGCGGTAAAAACCGGCTTTGGGACATTTGGCGGGGTTTTTACCCCTTCGATTCTGACCATATTAGGCGTAATCATGTACCTTCGATTTGGATGGGTGGTTGGTAACGTAGGCCTTATAGGTACTTTGATCATTGTCACATTGGCCTCTTCAATCACATTTTTGACCGCTTTATCTGTAGCTGCCATAGCAACCGACCAAAGGGTAAGGTCAGGAGGTGCCTATTATATGATCAGTCGATCTCTGGGAATAGAGGCAGGAGGAGCCATTGGCATTCCTCTTTACCTTGCGCAGGCGCTTTCCGTGGCGTTATATACCGTGGGTTTTGCTGAAAGTATGGTTTCGGTATTTCCTGCTTTGGATATTAAAATGGTGGGTTTGATCACAACGGTGGGTATCGCTACGCTTGCCATCGTTTCTGCCCAAGTGGCCATAAAAGCCCAATATTTTATCATGTTTGGCATTGGGCTGTCATTGATCTCCTTTATTTTGGGAAGCCCAATAGAAGAAACCACCATTGAATTGTGGGGTGCTTCCGACCGTAATTCAGAAGGTTTTTGGGTTGTATTTGCTGTTTTTTTCCCAGCCGTGACGGGAATTATGGCCGGCATCAATATGTCCGGTGATCTAAAAAATCCCTCTAAGTCCATCCCAATAGGCACCTTTGCTGCCATTGGTGTTGGTTATGTCATATATATGACTTTACCGATCATACTGGCCCAACGGGCCAATGCCCTGACCTTGATCGCAGATCCCATGATCATGCGGAAAATGTCTTATTGGGGAGATGCCATACTATTTGGTGTATGGGGTGCCACCCTTTCCAGTGCTGTCGGAAGTATATTGGGAGCACCCAGGGTATTGCAGGCACTGGTGAGGGACCGGATCCTCCCCCCTTGGTTGGATTGGTTGGGATATGGTTCGGGTACCGATGATTCTCCCCGATTTGGCACCATTTTCACCATGGTCATCGCCCTCATAGCTGTTTATTTAGGCAATCTCAATATTATCGCTCCTATTTTAACCATGTTTTTCCTTACCACTTACGGGATATTAAATGCCGTAGCAGGTATCGAAGGTTTTTTGAACAGCCCTTCTTTTCGCCCTTCGTTTAAAGTCCATTGGTTTTTTTCCCTTCTGGGTACTCTAGGCTGTTTAGGCGTGATGTTTTTAATTAACGCACTGGCTACAGGCCTTGCCTTTGTATTTATCATCGCCATATTTTTTTGGATACAAAGCAAGGAAATGAAAACCGCATGGGGGGATGTGAGGCGGGGTATATGGATGGCCTTGATTCGAATAGGACTGTTAAACCTAAGGCGTACAAAAGCGACAAAATCCTGGAGGCCAAGCCCTTTGGTGCTTTCAGGGGCCCCAACCACGCGATGGCATCTGATAGATTTTGCCTCCTCAATCATCCACAACCGTGGGCTACTTACTGTCGCCACGGTGCTTTCCAGCAGTGGCTTAACTAGCAAGAGAAGAAAAAAAATGGAAAGCAATATTGAAGATTTTTTAAACAAAAAAGGTAAACAGGGATTTGCCCGGGTAATTTTGGCCAAAGACACTTTTAAAGGGGCGGTTGAATTTGTCCGGTCTTATGGGTACGGTACCTTGATACCCAATACCATTATCCTTGGAGACAGTGAAAATTCTGCGGTTCGTAAGAATTATTGTGAAATGATCGCCCAGTTTCATGAATTGAACCGCAATGTGGTTATCGTCCGTGATAATCCGGAAAAGGGTTTTGGAAACCGGAAGCAGATAGATCTTTGGTGGGGTGGATTGAAGGCCAATGGAGGCCTCCTATTGATCCTGGCTTATCTTTTGCAATCCACCCGTTCCTGGTATGGGTCTAATGTCAATATAAAAATGATGGTGTCGGATGAAAAAGCGGGCAGGGATGCCAGAAACAACCTCTCGGCAGTCATTACAAAACTTCGCACCGGTGCCAAACTTGAAATTATAGTGGCAAAGGGTCGCACTTTCGAAGAGGTCTTGCATGAGTCCTCAAGCAAAGCCGATCTGATTTTCATGGGAATGGCTGTGCCGGATGAGAATTTTGAAGTATATTATCAAAATATTCAGAAAAGAATCCAAAATTTACCCACCACCATATTGGCCCTTGCGGCGGAAGGGATTTCCTTTGGCGAGGTACTGATGCAACAAGATGAATTTAGAGATGATTGACGGTTTGCAATTTAAAATTATTCTTTAGATGAGAATTTTCATATCAAATGATTTAAAATTCTAATTTCTAGGAGATTTTCTTCCTTATACACTAAATTACTTCTATTAAAATTAATAAAAGGAACAATTGACATTCATTCAATGTTGTTTTTTTTAATGTGATTTGATTTTTAATTTTATCTTTACCTAACAGGCGACATGCTGGAACTTGCAGGAATTATCATATTAGGAATTTTGGCCCAATGGGTTGCATGGAAATTTAAGATTCCTGCAATTTTGCCCTTAATATTGACCGGGTTAGTTGTCGGGCCAATTTCTACCTTTTTTACATCAGATGGTACACAATGGCTACAACCCATCTTTAATGGTGAAAATGGGCTCTTCCCAGACGATAAATTATTCAATTTCGTTTCTTTGGCGATTGGAATTATTCTGTTTGAAGGGGGATTAACCTTAAGAAGAGGTGAAATTTCTAAAATGGGACCTGTAGTCGGCAAGCTTATCCTTTTTGGTTCCATAATTTCCTTTATCGGTGCCGGCCTGGCAGCCCATTTCCTGTTTGACTTCAGCTGGCGTATCTCCTTTCTCTTTTCCTCCCTCATTATTGTAACCGGCCCTACTGTAATCAACCCTATTCTGAGAAATCTCCCCCTAAAGCAAGATGTGGCTGCTGTGCTAAAATGGGAGGGAATACTTATCGATCCACTGGGTGCATTGGTAGCCGTTTTGGTTTTTAATTTTATCAGCGTAGAGGGAGATGCAGGTTATACCAGTCAGGCCATATTTGATTTTGGAAAAATCATCTTGGTTGGTTCCTCTATGGGGGCCATTTCAGGATGGCTTCTATATTTATTGATTAAAAATAGATGGGTGCCCCCTTTTTTGTTGAATCCATTTTCTCTGTCTTTTGTACTGCTTACTTTTGTTTTAAGTGACCAGCTGGCCCACGAATCCAGCCTTTTGGCAGTGGTGGTGATGGGCATGTTTTTGGGCAACAGCCAACTCCCAAATCTTAAGGAATTACTTGATTTCAAAGAAACGCTGAGCGTATTGCTGATTTCAATTCTCTTTATTCTGCTCTCCGCTAATATCGGTTTGGAAGAACTCCTGCTGGTATACAATTGGAAAACAGCCGCCCTGCTATTTATCATTATCATAATTTTAAGACCTTTGGGCGTATTTTTAAGCTCTATTAACTCGCCGCTAAAAAATAATGAAAAAATATTTGTCAGCTGGGTGGGCCCTCGAGGGATTGTAGCAGCGGGAATCGCATCCCTCTTCGGAACCAAATTGTCGCAGGAAGGAATTCCCGGCGCAGAATTCATCACACCCCTGGTGTTTTCAGTAGTTTTGGTCACTGTGTTACTCAATGCCACCACCGCCCGTTTTGTTGCCCGTTTTGTTGGCGTCTTGGAAAATTCCGACGGGGTAATGATCATTGGGGCTTCCAAAGCATCCCGACTGATCGGATCCTACTTGCAAAAAAATGGCCGACATGTAGTAATGCTGGATACCAACAGGAAAAATATTAAATCGGCCAGAAAAGAGGGGCTGGAAGCTATCGTATCCAATATTTATTCAGACCAATTGGAAGAAAATATTGAATTCAATGACATGGGCTTTCTACTGGCCCTTACAGGCAATGATGATATCAACAAACAAGCCATCAACCGTTACAAATCCATATTTGGCGAAAATGGCTCATTTCGACTAATCAATCCGGAAGAGTTGAATTCGGAAGAATCTCCCCCCTCACAGGAACTGTTTTCCAAAACCTACGACTTTGAGAAAATAGATACCGTGGCCCGAAAATACCCCACCATTCATGAGGTGCCGGTAGACTCGAAAGAAAAATTCCTTGAATTTATTAAAAATATTGAAAATGATGAAAATGCCATATTAATGTTTCTCAAGGATGAAGGCAACCACATCGAATTGCTTACATCTCTTAATGATTTGGATATCAATAAGGGATGCAGGTTGGTCTATCTGGGCAAAGCGCTTGATTTTGATGAAGGGGTTAATGAAACCATTATTGGCTAGTTCCGAGAGACCTATCATTTGACGTGAATACATGCCTATTAAACCTCAGTTCGATGTAATTTCAGGAAAAAACCGTCATCGGTAGAATTAAAGAAGTTTTTGAGGCGGTATAGGGGTATTGGTTGGCCGTTACCTGCGCCCTCTTATTCCAGGCCTCCTCTATCAACGCAATCACGGCTTCACTTTTTCCCCATACATCTGCTCCCAGGGCCTTGATGTGTGAAATATGGACCGGTATACCTGATTCTTTCCCAATTTCCAGGGCTTCTTTAACGGAATTGATTAAACCAATGGAATAGGAACGCTCATCCCGCATATGGGTATCATAAATACCCCCATACCTATGGGCTACCTTGGCCAGGGCCACGATTTCTTCCTTGTTGGCAAAACTTCCAGGGGCATAAAACAAGCCCGTTGACAGGCCCACGGCACCCTCTTCCATTCCCTGAGCCACCATCTCTTCCATTTTGGTCATAAAAACCGTTTGTCATGATTACTCAACCGGTACCTCCTCCACATTCTTAAAATAAATATGTTTATCCGCATCCAAATCCACCAGCACAGCACTGTCATTTTTAATATACCCACTCAAAATCTGCTTGGATAATTCATTGAGCACCAGTCGCTGCATGGTACGCTTCAGGGGCCTGGCGCCAAACTGGGGATCGAAGCCTACCTCTCCCATATGATCCAACACCTCTCTGGTGGCATCTATTTCTATTCCAGAGTCTGCCAGCCTTTTTTGGATTTCTCTCCATTGTATATCCACTATCTTGCGGATAATTTCCCTGGTGAGGGGCTCAAACATGATGATTTCATCAATACGATTAAGAAACTCAGGCCGGACAGACTTTTTGAGCAAGTCAAATATCTCATTTTTGGTGTCCTCCATAACCTGTGCTTTGTTCCATTCTTCCATATTGTCAAACCGCTCCTGAATCAGTATCGATCCTATATTGGTGGTCATAATGATGATGGTGTTTTTGAAATTGGCCAACCTCCCCTTGTTGTCAGTCAGCCTTCCATCATCCAGGACCTGGAGCAGGATATTAAACACGTCGGGATGGGCTTTTTCGATTTCATCCAGCAAAACGACGGAATAGGGTCTTCTTCTTACCGCTTCGGTCAATTGACCACCCTCATCATAGCCTATATAACCTGGAGGTGCTCCGACCAAACGGCTGACGGAATGCCTTTCCTGGTATTCGGACATATCTATCCTGACCATTGCATTTTCGTCATTAAAAAGGTAGTCTGCAAGGGCTTTTGCCAACTCTGTCTTACCCACACCTGTAGTGCCGAGGAAAATGAAAGATCCGATGGGCCTTTTGGGATCCTGCAGCCCGGCACGGCTTCTTCTCACCGCATCCGACAATGCGGTTATGGCTTCCCGCTGTCCTGCCACCCGTCTTCCCAATTCCTCTTCCAGCAGCAGAAGCTTTTCCCGCTCGCTTTGAATCATTTTTGAAACAGGAACCCCAGTCCATTTGGACACCACCACGGCAATGTCTTCATTATCTACCTCCTCTTTAAGAAGTGGTGACCCTTCCTGCATCTCTTTCAGTTGTTCCTGAAAGGAGCCCAGCTTTTTTTCGCTCTCGACAATTTTTCCATACCGGATTTCAGCCACTTTTCCAAAGTCACCGGCACGCTCAGCCTGTTCGGCCTCGATTTTAAATTTATCAATATTTTCCTTTTCTCGTTGAATACCCTGAATGACCGCCTTTTCACTCTCCCACTTGGCTTTGATTCCCTGTCTTTTTTCTGTCAATT
>JBBDSB010000146.1:0-1619 GCA_040905205.1 Cyclobacteriaceae bacterium
GTTTTCCGTTGATCTGGATGGGTGCACGGAGCCATTTTCTGATAAGCCGTAGGGTGGTCGGGCATTTTACCCGCTGGTAGATGAATTGGAGCAGGATTGAATGGTCAACCTCGTCAAACCTGCCTGCCGAAGGCGGGGAACCCCTTCAGGTCGATGTCCACTATGTCCTGATAGCCATGCCACACACTGCCCGGCCCCTTCGCTAAAAATGTCCTAAGGGACATTTTCTTTACGCTCGGCCCTATTTTTCAGGGCCTGTGTCACCGCCTTGTGGATGTTCTTTTCCGGGCGGAAGCCATAGCTGTGTTCCTCGAACGTTAGTTCGTATTTGGTCATCAGCACCTGGCTTACCGCCTGTTGGAGCCACCTTTCCACCACAGTGGGAACCCCCAGTAATCTTGTTTTTCCGTTGCTCTTGGGGATGCCTCCCGCTCCCTGGCCCGAAGCTCCCGCTTCGTCCCCCCCCTTGATAGGTTTCGGTACATACGTGTGGTTCAGGATGGATGTGGCAATACTGTCCCTGTTGCTTTCCAGATAAGAAAGCAGTTCCACTGGATCTACCAGACAGGTATTTGATGGTTTCCCACCCTTAGGACGTCAGTATGATGTGCTACCTCATCCAACCTGTCAGGCCTCTGTATCCAGTTCCTGTTCGTTGGAACCGGGGTTTGCAGTCTCGCTTACCTGCCCTCCGGGAGGCGGGCTTCAGTGCATGCCTCACGGCAAACCACCTTGCGACTTGCTAATGCTTCGGGACAGCCTGTCCCGAGTATCGGGATTACCCCCGCACATAAGGGATTTTCCCCCTTTGGAATAATTTGGTATCTTCGATACCAGATGCCCATGCTGGGCACACACAGCGTGTATAAGAAATAGCGGGTTCAGTGCTAAATCAAAGGTCTGTGCTTTTAATAAAAGTCAGTGCCAAACTGAAAGTGAAGTGCTTTTTAATCCGCTACTTCTCATACACGCAAACCGTTGAAGCAAATGCTGAAAAAACCGTTTTCAAAATAAATCTCTTGCCTAAAAGTAAATAATAATTTACCTTTGAATTGTGATTGAAAAGTAAACTGAATGAAATGTTCCAAACTTTATAAAATATTGACTAAAGATGGTTGGCATCCAGTTTCTCAAAAAGGCTCACACGTAAAAATGCATCACGAATCAAAAAAAGGAATAATCATATTTCCGAATCACGGAAGTCAAGAAATGGGTAAAGGATTGGAAAAGAAAATTCTCAAAGACGCTGGAATTAAATTATAAAATTATGGCTAAGAAGAAAATTATAATGACTGTTGAGAAAACTGATACTGGTTTTTCTGCATATTCTAACGATTATGCAATTTTTACTACTGGACAATCAATTCCTGAATTGATAAACTCTGCGTATGAAGCTACCGAATTTTATTTTGAAGAAGAGAATGTAAAAGTCGAACCGAATGACATTAAATTTGAAATAGATTTTAAACAGTTTTTCAAATATTATAAAGTGATAAACGCAAAATTCTTAGCTGAAAAAATTGGAATGAATGCTACTTTGCTTTCTCAATATGTTTCCGGAACGAAAAAACCATCACCGAAACAAACTGAAAAAATATTGAGCGGAATTCACCAAATCG
>JBBDSB010000147.1:0-1617 GCA_040905205.1 Cyclobacteriaceae bacterium
ATTTAGAAAAATTAAAGCTGGCAGCAGAGGATGTGCTGCAGAGAAATCAAATGGGGACCATCTATGGAGGCTCAGGGTGCTCAGTTTGCTATTTGTATGACACGGGGGGGAATGTCATTGATACCTTGTATCCAGCTCCCGGTGTATGTGATGTAGGGTCGATTTGTTTAAGTCTTAGACCTTTGTGTCATACATGGTCTTGTCAATGAGTCTGCATGGTATAGATCAGTTCGCTTTCTATTGTCCTACTTTATTTAGGATTATTAAATTTGTAAAGCAATGACTGATGGCTAATAAATGAATAATTGAACAAGCCCAAATTAATTGAATTTGGGCTTGTCTTAGATTTCTTGTCTTCAGCATTTCATTTTAGCGAAAAATAAATATACAATGGAGAATCAAAGACAACCCCGCCTTTCCAAAGACCTTGCAACGGTAGTGATGAAACAGTTTCCTAGAAAATTTTTCGGCCATGTTTTTAAAAATTAATATGAAGTTTACCACGCTTACTTTGCTCGTTTTCCCAGTTATCCTGTTGCAAAATTGTGGAGATAAAGACAACGCGGACACCCTGGTATCTACCAAAACAATAGAGATCCAGAAGGATTTTTTGTTGGGCGATTGGCCGGAATTACAGATCGAAATTCTAGACACCATAAATCTTGAGGCTCCGGGAAATCCTCCGCTTACTTTTAGCCAAGATTTAGCCTTCTCTAAGGACTTTTTTCTCCTGTTGGATAATAGAAAGGGACTTTTAAAATTTGACTACAGCGGGAATTTACTTCGTACAATCGGGGAGAAGGGAGAAGGCCCTGAGGAATATATTATGCCCTATGCGATTTACCTTGATGAAAAAGAAAATTGTGTCCTTGTCGCGGATTGGCAAAAAAGGTTAGTGATTTCTTATGACTTTGAGGGAAACTTTAGCAGTTCAAGCCAAAGATTACCAGCGCATCCGATCTCCTTTTACAAGGACAATGACACCCTATTGGTGGTTCAGGAAACGCTTAATGGTACCAAAGAAAAATCCCGTCAGGTGTTGGTAAGCTCGATTACACCAAAAACCCTTGAAGTCGAACACTGGGAAAGGCCTCTTTACGGCTATAATTCAAATTTCACAATTATCCATTCAATACCCAAGATTTTAAGTCGGGTAAAGAACGTAAGCTTGTTTTATTTGCCCATCATTCGGGGGAATATATCATCGCATACTAAAACTGATACGATCTTTAGAAAAGAGGAGGATCACCTGGTTCCGGAATACCTGCTTCATTTCACTGGATTTGACAATACACATCAGCTGAGCATAGGCCAAATGGTACTATCTGATAACCATGCCTTTCTACGTGTTGTATACGAGAAACGATCCTATTACATGGTAATTGATTTGGAGAATAAACGTCCCCTGGTTCATTTAAAGCAACTATTTGATCGAGAGTTGACAGAAGAAATTATTCCAAGGCCGTTGAAGGAGGATGTGTTTTACTCCATTTTAAGAAATGAGGATGGCATGGAGGAAAAAAATCCACTGATTGTTTTTTATCGTATTTTGAATTAGGTAGTTAATTAAAAGGCTTGTTTAAATTAATCGACGAGCTGTTAGGAAATTTCGTTTAT
>JBBDSB010000148.1:0-9726 GCA_040905205.1 Cyclobacteriaceae bacterium
CCGCCAGTCTACTGGTATTCATATGATCTTCCATATAATCCGAAGGGGAATGAGTTAACAGAACATTTGGCTGGATCTTACGAATGATTGAAGCCAATTTCTTTAAAAGTTGAGGTCTATATAGAATCTCAAAATCATTACAAATTGGCGGATGATACGTAGCACCCATAATATTAGCTGCGTTTTTCGCCTCCTTCGTTCTTATATCTGCAGTCGTCGCCGCATCATGCTCAAGACTGCCACAATCACCTGTAGAAAGGGTCATGTAGTGAATTTCATAGCCTGCCTGCTTTAACAGAATCAGGGTGCCGCCCATCATCAATTCAATATCATCAGGATGAGCGGCCATCGCCATCGCTATTTTTTCCATGAAACTACAGTTTTACAGTTTTGCCTGTTTCAGCTGATTTATCGGCTGCAAAAATAATTTCATGAGTTTTCATCGCTTGTTTTAATCCAGTCAATGGCATCTCGACGTTATCACGAATGGATTCAAAGAATGTATTAAATTGTGCTTCGTACGGATGGTCAGATACATCCCCTGAATCCAGCATTTTCATAGACAATTCACTCCAGTTTGACTTATCTGATTTAAGTTTGTCGGAATGAAGTTTATTGTCTAACAAACTGCCCTCACTTCCTAACAGATGAGTATGGAAATAGTACGGTTGAATACATCCAACTGCAGCCGTACATTTACCGATTTTTCCGCTTTTAAACTTCAAAATTGTTACACTCGTCGTATTAAATTCATACGGTTCAAATAGCTTGCTCTTTGTTTTTGTATCATAACTTGTCACTTCTTCAACATCACTGCCCATGAAAAGAAGCAGAGCATCCAAAGCATGACATCCTCCCGTAAGCAATGCACTTCCACCGCCCCCATGTTCCCTGGATTTTCTACTCCATTCAAATTGTCCGTATTGAGGACCAATTCCGTGATAATAATCAATTTCTCCAAAATGTAACTCCCCAATTATTCCTTCATCGACTATTGCTTTTGAAGAAAGGTATTGATTCGAATACCGGCATTCAAAACAGATGGTAAAATTAACATCCGCTTTCTTAACCGCCTTTTCAATCTCTAAACAGTCCTCCCAGTACAGGGCCATAGGTTTTTCCAATATAATATGTTTTCCTGCATTGGCGGCTTTAACGGCTTGTTCCTTATGTTGATAATTATAGCTACATATAGACACAACATCCAGATCATCATCGGCTAACATCTCATCGAGATCAGTATAAGAGGTAATATCAGAACCCCACTTCTTACTTAATTCTTCATCATTGTGCTCACGTGAGGAATAAAGATGAGTGACATTGGCCAAATCACTTGCATTAATTGCTGGTATATGCGCTGTGGCAACCCATCCATATCCAATAATTCCTACATTTAACTTATCCATAATAATATATTATAAATTATATTTTATATTTTAGTTCTTATTAATTTAATAATTATAAATGTTATATATTTTAATAATTATTATATGCTTTATCTAAAATCCTTTGTACACTGACCGGTTGACCATTCATCCTCTTACTTTCCTGTGCAGCTTCCATAAATGCATAAATTTCTATCGTTTCTTCATTTGATACAGGTGGCTCATTCGTGTTAAAAAACTCCACTATTTTTACAACCAGTGGTCTGTATCCCTCAAAATTTCCTATATAAGTTGTAAAATCTTCTCCAAATACTGTTCCACCATAGTCATGTTTCCCCGCTCTTTGACCTCTGACAATTCCTACTCTGTTTCCTTTCCAATGCCCAACAACTATATCTTCTGAATCAGAATGATGAATTTGTGCTACTTCTTTACATCCCGTACCCATAACTGTATACAACGGTTCTACCCCATGTATTCCATACCAAAATAAATCGGTATGACTTTTTTCGATAGATGCAGGGCTGAAGGTATTTGCACCCAGTACTTTTTTCTTGTCAATCTCTTGAACTGTCGAAGTGTACCGAAGAGAGGAAGAAGAGAAAAAAGGCACATTATATTCTTTAGCCTTTTCGAAAATTTCAACAACTCCATTCAATGAGGCTGCGACAGGCTTATCAACGAATACCGGCTTACCTGCTTTAAATACAGGCATTACCTGTTCTAAATGAGGCCGTCCATCATTTGTCTCGATCAAAACACCATCTACCTGATTAATCAATTCATCTGTTGAGTCCACTAATTTTACTCCTGCTGAACGAACATCCGACTCGTAACTGTTAAGCCGATTATCAGAAAACTCTACATCCGGATTACCAGGTGGATGATATAGTACTTTAATCCTACATCCTAAAAGATCAGATTTTTTTTCCTTATCATTCAAAATTTTAGAAAATGCTGCACTGTGTGGGGATAGTCCAATAATACCCAATTCTAATTCATCAATATCTTTTGAATTTCTTGATTCGGCCCAATCGCCAAAACCCAAAGCTAATCCTCCTAATGCTAATTGAGAAACAAAATCTCTACGCTTCATTTTTAATTGATTAAGATATATTTAAAATATGGAATGTAGTTAAGTTAATATCAGCTAGTATAGAACTCCAATTTTAAAGATGCAATACTCATCTTCGTGGAATGCCAAGAACAATGCGGAACCCATCACGAGAGTCGGAGTAGCTGGGGCTTTGAAGTCCCAGACGGACTGCACAACGGGCATTGCCGGGAACATCATAATAGTTGCCTCCACGACAGACAGGATGAGGATTCTCCTCGTCAATAAAAACTTCTTCATGACCTCCTTCCGGATCGAAATCATCCAGGACAATCTCCCATACGTTGCCAAGCATATCGGCCAGTCCGAAACCGTTTCGTCCGTTTTCCCCATAGTGATCCACGGGTGAGAGAAAGGCAAATCCATCGCTCCAGGGTGCGTTCGGCAGAGGCCAAATTTTATTTCGGCCAGGCAGAAAGTCGACAGCAGAAATGTTCAACCGGCCTTCACCGTCGCTGTGATCATTACCCCACCAAAAATAGGTGCTTTCACGCCCCCCACGACACGCATAGGCCCACTCCGCTTCGGTAGGCAGGCGATATTCCATTCCTTCGGGCAGCCGGCCCGCAGCCCTCTCCCGTTTCGTCAGCCACTCGGTAAACGCTCTTCCATCATTCCAGCTCACACTCACCACCGGATAGCTGTTCCGCAGCGGAAAACCAAAATTCGGATCGCGCCAGCTCTTGTCTTCCATCGAAATCCAGGGGTGCGGCGGTTCCCACCCTCCGGCGATTTTCCATTCCGGATTAAAAACCTGCGTCACGCCCCCCGGTTTCTCTGCATCGGTGACGTAACCGGTTTCCTCCACGAAACGTTTGAACTGACCTACGGTAACTTCTGTACGTCCCATCCAAAATCCTGTTTGCACTCGCATCGAACGCGGTTCCCCTTCATACGACTCACGTACCGTTCCCGGTCGCGCTCCCCCTTCCATACTCGTCGCCCAGGCTTTCTCCTCGGGAGTACTACCCATCTTAAAATCTCCAGGTGGGATATAAACCAATTCTAGAGTTGCATTATCACCTAAATCAACCAGTTTCGTATCCGGCTGATCCACGTCCTCGATATAAACTTGAGAATTATCACGGCTTTGATTCACAACTTCAGTCAGAGACTGTGCAGTTAGATAATTACCCATCCCAAGGAAAAATATGCAAAACAAAATCTTTTCCATTAGAACAATTAAATTTGTTGCATAGATTTTTATTAAGTAAGGGTTTTGCAAAACCCTCTTTTTAATTTTAAAGGTTATGAGTCATAATTTGCAGATTTCCGTCTGATCATCCCACAAAAGACGTCATAACGACCAACTATTAAAATGGACAAGCGATCGCAATTGAGCATCTCAGACTAATGGGATATCCACCAGGGACAAACTTCCTGCACAAGCGGACGTATTCAGAGAATTCACCAGCAATCACTGTACGAAATTGGCCGCATGATCGACAAATTCATCTGCTGGATGGATAATCCCCGGGCCGTTTCTTCAATATTTGTATCACGCGAGCGACCGGCCAAGCTACCGGCAGTTTGCCGGACTGTCACTGAATAAGAAAGTAGTCCCGTTGCTTATTCCTCAAACGGTTTGTAAAGCGCTGGCCGTACAGGGGCTGATCGACGAACTGATTTTAGTGATCAACCGGCAATTGAAAGAAAAAATTGGCTGATTAAATAATATTATAGAAGAAAAACCAAAGGTAATTCAAAGCCCTCTAGGTATAACAATATCAATCACCGGTTTTGTTATGTATTTATCAATAACCTGGATTTTGCTCCAAATTCGGATTAATATCAATTTCAGATAAGGGAATAGGTATCCGTTTATGATATGGTTGATAGTGACCCGTCCTATCGATGACCTTGTAATGTCCTCGGTATTTCCCACTGGTTTCAACTTCATAACCACCATCATAGTTTTCAGGATCATCGGTAATTTTCATTCCATAGAATTGCCTGTTCATAACATCCATGAAAATATCCCATCTACGAATATCCATATATCTGATTAAGCGTTCAAGAGCAAATTCTACCCGTCTTTCCCTTCTTACTATCTCTCTCAATTCATCACGATTAGTTTCAATGACCGGAGGCATATCAACCGCCTCTCTACTCCTTACTTCATTAATTGTTTCATCCAATAGATTTTGAGTAATATTATCCCCGTTCTCTATTTTAGACTCCAAATAACTGAGAAGTACTTCCGCATAACGAATATGGACAATATCATCACCTGACGAGAAAGTATCCCCTGAATAATTCTCTCTGATATATTTTTTCCACCCATATCCTGTTGCTCCATGTAAATTTACTATTACAAAGTTTGGATCATTCGGATAGAGTTGTCCTTCAAATTCAGTATATCCTGGTAAAAACAGGGTCTCATATATACGTGGGTCACGATTTTCAAAAGGATTTTCCGGATCATAAAGAGGTGATTCCTCTATTGGTAAACCATCTTCCATCAAGAAAGCATCCACTAAGTTTTGGAATGCATTATCCTCTTGATAACCACCATAAATAGCCGGATGATAATTTTTCTGACTTTTACTGTTCCCATAAAGACCTGCAATATGGTTAGCATGTAAAATTATTTCTTTGCTGCCTTCTCCCTCTACTGTAAATAAAGCTTTAAAACGAGGATCAATAATATGCTCATTCAAATCTATAATTTGTTTATAGGTATCTGCTGCCTCTCCCCACTTTTCCTGAATCATCAGCAATCTGCCTTGAACAGCCAGTGCCGCTGCTTTTAAGATTCTTCCCTTTTCGTCATCCGGCCTTGATACAGGTAGATCCTGAGCAGCTTCAGAAAGCTCATTTATACTAAAATTTTGGACCTCCTGTAAAGAATTTCGGCTTTGAGTATTAGCTTCCTCAACGGTTAATACATTAGTAATTAGCGGTACCCCGCCGTAAAGAACCGACATATAGAAATATTCATAGGCCCTTAGAAATCTGGCCTCAGCAGTTAATTCGGCTTTTTCTTGGCTATCCATATCGACCTTATCGATATTTTCCAGAAAATAATTAGCCCGAAAAATAGCTTGATAAGCCCTGTTCCAAATGGACCCAACTACCTGTCCATCTCCTGGGTTTAGATACCCAGCATAGATAACTCCGGGTGATCCAAATTTATAACTTGAATCATCTGTATAACTAGCCATAATGAGATGTTCATTAGTAGAAGCTACACGACCTACATTACCGACTCTATATATACCTGTCAACGCTAACTTAGCATCACTCGCTGACGTCCAAAAAGTGGACTCCGATAATTGTGCAAGGGGTTGTTGATCTAAATGTTGATCAAAATCGCAACCTACTTGTCCTATTACCAAAAATATTATTGCTGCTACTTTAATACTTATTTTCTTAATCGATTTCATAATGATCTTTTGTTTAGTGATTAAAAATCTATATCTATTCCAAATACGAATTTTCTTGTGAGAGGATAAAATCCCGTTCCTGCTGCTTGCATTTCAGGATCCCAGCCCGGATAGTAGTTAGAAAGCGTAAATAAATTTTCACCAGTGACATAAAGTCGAACCCTTTCTAATGCGATTTTATTTAGCAAATTTGTCGGTAATGTGTAACCAATTTGCGCATTCTTCAATCTGATAAAGGTGGCATCCTTAAACCAGAAATCGACTGCATTAGTGCTAGAACGAAAAAACCCAGCGTTAAGAAACGTTACTCTTGGATATTCTGCATTGGGATCTGGGTCATCTGGTCTCCATCTATTGTCATATACATATCTTTGTACATTGCCATCATTAGCTAAAGGGAAAAAGTGTGGTATAGATACCATATCATTCCGTCCACCTTCACCCTGCAACATAACACTAACATCAATATTTTTGTAACTTCCATTCAGATTTAAAGCATAGGTACTAGTTGGACGTGGATTTCCTATTACCTTTCTGTCGAACTCAGCGGTTACTCGCCCATCAGGTTCCCCGTTCGGGCCACTTATATCAACGTATCTTATTCCTCCCGGCTTCGCTAAAAAAGAAAATGGTTGATCAGGAGCATTATTTACTTCTTCTTCATTAGCAAAAAGTCCGTCACTCACATATCCATATCTACTTCCAATAGGTTGTCCTATAAATAAACCGCCACTTATATCTCGGTCTACATTTGCTAACTTTACTACTTCATTA
This sequence comes from Cyclobacteriaceae bacterium, assembly GCA_040905205.1. Taxonomy (GTDB): domain Bacteria; phylum Bacteroidota; class Bacteroidia; order Cytophagales; family Cyclobacteriaceae; genus Cyclobacterium. Next base: position 6,660 of record JBBDSB010000148.1, read on the forward strand.
TGAACTATTGAAAGGAGAGCAGAGGCTCCATAAGTAAAATCTCCTACACTATTTCTATAAGAAATATCAAAATCAAACCCTTTGTTTTCAACCGCTCCAGCATTTGTTGCTGAAGGAGAAGCACCTAACAGTCGGGATACGGAGACATTATAAAGTATATCTTTTGTCTTTTTTATAAAATAATCAGCTGTGAAATTTATTCTATTATTAAATAAAGCAAAATCTAACCCGACATTTGTAACTTCTGTCGTTTCCCACGTAATTTCTTTATTGGCAACCGTAGTAACAGCTGCTCCTGCAGACAACTGACTCCCAAATGGATAATCTTGACCAAGAGCAATTAAATCCTGATAAGGGTAATTTCCAATTGATTGATTACCCATTTCACCCCAGGAAGCACGAATCTTTAACTCATCTATCCATCCAATAGCATCTTGGAAAAAGTTCTCTTGAGATAGACGCCATCCAACAGAAACTGAGGGAAATAACCCCCATCTATTACCTTCTGCAAACCTTGAAGACCCGTCATATCTAACATTCACTTCAAACAAATATTTATCACTAAAATCATAATTGGCTCTTCCAAATAACGACGCCAATGTATTTCTAGATGCCGTTCCTCCCTGTCTTCCCCGTGCAGTTGCTCCCGCATCAATTTGAGTCACTTGGTTATTTGGAAATTGATCGCGGTATGCACTAAGACTCTCAAAGTTTGAATCTTTGCTTTCTACACCTCCGAGCAGGCTAATATTATGATTTTTTAGCGACTCTACATACCTAATAGTTGATAGCAAAGTCAACTCGTCATTTTTACGCCAAGATTCATTTAAACTATTAAGACTAATCCCATAAGTTGGAGTAATATCATAAGTTGCTACAAAACTTCTTTGCTCTAAATTATTCAAGGTATATCCTGCCCTACCACTAAGAGTTAGGTTATCTAAAATATCCCAATCGATATTGGCATTACCATAAAAGTAAGAACTGGTGTTTTCTGAGAAAGAATCGCTGTTTAAATCAGCTTCAGGGTGCAGCGTTTCATTCCTTCCATAGTATCCATCTGGAGTAAAGCCATGGATTGCATTTGGAAGTCTCATTGCACCTCTAACTATCCCAGCCAAACCCGAGCCATAGGGGTTTATAGGTTCTGTACCATAAGACTTAACTCCTGACAACCGTAAATCAAAGTTTAGATTATCCTTTAACTCAGTACTCAAGTTCGCACGAATATTATAGCGGTCAGCTTTGTTTTTCTTAATTAAACCATGCTGTTCATAATAATTGGTAGAAACCATGTACTGAGTCGCAGGATTCCCTCCACGCATACTAATATTATGCTTGGTTTCAAGCCCATTTCCCGAACCAAACAAATAATCAATATGGTCAAAATTAGGATAGTTATCAGGATCTGTACCTGACTTAAATTTTTGAATCTCTTCCTCAGTGTATCGGTTTGTCCCCCCCTGATTCCTCAGTGCTTCATTAGCTATTTCTGCATATTCCCAAGAATTTACCATTTCAGGGATAAGGGTCGGAGTCTGATGCCCAACATAGGCGTTATAACTGAATTGTGGCGCACCTATCCTCCCTTGTTTTGTCTCGATTAAGATAACACCGTTAGCTGCTTTTGACCCATATATTGCAGCAGAAGCGGCATCTTTTAGCATTGACACGCTCTCGACGTCATTTGGATCAACATTATCTATGGAAGATTCAATACCATCTACCAAAACGAGAGGAGAGGTTCCCGCACGACTAAATGTTCCTTCGCCCCTAATAGTAATTGAGGCCGAATTATCATTAGGATTTCCCGATAACTGTCTTACTTGAACTCCACTCAATTTCCCTTGTAAGGCTAAAGAAGTTTGTGTTACTGATCTATTTTCTAAATCATTAACATTTACATTACTTATTGATCCAGTTATATTTACATTTCTCATCTGCCCATACCCCACTACTACTAACTCTTCACCAGCAATTATTGTAGGCTCTAACTCAATCTCAATTTCTGTTCTCCCAACAATGGCTATGTTCTGTGTTTCATATCCAATATAAGAGACAATCAATGTTTCTTGAAGATCTTGAACTGTTAACTCAAAGTTGCCCTCACTATCTGTTGTCGTACCTGTGGTTGTACCTGCTACAACAATATTCACCCCCGGCAGTGGCTCCCCGGTTTGAGAATCCGTAATTTGACCACTTATTGTTTCCTGGAAAACTACTTCCTCCTTAAAATTCTGCTCCTTTTCTCTGATTATAATTACATCTTTAGTGGGAGGAAGGACAGGTTCAAGATCGGTTCCTTCTAAAATTTCATAGAGTGCAACATGAACGGGTACATCTCTCAAGTTCAAATCCACTTTTACATCAGGAATTATCTCCGAGCTGTATGAGATGCCAACCTTCGCTTTCTTGGCAAGCATTTCCAAAGCAGTAGAAAGCGTGAGATTTGAAACTTCCATCGTTACTAAACTACTCTCATTAATCATCTCATTTGCATTCGACAGATGTTGAACTACAATCGTATCGCCCCTGTCCGTATTTTGACTTGCAGATTCTTCGTAACCTATGATTATCATGATCAGACCAGCCAAAAGTATGACCCCGGTTTTGCGAATTTGTTTAATTGAATTCATATACATGTTATTAAAAAACATAAAAGTTGAAGTTTTCATGATTAATAGTTTCCCAGTTTCGTATTAATGTTCATTATTTCAACAATTTTAAAAATTGGTCTACACGTCGTCTTTATTTTCCCTCCAATGCACTCGACTCCCCTCTTCTGTATAGTCAATCTTAAGTGACAGAGAAATCACGGAGAGTGTTTTCTCCAGGGAATCATTCGAAAAGTTCGCAGTCAGGCGCAGATCTCTGATCGCTTCCTTTTCAAAACTGCACTGAATCTCATAAAGCCGGTTTAACTGCGTGCAAACCTGAGCAAGAGTCAGATCCTCAAAAATCAGCCGGCCTGTCCTCCATGCCAGATAATTCTCAATAGCGTAATCATCTACCGAAATCGTTCGCTCGTTCACATCCAAAAAGCCGAATTGGCCTTTCTTTAACACCA
>JBBDSB010000149.1:0-1608 GCA_040905205.1 Cyclobacteriaceae bacterium
CCGTTGCGTAAAGGTTGCCTTCGGTATCCACCTTTATACCATCCGGATTTCCTGGTTGATCAGTGTTCGAAACATCGAAAAAGAGTTCGCTTTTCCCTACCTTTCCATTTTTGCTGACTTCTTGTTCAGTGCATCTGCTTCTTCATCCGTTAATGCTGTTGCCTCTTTGAAGTTTTCAAAAAGCTGGTCTATGGTCTCTTTATCTACGTGAACATCTACCAAACGTGGTTCAAAATGCAAGGGCAAAGTAGCCCCATCCCGAATGGAATCCTGAAAGGTGTATCTGGATAAATATCCTCCTTCATCTTCCTCGGAACCGAATGCCCAAAAGGTATTTTTATCAGCCTTATTTACAGGGGTTCCAGTCAGTCCAAATAAAAAGGCATTCGGTAAAGCGGCACGCATTTGTCTTCCCAAGTCACCTTCCTGGGTTCGATGCGCTTCGTCCACCAATACAATAATGTTTTCTCTGGTATTCATGTTGGGCTTGGCATCCCGGAATTTATGGATCATTGAAATGATGATTTTCCGGGTATCCTGCTCAAGCATTTTTTGGAGCCCCTTAATATTATCCGTTGTTTCAACATTTGCAATATCAGCAGCATTGAATGTCCCGGAAATCTGGGTATCCAAGTCTGTCCTATCTACCAAAACGATAACAGTTGGACTCTTTAATTCCGCCAAACGTCTTAATTTTTGAGCGGCAAAAACCATTAGTAAAGATTTCCCGGAACCTTGAAAATGCCAGATCAGCCCTTTCTTTAAGCGACCGGCTTTTACCCTATCCACTATTTTATTGGCCCCTTCATATTGCTGAAAGCGGGGAATGACCTTCATCTTCTGTTTCTTCTTATTCGTGCTGAAAAGGGAGAAATTTTGAAGGATATCCAATAGCCTCTTGGGATGGAGCAAATCCCCCATCTCTTTACCAATTTCCCCCAAACCCAACCTTCTGGCCAGCCTTTCATCTTCATCTTCCAATCTCCATGGTGCCCAAAATTCTAATGGGAATCGGATGCTCCCATAAAAAAGCGCTTTGCCTTCCGTTGCAAATGATAGAATATTTGGAACAAAAAGCTGGGGGATGGCATTTTCGTATACATGATGGATTTCATGGGCACCATCCAACCAACTCACACTTGGCCGAATGGGGGTTTTGGCTTCACCAACTACTACAGGAATGCCATTAATAAACAATACAATATCCGGAATTTTGGTCTCCCGATGATGTACCCGGTACTGATTGGTTACGATGTAGGTATTGTTTTTTAAATCATCAAAATCAATGATGCGAATGGGAACATGTCTATTATTCTCTCCAAACGGCATGGTCTTATCGCCAGCCAACCATTTGAAAAACGCTTCATTTGCTTTGACCAAACCAATTTGATTAACAGAAATAAGAATAGCCCTAAGCTTATAGATCACTTCATCAGCCAATTCAGGATTTAATGTGATTTCGGGATTCAGTCGAATAAGGGCATCTTTTAAATCCTGTTCTAAAAGTACTTCATTCACCGATCTGCTAAGATCATTGGGGGATTTATAAATCCATTGTGTTCCGTAAGTCGAAACAGGCTCTGAAAAATTGCCTGTATTCAAATTTAG
>JBBDSB010000150.1:0-9708 GCA_040905205.1 Cyclobacteriaceae bacterium
TTTTTCACGGCCTGATTGGTTCTTGGGTTCGAAAGTGTATGCAGTGTTACTGTTAGTGTCTCTCTTTATAATCGGGAAGCAGGTCTGCATGGGTCAAGAATATTTCCCTTAACAGCATCCTTCCGTCCTTTTCATTGTTTTTATAATATTCCCCCATGACGTTGAACAGGGCTGATTCTGCCCGGTAGGCAATCATCAGCATCGCGTTCTTGAACTTTTTGCCTTTCGTTAAAAGCCTGTTGTAGCGTTTTTCCAAGGGCATCTCCGCAATGCCGATACGTGCCGGTTTTCCCTTTCTTTGCTTAAGAAGTCAACAAAAGGATTAAGAAGAAATGGACATCTCTGGTACAGAACTGGGGTTTGACTACCTCCTCAAGTTAAATACCAGCAAAATTCCTTTTCAGCTAAAACTATTCTAAAGAGAGGAAACACTACTTTCTATTTATTCCCTGCCTTACTTATGAATTCCAAAAGGTTTGCCATCTCCTGAGGAGTCATTCCCGCTTCCAATCCATCAGGCATAAGCGATTGCTCTGAACTCTGTATGGTAGCAATATTTGAACGTAAAAGCTCAATTTCATCACCGAAATTTCTCCTTAAAGTAATGCTTGTAGTAGTCTCAGAAGTGACTATCCCAATTAAGCTTTCACCATCATTGGTTTCAATGGTGTGCAGGAGATGATTTGGTGAAACATCCCGGTTAGGATCAATAATATCCACCAGAAGTTTGGCTTTTCTACTACCTAATGTTGCAAGGTCAGGTCCTATAGCGTACCCTTCATCCCCAATACGATGACACGAAGAACATTTTGCTCGGTAAATGTTTAAACCGCTTGAAATATCTCCCTCTATATCAAGTGCGGATATGAAAGAATTAATAACCTCCTGACGCTCTATATTACTTCCTTCAAGAATTCTCAGTGCCCGTTCTTTTATATTAGAATCACTATGAGATTGAAGAAATCTAATTTGAGTGGATGCCAATTCTGTACTGGCAATTTTGTCCTCCTCAATTGCATTCAGCAATAGTTTAATACGTTCAGGGCGAGCAAGCATAAATTCCAAAACATTCCGCCTCACTTTCGGAGTAAAAATAGCCCATTTCATTATTAAGACTTTAGCAATTTCTGTCCCCTCAAATCTCCCCAAAGATTCTATAACCGCAAGATTTATCTCCTGCGATTCCTCAGGTTCCAAAAAAGGGATTAATAAGGGAATGGCCTGATCAACGGTAGCAAGTCCAATTAATTGGATTGCTTGAATGCGTTCAGACTCTTGTTTCCCTTTTTGTATTACCTCAGCAGCTCGATGAAAAACAAGGTCTAACTTTGGATTATCTTTAAAATTAAGAGGATTGCCACTTCGGAGTAAACCATTACCTAATGCCGTTACAAGCTCAAAAACAGAAGATTCTTCTTTATGATCTGAAACATTTTCTATTACTATGTCCACCACTTCCGGATCATTTTGTGTACCGATCATCAAAGCAAGTTTCCGAAGGAATTCATCTCCTCCATTCGAATTACGCATAGTATTATCAGAACTTACAGCTAAAAACATGTCCTCTCCTCCCTGAACTAAAGAACTTAAAATAGCTGCATGTATCCAACTATCCCCAGCATCTTGTTTTAAAATATGAGTCAAAGCTTTTATTCTATTTGGATGTTCTATTTCTCCCAAAGTAAAAGCCAATTGGTATCGAACCTCTCTATGAGGATCATTAGCAAGTTGCAGTAACCGATCTGAAACCTGGCTGTTACCAGCATCTTCCTTATCTGTAGTATATAATTGTTCGGACAATTTCACTGCATGTTTACGCACGCTCGCATCTGAATCTTCTAGTGCCATTAAAACATGGGAATGATTTAATGCTTTCTGTCCATCTAAAGCATATAATGCATTCAATCTACCTTGGGGTGTCTTTGATGTTTTCAATAATTTCTCAAGAAGAGGTATTGATCCTTTATCCTGCCGTTGATAAAGGAGACGCGCAGCTGTATTGGTGTGCCATCCATTAGAATGTTCAAGCAATCCAACTAAATCACTTGTAGAATAACTACCTAAATCGAAGGTTTCAGGTTGTTTAAAACCTTCGGGCACTATTCTGTAAATGCGCCCTCTATCATTTCCGCTTTTCAGATCAAGATGCTGCTGGATCGCTGACGGAATACCAGATGGGAGGTCAATGACTTCCCTATACATATCTGCCATATATAAGGTACCATCGGGGGCATTGGCAAATTGAACCGGTCGAAACCAATTATCAGTAGAAGTCAAAAAGTCGGAATCCAGTTCATCAAATGCCCGGCCTCCACGCATCCCAATACCGTCCAGATTGGGATAAAGCGAATCGCGATGTACCAGATTACCATTAGGCTCTCCAATAAATGAGCTTCCACGATAAGTAGCTGGCCAAGCATCTCCACGGTAAATAGTAATCCCACTTGATGACGTTATAAAGCTACCTCCATCATAACCTACCCCACCTTGCCATACTGAACGTTCTCCACCAGGATTTTGCCACTGCAAATTTTGATTTTCATCCCGCACCAGCAATCCCTCTACAGTCCAACGAGTCCGTAACTCCCTCCATGGATCCTCATTGCTAGTTCTAAAAACCTCAGCCGCTGCCCCATCATCTGCAATATTCTGATGGGCTCGAGGCATTACATATGCTGGATTTCTATCTGCGTAAGAAGCATCATACATTATTTGTTCAAGGTGGCTGCTCTGCCTGGTAACGTACTTATTACCATAATCGTCAAAACTCATCCCATGTTGCAATCCTCCAGATTCTCTGGATACCTGCAGTGTACGTGGATCAAAAGAGAAATCATGTCCTCTAAGGTCTAAACCGGAATGTTCTTCACCCTCTTTTATCCTGCCCCCATTACCAGATGTTACGCCGTGTATACGATTGTCCAACCCCCAGGTAAAACTATTTGGCATCTGTTGAACGAAAAAGGCCGGATGTCCCTCCGTCCCAAAGCCACTTATGACTACCTCATTCCTATCGGCTTTCCCATCTCCCGTTGTATCTTTCAAAAAGAGAAGATTTGGAGTATCGGCAACAAAAACACCACCATCATAACAAATTACAGCGGTAGGCCAATGTAGTTGGTCGGCAAATACTGTACTTTTGTCAAAAATACCATCACCATTAGTATCCTCTAACAAGCGAATACTGCCAATTTTTTCGCCAAGTGAATCGATTTCAGGGTAATAGCGCATCTCAACCACATATAACTTCCCTGATTCATCAAAATACATTGCCATCGGATCCACGACCAATGGTTCAGCTGCGACTTGTTCAATCTTAAAACCTTCCTTGATTTCGAAAGTGGCAAGCGATTCTTCTGGTTCTTTAGGCAATGTACGCAGTTCCGATGGATCTACTGTGGGGCCAGCCATTTTCTCCTCTTTGTCTGCCGAAGGATTACAACTGATTACTATCAAAAAAGAGACCGCAAAAATGAAAACAGGTGAAATTAAACTTTTTGATGTTCTGGATTTCCAAAATAGATTTTTAATGGGCATATCAATTTTTATTAGTTTTTCTAACTGAATGATTTTGAGTAAAAGGAATCCTATGATAAATAACAATATATCTTCTTCGCTCTAAAATTAGAATGGCTTAATTACAACCCAATTCACAAAATAGGATAGTTATAGCCACTCAATATCCGGGATTCTGTTCTAATTGAGGAGCCCTGCTAATTTCATCAAAGGATATTGGAATCCAGTAAAATTTTTCATCATTTACATCTCTTCTTTGGACATCAATTTGTTTCCAGGTAGTATTAACACTTCCATCATCTTTATTGATTGTTTCCGTAATAACCATACCTTTGGCATTGGTTAAATTACTTTGCAATAATTTCCATCGTCGTATATCATACCATCTTAGATGCTCAAATACAAGTTCTATTCTTCTTTCTTTTCTTAGTGCCTCTTTAATGCCTTCTTTGAAATTTGGAAGTCCTGATCTATTTCTAATCATGTTAATATAAATAGAGGCCTCACTTGTTTCTCCCAATTCAATTAGTGCCTCAGCGTAATTTAATATTACTTCTGCATAACGGAATTCTACCCAAGAATTATAATTTTTTTCGTCTCTTCCAACTATTTCATCATCTAAATGTTTTTTCATTAAGTATCCTGTATACCCTCCGTCTTCAGGAGTTACAGGACCTTGACGTGTATCAATTCCCGGAATTATTTGTGTCTCTTTTCCATTTTCCATTGTGATTCGGGTCCGCCTATCGTATGTTCCTACTGGATCTCTATCTTGGAGGTTTGAAAATCTCGTCTGCCATTTAGCCCCATCATATAAAATAGAAGCGTAAAATCTTGGTTCACGATTATCATAAGGATTTATACTTTCATATTTTTCTGAAATATTTACATAATATCCATTGGCATCAATTTGGAAGTGTTCAAAAAAATTAGATCCGTCAGCCATTTGAAACACGTCCACAAGATCTTGAGTTGGATTGTTCGATCCCCAATTACTATTGCCATTTGGTCCATTATGAAGATTGGTCAAACGGGAATCCCCAACACTTTGGTTGAACAATTTCCCCCAAATAATTTCTGAACTACTTAAATCTTTTTGCTTAAAAAAATTATAATAATTATCAGCAACTTCCTCTGGACCTCCGAAATCCTCAAGAGAATATAATCCCAAATCTATTACAGCTTTTGCAGCATCCCTTGCTGATTCCCAAAGTAATTTTCTATCTGGATTTATATACCCGATCAATGAATTATTTACGGATCCATCTGCCGTTAGGTCACTTGCTGCAAATAAAAGCACTCTTGATTTCAAAGCTAGGGCAGTCCCTTTTGTTACTCTGCCTGATTCCATTTGATTTTTAGATAATAATTTTTGAGAAGCTAAATCACATTCATTAGAAATAAATTCAATCGTCTCTTCAAATGTAGATCTTTTAATAGTTAAATAATCATCTCCTAATTCTAGTGGTTCAGTCAAAATAGGCAGGCCTCCATAAGTTAAAGCGAGCTTAGCGTAACATATTGCTCTAAGAAGTAGGGCCTCCCCTTTCATAATTTCAATTTTTTCTACTATTTCTTCATTTCCATTTTGATATATTAAAAGATTGTCGATGTTTGTTAAAAAAGAGTTTAATGAATGAATGTTATCATACAATCCCCAATTTATATGGTTTAAAAAATTATTTCCAAAAGGACCTTGGCTTGTTGCTGTTAAATTTCCTTCAAGATAAAGATCTGTACCAAAGATGTGAATAAAGTAAATATCATCAGAAACAGCATCTAGATTAATTAGGCTATTCCAACCATTTAGTAGATTTAAATCGTGGTAACAACCTTTTAAATAATTATCTGCAAGATTTAAATCATTCCAAACTAGTTGTTCAGAATATCTATCTTTAGGCTCCTGATCTAAGACAGATTCACAGGAACTTGTAATTATTAATAATATTAAAATAACACACCTCATAACTTTTTTTTATTATGGTTTTATTAATTTTTCCTTATTATTAAAAAATTAAATTTCCTCCAATGGAAAAAGTTCTCATCAACGGATAGGTTTGAGTATTATTTACCTCTGGATCAAAAATCTTATTTTTGTTGTACAATAAAAAAAGGTTTTGTCCTGAAACAAAAAACTGCAATTTCTCTATTTCGATTGAGTTAACCAATTCTTGTGGAATGGTATATGAAAGTTGGACATTTTTCAATCGGGCATATCCAAGCTTATGAAATCCATAATCCGTTAAATATGATTGCCTCCAGTATTCTTCCACCTTGTCAAAAGCTCTTGGCTTTGAGGTATCTATATTTTCTGGTGTCCACCTATTAATCGCATCATACCTAAAATAGTTTCCTGAAGTTCCTTGTCGGGTATCTGTATACACATTCCTAATAGCATTTTCCACTCCCTGAAAAAGAAAAGTAATTCCGATATTTTTGTAGTTAAAATTGCCATTAAAGCTAAATGAAATCTCAGGGTCTGCCGTTAAAGGAATTAAGATCCTGTCGTCAGGATCAATATCACCGTCTTTATCAAAATCATTAATGATAATATCTCCAGGTCTTGCTCCTGGGACATGTGGCAATGCTTCAACTTGCGCCTCATCTCGAAATATCCCTTCGTATTTGTAAAGTAAATGTGCTCCTTGAGGTTTTCCTGTAGTAATTTGCCAGGGAACATTCCGAAGCGGTTCATCGAATTCAACCACTTTGTTTTTAGCGAAAGCAAATAAGGCATTAAAATTATAGGAAAGATCTGAATACCCTCCTTTGTACCCAAGCATCATCTCCACTCCTTTGTTATCTACAATTCCAAAATTTTCGTCTGGAAGAATTAGCCCGGTGAATTTTGGAACTGATGCATTCCGCTTAACTAGAATATTACTTCTCCTTTCGTAAAAGAAATCTAAATCTAAACTTAATGAATAGTTAAAAAGGTAAGACTCCAACCCCAGATTATACATTTTAGCGACCTCCCATGTAATGTTAGGATTAGGTGTACCACTTTGGTATAATGCTGGCGAATAAATAGCATTGGATCCTAGAATAATACCAGTATCAAAATTATAGCTTGATAAATATTGAAAAGGTTCCACTAAATCATTTCCCATTTGAGCCCATGATGCTTTAAGCTTAAATTCATTAATAAACTGTAAATTATCCTTCCACCATTCATGTTCGGAAATTCGCCATCCCGCCAATACACTTGGGAAATTCCCCCACCGACCACTTTCCTTTGAAAATCTCAAAGATCCATCTCTTCTAAATCCTAATTGAAGTAGATATTGACCTTTATAATCATAATTCACCCTTGAAATAAAATTTATTCTTGCGTCTAAATCTACCCATCCGCCATTATCTTTTTGTGGATCCCCCCCTGCAAACAAGTAGGGCAATTTATCAGAATTAAAAAATCTACGAAAAGCATTGATTCCTTGCCCTTCATATTTAGCATTTTCATAAGCGATAAAAGCATTTAAATTATGGTCGTCATTTATTATTCTCGAATAAGCAACTTTTAAGTTTATGGAACTATTATCTGTATCTTCATAGTAATCTGTTAACATTGGTTCTGAAACTGTCCCAGCTCTATATGGGATAAGAAAATCTTCCCCATTTTCAACTCCAGAATTTCCGGCAGCTTCATAGGCTGCAATATCGAAGTCATAAAGCGTATATGGCTTTTCAAATACTTTTCTTTTTTTTGCAAGCTTATCGTAAGAATAAGACGCATCAATAGTTAAATTTTCAACTCCAGGAATCCTTAAAGTAGCAAAAAGTAAATTATTGCTTCTATAAGTAACATCATTATTAAAACCTGGCTCTAAAGATGGAGTGATTATTGGTTGGTCTCCGTACTCTATATCTGGCCCAGGTTTATTAGTTCCAGGAAAAATCGCATGCTTATAAGGATAATTTCTAACTATTGATGTAAAAATATTACCAGAGGATTTGACAGAACTTTTTCTATTTTCCTTTATTCCATTAATATCTATTCCAACATCCAAGAATTTATTGACTTTAATATCCACTCTTCCTTTTAAATTATTTCTATTAAATGATGTACCAGAATTCTCGTAAATTCCTCCCTCATTCATTGAACCAAATGAAACATAATAATTAACATTTGAGCTGCCCCCATTCACTGAAAAATTATGACTACTAATCCTACTATTTCTTGCTAATGCTTCATCATACCATCTTGTATTTGGATGGGTCCATGGATAGTTACCGGATTCATACTTCTCAATATCTTCTTCCGTAAAAGTGATGTTACTATCATCATTTCCTCTATATAATTCCACTTCCCGAAGCATCTGGGCATATTCCCAAGAATTAGCCATTTCAGGAAGTTCCGTTGGGGATTGAATACCTTCATTAAACCTGTAGTTAAATGAAGGTGGAGAATCAGCGGTTCCACTTTTTGTTGTAACTAAAATTACCCCATTAGCAGCTCGAGCACCATAAATGGCAGCAGATGCATCTTTTAGCACAGTTATGCTTTCCACGTCGTCAACATTAATCGAGTTCAAATCTCTCCCCTGGATCCCATCAATAATCACCAATGGAGAATTATTTCCAAGTGTTCCATTTCCTCTAATCAACAGATTTGCTCCATTTAATCCGGGTTCTCCACTCCTTTGTTGAACTAATAAACCAGGGAGACGACCTGCCAAAGCATTAGAAATATTTGGAACAGGAGATGTTGTAAGTTCATTTCCGGAAATAGTGGCAATAGAACCAATGATATTTACCTTTTTCTGCATTCCATAACCCACAACTACAAATTCATCCAAATTCTGTGAATCTTCCATCAAAGTAATATCAATCGCTTCTCTTCCGTTTACCCTTACTTCCTGAGAGACAAATCCAATGGATGAAAAAAGTAAAACTACTTCACCACTTTCTGGTATCTCCAAACTGTATTCCCCGTTTACATCCGTTACCGTTCCTAGGGAAGTTCCTTTTACCAAGATGGTAACTCCGGGGAGAGACATGCCATCCTGTGAAGTAACTTTTCCCGAGACAATGATTTCCTGAATCTTGGGGTACAGAATTCCATTGTTCAACTGGGATATAATAGACTGGTTGAGAATAATTTGATTTCCCAACACCCGGTACTTAATTTTTCTGGATTTAAAAATCCGATCCAAAACCAATCCCAGTTCCTCATCCTCGATTTTTAATGTAATATTTTCTTTGGATTGAACCACACCTAAAGAATAAGCAAATTTTACATCCGCCTTTTTTTCTATCTCCTTTAAAACCGCTTTTAGTGGCTTTTGGTGAATATCCAGAGAAAGATTCGTCTTCAATACATCCTGGGCATTAGTCGGCCCGGCAAAGGAAACCCCAGTCACTATCACGAGAATAATAAGTTGAACTAAGGATATTTTCATTATTTTCTTAAATAATGCCCTGTGGTACAGTTGAATTTTCATACATTTGCAAAGTTTTTGTTAGAGAATAAATTAGGCAAAAACATCCCATTAATGATATATCCTATCAATGTGGGAAGATTACTTGGGCCAAAAGTGTTGAAGCCACTTTTGGCCTTTTTCATTTTTTTAATTCATATCTATTATCGTTTAATTGTCACATCCATTTCCGTCAATTATAATTTTATTTTCATGTATGATATAATTTGAATTCGTGGCTTGAGTAACTATTTCCAAACAATGATCCAAAGGCTCATCTGATAGGTCCGCCGTAATTTTGCAATTGTTGATTTGATCATTTTTTATTTCTATTTCCACATCAAATTTTTGACTTATCCGGCCAATTATTTCGTTAAGGCTCATTTCTACAAATTTTAATTCAATTTGCTGATCAAGTTCTGCGCTGGAATTTATTTTGGCTTCTGTTTCTATAATCAAATTATCCTTCTGATTATAGATGATTTTCTGCCTGGGATTTAATACAACTTCCCTTGATTTCCCCTTTCCCTGATTTACAGAAACCAAGACTCTTCCTGTTACTACCGCCACTTCTTTGGATTCTTCATGATCATAAGCCCTGATATTAAAGGTGGTTCCTAATACTTTTGTAGTCAGGTTTTTGGAATGTATGATAAATGGTTTTTTTGGATCCTTAACCACATCAAAAAAGGCCTCCCCGGATAAATAAACCTCCCGTTTTTCGCCTGCAAATTGATCCGGGTAGTCCAATTCACTGTCATTTTTCAACCAAACC
>JBBDSB010000151.1:0-9706 GCA_040905205.1 Cyclobacteriaceae bacterium
GTTAAGTGAACCCTTTTGGTGGGTTGCAAGATTGAAAATGGGTGTGGCAGTTCCGTCTGCCTGGTGATTGGTTTCGATATTGCCATTTTTTCTGCACTAATCTGGCATTGCAGGAAGCGTTTTCCAGACACATTCGGGAAATTTCCAACTCCTGTTATTCTTGATATCGTTTAAAATTTAAGTTTTACTCAATACCCCTTTGGATTTTGAAGAATTGAACGGCCAAAGGGGCCAGGGTCACTGATATGGATTGCTCCCGGCTGTGCATTGGTTCCGGTACAGTGGCCAGCATTTCGGGGTTTTTTTGATCACTTCCTCCAAATTCCCCACGATCACTATTGAAAATCTCTTTCCACATACCTGCTTCCGGAACCCCTATACTGTAATTTTCTCTTACCACAGGCGTAAAGTTACAAACGACCAAAATTTGGTCCTCCGGGTTTTTTCCTTTCCTTAAAAAGGAGATAACACTGTTGGCCGTATCCTGGGCATCAATCCATTCAAATCCCTCAGCATCGAAAATATACTCATAAAACCCCGGTTCGGATTGATAGAGTTTATTCAGGGTCTTTACCGTATTTACCATTCCTTTATGAAAATGCTGATCATAAAGGTGCCAATCCAAACTGCTGTCATGGTTCCATTCGGAGGTTTGCCCAAATTCAGCACCCATAAACATGAGTTTATTTCCCGGATGAGCATACATATAAGCATAAAGGGCTCTTAAATTGGCAAATTTTTGCCAATCGTCTCCCGGCATTTTCAGGATCATGGGTTTTTTCCCATAGACAACCTCATCATGGGAAAGGGGCAACATGAAGTTCTCCGTAAAAGCATAAAAGATACTAAAAGTAATGGTGTTTTGATGATGTTGCCGATGAACGGGATCCATTTGAAAATAGGCAAGAGAATCATGCATCCATCCCATCATCCACTTCATACCAAATCCCAGGCCTCCTTCTGAAGCCGGTTTTGAGACCATCGGCCAGGCAGTGGATTCTTCAGCAATGGTGACAACATCCGGAAATTCACGGTAAACTACCTCGTTAAATTCCCGCAGGAAACTTATGGCTTCCAGATTTTCCTGTCCCCCGAATTCATTGGGTTCCCATTGACCTTCTTCTCTGGAATAACTCAGGTATAACATCGAGGCAACTGCATCCACCCTGAGGCCATCTGCGTGGAATTTATCCAACCAGAACAAGGCATTACTGATCAGAAAAGACTTGACTTCATTTCTACCGTAATTAAAAATATAGCTCTTCCAGTCTGGATGATAGCCTTTTCTGGGATCCAGGTGTTCATAGAGAAAGGTACCATCAAAATAATGCAAGCCATGCAAGTCTGATGGAAAATGGGAAGGTACCCAGTCCAATATGACACCTATTCCTTCTCGATGCAAGACATCAACAAGGTGCATAAAATCTTCAGGTGGACCAAAACGGCTGGAGGGAGCAAAATACCCCGTCACCTGGTAACCCCAGGAACCAAAAAAAGGATGTTCCATGACAGGCATAAACTCAACATGCGTATATCCCAGTTCTTGAAGGTAGGAGGGCAGCTCTTCTGCCAATTCTTTATAGGACAAAGATCTGTTTTCTTCTTCAGGAACCCTTTTCCATGAACCCAAATGCATTTCATAAACTGCATAGGGTTGGGTTTTCCCAGCGGTTTTTTTCCTTTTTTCAAGCCATTTCCTGTCTTTCCATTTAAAATCATCTTCCCAAACGACAGAAGCTGTTCGGGGTGGGGTCTCCCATAATAGTGCATAGGGGTCTCCTTTTTCCACTTCATAACCATTTTGAGAGCGGATAAAATATTTATAGATGGTACCTTTACCCACATTTGTAATAAAAGTTTCCCAGATGCCTGATTCATCCTGCCGCAAGGTCATGGTATGGCTGGTTTTGTTCCAGCCGTTGAATTCTCCTATTACCGTCACCTGTTGGGCATTGGGAGCCCATACCGCAAAGTAAGTTCCTTTTTCTCCCCCAAAATGCATCAAATGGGATCCCAGTTTCTTGTAAAGATGATAGTGTTTACCTTCTTTGAAAAGATAAATATCATATTCCTCAAGCAAGCTGGGTGGTGTAGTGGAGTCTGTTGTTGTATTTTTTTTCGTTTTATTCATCTTTGTACTGGGTTAAAATTGTTTTAATACCCCGAAGCGGAATCAATACCCAATCTGGGCGGTTGTTGAGTTCATAATTTAATTCATACACCGCTTTTTCCAACAAGAAGGTTTCGAGTAGTATTTTAAAATCGGCATTTTCCTTTGGCATAAGGTTGGTTTCATCTACCTGATCCAGGTAACCCTGAAGGTAGATCCCAGTGATATGGCGATACCAAACTTCTGACCAGCCCTCCAGGTCATCATCCTTTCGGTCTTTGTTAAATTCGTTTTTTAATAGGGTACTGTAGGCCGCATAATGGAAGGATCGGATCATCCCTGCGATGTCCCTTAATGGAGACCTCTTGAGTCTTCTTTCACTGTATTCACGGGCAGGTTCACCCTCAAAATCGATAATTATAAAGTCCTTTCCTGTCCAGAGCACCTGTCCCAGGTGATAATCACCATGATTCCGGATTTTCAGGGTAGTTATTTTGTGATCAAAGATTCGCTTGAATACCTTCAGGACCTTATCCTTCATTTGTAACACTTCCTCTGCCTCCACTCTGATTTCGGGAGCAAGATTTTTAAGGTTTTGTTTCAGGCTCTGAAAGGAACCCCTTGTAAGGGATTGAAGGGAAGAATATAGCGACCGCTGATAATGAAGAGAAAAACCCTCGGTTCCAAACTCTTTGTCCCCCGAAATAGATACGAGGGCTTGATGCATTTCTCCTGTGCGCTTACCTAAAAGTAAAATTCTTTCGGAGGCTACGCCCATTAAATTCTGAATAAGCTCTGGTGTTTCTGAAAATTGAATTGGGGTGGTGATGTCACTTAATATTTCCGGTATTTTTTCCGTTTTGGGGAGTACCTGGACTTTCTCGAAATAGATGTGTAAAGAATCTTTGATATATTCCCAGGCATCTCCCTGATTGGGTACGGCCTCCTGGACCATAGCGAGAACTGTACTGGTTTTGTCTTTATGCAAAAGAGAAATTTCACCCAGAAAATTGGGTACATTTTTGAAATGTGCCTTTTCTGTTAAAAACCGGGTTATTTCCACATCTGGATTGATGGTATTGTCCACCTTCCTATAGAGCTTCATAAAATACTTCCCATTGTAAATAATGGAGGTATTACTTTGCTCTGCACTGAGAATTTTTGATTGGATTTCCTTGTCGGATTTGATGGGGCTCATGGGCCTTGCCTGAAACATCAGTTGATCTGAGTTTACTTTGATTTTTCTTCCCTTTTTCAAATAGGCAAAAATGGCATTTCTGAAAGTTTCATCATAAACCGCATCAATCAAATATCCCTCCATTTCTCCTACTGCCAACTTACCAATAATCCCCCGCCTGTCCAGGTAGCTCAGGTCATCTTCTGTGGAAGCTTGTACAAAACCCAAAGGGAGTTGATATTTTTCTGATGAACCTTCCGTATATTGAATGTCCAGGATGGTCCATTTTGCAGCCAAACCTATTTCCCCAATTTCCGCTACTATTCTTAAGCTGATGGTCTTGATGATTCGGGACTTACCACCGAACCAACGACATTCTTTGATATAGGAAGGGAGTAATTTTCTTTCTAATTTTTGCAGGTTTTTTTCGGAAAATAGTTCTTCCCATTGATCAAGTTTGATCAATGGTTGTTTAGCCCTATCCTCCGAAAAATCCTGTTCTTTCTGCAAGACCAACCAGTAATACCCATGGGGCCCCAAAGTAAAAAGGTAAGGCCTCTCGGTAATACGGGGAAATTTATTGTGGCTGAACATCTCCATAGGAAAATAATCCTCAAACGCTTCCAACTCCAGCTCTGCCGCCTGGGAAAACCGGGATAAATTGGCCAATACCAATATGATTTCATCTTCATAGATCCGCGTAAAAGCAATCACCTTGGGATTGGCAGGGCTTAGGAAGGAGATGTTACCTCTTCCGAAAGCTTTATATTGTTTACGCATATTGATGATCCTTTTCATCCACCACAATAGGGAGGAAGAATTTACCTGCTGGGCTTCCACATTGATGGACTCAAATCGATATTCCGGATCTATAATCACCGGCAGGTACAACTTATGGGGATTGGCATCAGAAAATCCCGCATTTTTGTTGGCATTCCATTGCATGGGCGTTCTTACTCCATCTCTGTCTCCAAGGTAAAAGTTGTCTCCCATCCCTAATTCATCCCCATAATAGATTACGGGTGTGCCCGGTAAAGAAAATAAAAGCAGGTTCATCAATTCTATTTTTGTTCTGCTGTTTTCGAGCAGGGGAGCCAGCCGGTGACGGATACCTACATTGATCTTTGCTTGGGAGTCCTTTGTGTACATTTTGTACATATAATCCCGCTCTTCATCTGTGACCATCTCCAGGGTAAGTTCATCATGATTTCTAAGAAAGATGGCCCATTGACAGGAGTCAGGAATGTCAGGAGTTTGGTCTATGATATCGGTGATAGGATACCTGTCCTCCATTTTTACCGCCATAAACATTCTGGGCATAATTGGGAAATGGTAGTTCATCTGACATTCATCGCCATTTCCAAAATAAGCGGCCGAATCCTCAGGCCACATATTGGCCTCGGCAAGCAAAAGCTTATTGCTGAATTTCTTTTCCACCTGAGCCCTTAGGTCTTTCAGGAACTGGTGCGTTTCCGGCAGGTTTTCACAGTTGGTTCCGTCCCTTTCGAAAAGATAGGGAACAGCATCCAGCCGGAATCCGTCCACACCCATCTTGAGCCAATATTCCATAATTTTGAATACCTCCTTTTGCACCTGGGGATTATCAAAGTTCAGATCAGGCTGATGGGAAAAGAAACGGTGCCAATAATAGGATTTTGCGACAGGATCCCATGACCAATTCGATGGTTCGGTGTCAGTAAAGATGATCCTGGCTTCCTTGTATTTGGATGGATCTTCGCTCCAGACATAATAGTTTCTGAACGCAGAACCTGGTTTGGCCTTTCGCGCTCTTTGAAACCATGGGTGTTGGTCAGAAGTGTGGTTAATAACCAGCTCAGTAATTACTTTTAATCCCCGTTTGTGGGCTTCTTTTATAAACTGTTTGAAGATGGATATGTCCCCATAGGTTTTATTGATGGAATAATAATCCGCAATATCATAGCCATCATCCCGAAGGGGCGAAGGATAGAAGGGCAGCAGCCAGATTGCCGTCACACCAAGGTCCTCCAGGTAATCCAGTTTTTCCAACAATCCTTTGAAATCTCCAATGCCATCTCCATTGCTGTCATAAAAAGCTTTGATATGCAATTCATAAATAATGGCATCTTTATACCATAGTGTATTGTCTTCAATTTCAGATTTATCTATCATTCTTATTTTGGGATTATGGGTTGAATTTTATGTGGTTTCGATTCTAAATAGGTGGGCCGGCATTTTATAGGGGTTCAGTTCGACATAGTTCCACTCCTGTTCCCAGGTATATTTTTCATTACTGATAAGGTCATGTACTATAAATTTTTCTCCGTTTTCAAGCCCGAAGGAGGATAAAGGCACCTTTACCCATCCGGAATGGCTATGGTAAGGATCTAAATTGACAGCGACCAGAAACCTGTTTTCATTCTCTTTGTCAATTTTACTAAAACAAATGAGATTTGGATTTTCGATTTCACAAAATTCGATATTCCAAGTACTCTGAAAAGCGGTATTCTCTTTTCTAATCCGGTTGAGAAGGGTAATGACTTCCTTTATTTTTGTCTTTTTTCCCCATTCCCACACCTTGATTTCATATTTTTCGGAGTCAATATATTCTTCCTTTCCGGGAAAGGCCTTGTTTAATCCAAACTCAAAAACAGGCCCATATATTCCGAAGTTGGAGGAAAGGGAAGCGGCCAGAATCAAGCTGATTAAAAAAGAGGGCTCTTCCTTATCCTCCAGGGTGGATGCCAGGATATCCGGTGTATTGGGCCAGAAATTGGGCCGGAAATATTCACGTTTGCCTGTTTGGGTAAGTTCTGTTACATATTCTTCCAACTCTTCTTTGGTAGTTCTCCATGTAAAGTAGGTATAGGATTGGTTAAACCCTACTTTTGCAAGCTTTTCCATGATTCTGGGTCTGGTAAAAGCCTCAGCCAAAAAAATGATTTCCGGATTTTTTTCATGGACCTCGCAGATCAACCATTCCCAAAAAGTAAATGGTTTGGTATGGGGATTGTCCACCCGGAAAATTTTAACGCCTTTAGCAATCCAGAAATCCACAATGCTTTTCAGCTCCTGCCAGAGGTTTTCCCAGTCATTGGTTTCAAAGTTTACCGGAAGCACATCCTGATATTTTTTAGGTGGGTTTTCGGCATATTGCACCGTGCCATCAGGGCGCCAGGTAAACCAATCCGGATGTTCTTTAACATAGGGATGGTCAGGAGCACATTGTATGGCAAAATCCAGTGCAATCTGTAAGTTAAGCGATTCCGCCTTTTTAATCAGGCTTTTAAAATCCGAAAAATTCCCCAATTCAGGATGAATGGATTTATGTCCCCCTTCTTTGGACCCGATGGCCCACGGGGATCCGGGATCCCCGGAACCGGCAGTGGTGGCATTATTTCGCCCTTTGCGGTGGCTTTCTCCAATGGGATGAATTGGCGGTAGATATACGACATCAAACCCCATATTAACTATTTCCGGCAATACCCGCTCGCAGTCTTTAAATGTTCCGTGTTGGCCCTCTTCTTTAGCGGTTGATCGTGGAAAAAATTCATACCATGCACTGAATAAGGCCAACTTTAACTCTACTTTTAGGGGAAGAATTTTATGGTAGGTAGTCACCTTTTCTTTATCATTCAGGGGGGCCATTAAATCCGAAAGTTCCTCACTCAGCACATATGAAACGGTTTTTTCTTCATTTTCATTGGCATTTATAAGGGCTATAGCCCGCTGTAATTTTTTCTTTTGGGAGGCAGAGATCTTCGGATTGGAAAGTGATTTCTCTATCTGTTCTGCTCCTATTAGCAATTCGGTTTTGATGTCCTGTTTGTCCTCATACTTCTTCTTCAGACCATATTGCCAGGTGGAGAAATGATCCACCCAAGCGGCAATGGTATATTCATAATTTCCTATGGCCCAGGCTTGGATATGGGCTTCCCAATTGTCATTGGAAATCAATTGCATTGGAAATTCATCCCATTTCCCACTTTTTCCTTTTTCTATTTCCCTGAACAAAACAGCGGCTTTTAATTTATCATGGCCATCTACAAAAATATCAGCGGTAATCCTGATCGGCTCATTTACCACTCTTTTGATAGGATATTTCCCGCAATCAATCTGTGGTAAAACATTATCTATGGTTGCTCTTTTTTTTCCTTCTAGTTCTTTCATTTTCCTGATTATTCCTATTCTATAAATAGGCATAAGGATTATGCCATTTCATTAATTTCGTGATTTTTTTGTTAAAATCCTTTTCAGAATTCAATTTTTTTTATTAAAAATATCATTAAACAGTTTTTTATTTCGCCATTATGTGTGAATTTTATGTGATCAACAGGTAAAAATTCGGTTTGTTTCCAAGAAGAGCGGTACAAGGATTTTCACCATATACTGAGGATATTAATTATTGGTTAAGATTGATTGTTGGCATGATTGTGAATTGGCTTTATGCTAAAATCAACCTTTTGACTGTAATGTAATTAGTTTTAGCCGGTAAAATGTTTGCCTCATCTAAAAATGAATCCCAAATGGATCAAAATATAACGAAAGCTGTTGGCGTAGAAAAAAAATCTGATCTTTCTTATTCCCTAACAGTCTGGGCACCAAATGCCAAACGTGTTCAATTAAAAATTAAGGGACAAGCCAACTTACAGGATCTAAACAAAGATGCGTATGGATATTGGGAAAAAACAATTGAAGGATTAACGGCCGGATCCAGGTACATGTTTCTCCTGGATAGTGAGCTCCTTAGACCGGACCCCGCCTCGCGGAGTCAACCCGAGGGAGTTCATTCCTGGTCTGAGGTGATCGACCAAACTGATTTCCGCTGGACAGACCATCAATGGCAATCAAAGTCCCTATCGGAGACCATCATCTATGAATTACATGTGGGGACTTTCACTTCGGAAGGCACCTTTGATGCCATCCTGGACCAGTTAGACCATTTAAAACAATTAGGGGTTAATGCCATTGAAATCATGCCGATTTCACAATTCCCAGGTAGTAGGAATTGGGGTTATGATGGGGTGTACCCTTTTGCCGTGCAGGAAAGTTATGGAGATGTAACAAACCTGAAACATTTTGTGGACATATGCCACCAGCAGGGTATAGCGGTTATACTTGACGTGGTTTATAATCATATGGGGCCTGAGGGAAATTATTTGGCTGATTTCGGACCTTATTTTACAGAAAAGTACCATACCCCCTGGGGAGCCGCCCTTAATTTTGATGATGGTTACAGCGATCATGTAAGGAACTTTTTCCTTCAAAATGCCATCATGTGGTTAAAAGATTTTCACTTTGATGGATTGAGACTGGATGCTATCCATGCTATTCTGGACAATGGCCCAATCCAATTGCTGAAAGCATTAAGGATGAAAGTGGACCAACTTGAGAAAGAGACCGGTAAACCTTATTATCTGATTGCAGAAAGTGACATGAACGATGTAAAAATTATCTCCGATTATTCCAAAGGTGGATATGGATTGCAAGCCCAATGGACAGATGATTTTCATCATTCCGTTCATGCCATCCTTACCGGAGAAAGCAATGGATACTATGAGGATTATGGGGGCCTTAAACATCTTGCAAAAGCATTTAGTCAGGGATTCGTTTATGATGGGGTTTATTCTCCTTATAGAAAAAGGTTGATCGGTACAGATCCTGCGGATATGGAGAAGCACAGCTTTGTGGTATGCCTTCAAAACCATGATCAGGTGGGAAACCGTATGATGGGAGATCGGCTTTCTACCCTGATATCCTTTGAAGCCTTGAAACTGGGAGCCGGCCTGCTGCTTACTTCTCCTTTTGTCCCCATGCTTTTTATGGGAGAGGAATATGGAGAGGAAAATCCTTTTCAGTATTTTGTCAGTCATGGTGAGCCGGACTTGGTAAAGGCTGTTCAAAATGGAAGAAAAAAGGAATTCGAATCATTTCAATGGCAAGGTGACGTTCCGGATCCCCAGGCAGAAACCACCTTTCTTCAGTCAAAACTCAACTGGGATTATAAGGATGATTTTAAAAAGGCTACACTATTCAAATTTTATCAGCAGCTCATTTCCTTGAGGAAAGCGGGTACCTTTAGTGCCTATAAGCAAAAGAAATTACAAATTGCCATCAATGAACAGGATAAATTGCTCACCCTATCAGTAGAAAAAGACAGCAGCGGAATATGGGGAGTCTATAATTGTGGAAAAAAAGATTTGGAAACCACAGCTCCCGAAGTGTCTGGAATTTGGATGAAAAAAATAGGTTCCAGTGACCTAAGCTGGTTAGGACCCAACGATGCAGCAGATGAACTTCCGGGTCAGGAGACCATTGTGATTTCTGCTTCTTCCTTTGTCATTTATCAAAACTATTCAAAAAAGTAACAATGAGTAAAAAATATATTTGTTTACATGGGCATTTTTATCAGCCCCCTCGTGAAAACCCCTGGCTCAATA
>JBBDSB010000152.1:0-1606 GCA_040905205.1 Cyclobacteriaceae bacterium
CAGATAAGCCCTCCAGTCCTCTGCGGTATAATCTTTGGTTAAGAGCAGTTCATCACCATAGTGATCCATCAACCTTTTCTCGGCAAGAAACTCAGGTTCATCCTCCGCAATTTCAAAATTAGGAGGTAAAGGTGGAAGGCTGTCCAATTCATTGGCCTTGGCATATTCATCCGGCCTTCTGGGTACATGGCAGATGTCATGGGGATTGTGAAGGGAAACCGCTAATAGGAAAGGGGCTTCCCCATCAAAATCATGAATATAATTTACCGCTGCATCTGCGATGGGTCCATCGGTATCTTCACCCAGGTCCCAAGCCTCATCAAGGGACTGAAATGGAATTACTTTAAAACCAGCAACAGAATCTATTTTGTTTTTTGCAGGATAGGAATGAGGCAAGTGCCATTTTCCTACCCATGCCGTCTGGTATCCTGAATTTTGAAAAAGGTGGCCAATGGTAGGAACCGATGGATCTATAACGGTGGAATTCCAGATCACCCCGGTTTCATGGGGCATCCTTCCCGTAATCAGGCTGCTTCTGGCCGGGCCACACACCGGGGTGGTGCAATAAGAAGCGGTGAAATAAGTCCCTTCCGCTGCCAGTTGATCCATTGCAGGCGTATTTAAATTCGGATTTCCCAAATAGCTGATGGCATCGTTGGTTTGCTGATCGGTCAATATAATCAGGATATTTGGCTTTTTTTCGATTACTTCGTTCTCTTTCTGGGAACATCCAAGGAAAAACAATTGGATAGCAAGGATTGTAATATAATAAGATGGCATAATTTGTTTCATATGTTTAAAATTTGTTTTGTAGATAAATAGCCTGCACACCTGCCAGACGGTTGAAAAACCGTCAGGCAGGTAGCCTGACCCTCGGGGGAATCTCCCCATGATAATCATCCCTCCATGTGACGTTTTCGTCATGCCTGGCGGTAGGCAGGCCTGTCTGCAGGCAGGCTCGATTTCATGTTTTGACAATTTACCATGCGAAAACGATCGTTCCAGAAACACCACTTACCTCAAAGTATTTAACTTTTCCGTCACTTATTTCCTTAAAAGGAATCTGTCCGGTTTTCCATGGATAGCCTGCATCAAGATATACATTCAAATCATCCTTCTTCACGGAATCCTGAGGATAAAACCGAAGAGTTCCGTTATTTAAGCCACTAACCTGATATCTTTTTTTGATGCCCTTTTGTCCTGAATGGAGTTCTTTAAAGGAAATCATTCCTGATTTTTGTTCAACAAATGCCCGGCATTCCCTGTGCCAGGCCGTGGGCATGGTATAGGTAGAATGACCGTTTTCGAGTATCGTCTCCAGCCCCAACAGCAATGGTGCTCCCTGCTCAAACCTGAATTGTTGTTTTACAGTAGAATTTGGGTTATATCCGGAAAAAATAAAGGCATTGTCCGAGCGGTTAATGGTCAGTATAGGATCCTTTATGGAAACATTTAATTTTTCAACTTTTAAATCCATTCCAAAAACAGTCAACAACTTGCGAAGTAAACCTGGAACAATTAAATATTCTTCAGGATCATCCGGGGTCAAAAGCCTGCCTCCGGTAAAACTACTGGAGTTGGTCCCTCTAAAATACAACACCTTGCC
>JBBDSB010000153.1:0-1597 GCA_040905205.1 Cyclobacteriaceae bacterium
TATGCCCCGTTCTTATTTTCAATTTTTAGTTATAATTAGCTCAAAAATCAATTTTGTCAATGTTATTAAATCACTCTCTATTGTCCCTTTCATATACCTTTCGTATACACTTTTATTATCAGGAGGGTTGAGGTTTAGAATTAGCCCTTTTTCTAATACTAACAATCTTAGAAATTCTCTTTGTGTGCGCCCGTTTCCATCTCTGAAAGGATGAAGGTAATTTACATTGTCTAAAATTTCTGCCAACTTCTCGGCTAACTCCCTATTGTTGTTTTTTGGAATTTTCTTGAAATCAGCGATTAAGGTATCTATATATCCCAAAGCATTGTCAAAATGTGTGGTTGGGAAAAATTGTTTTCCATCTTTACTTATTTCCACAATCCGCTTTTTACCTGCCCAGGCATAAATGTCTTGAAATAGGTGCTTGTGAATATCAAAAAGATTTACAATCCCTTTTATCTTAATTGGATTATTGTAAAGTTCTTGTAGTCGTTTTGTTACAGCACCACTTTCAACAAAAAGTAGTACATCGGGATCTGTAATATCTTGTAGATTTCTTAAAATTCCTGATTTTGGGTCTGTGTAGCTATAGTCAAGGTCTAAGTATTTATAGGAATTAGACATATGCCTTATCTTCAGCAAATTTTACCAATTCGCTCATTGAAATTTTTCCCATTACATAGTCCCTGATTATTTCAATTCCTCTAGGAGTTGGTTTAAAACCTTCAAACATATTACTTCCTAAAGCATTAGCAGTGCTTTCTAATGTTTTTAAATCTGAGAATTTTATTCCCATTATGGTCAGATTAGTCCTGTCAATTTCGATTGCGTTAAACATATGTTTTGGTTTTAAACCTTCTTCCAATTTACAAAATTTCCTAGTATTTTCCGTTTATGATCGTCTGTTTTTGAATGGTGCATAACGGTTGAAGCTTGTGGGAGGCGGGCACTTTCGGAGCCCTTTTCTTCCTCCCGTTCAAATCTTCCTTAAATGTACTAAATTTTTATTCTAACCGGGAACCGCCCGCTGATCTCAAGCTAAGGTTACAGGCAGGGCTTTTTCTTTTTTTCTTCACGGTCGTACGTACGCTGGATTTAAAAACAACATGATTTCACTTCACGATCTGGACCGGATCTTTTCACGAAATTCGAAATCGATTCCCTTTTGGGCTTGCTGATCAGTTTCCAAGTGGAAATCCACTCTCGGGGTTTTTCCAGCAGCATTCTCATAAGCGATCCGCCCCTCCATTCTTCCTCTTAAAAGTCTTTTCCTTCCGAAGCCCTCTCGCCCGGATCAACGGACTGGAAATCCAGGACTGAAAAATAACCTCATCGGGAACATTGCATTTTCGGATTGCGCATTCGCCAACACGACAAGACCGCTTTCAGTCCTGAATTTTACGCAGGCCACCTTCGGAAACGGTAAAAGTCCTCTGCCTTGGGTGCTGGAAAAAACCCAATTCCGGTCCTTCGTGCTCTTCGAGGTGTTCGGGAATGGTCATCGGAACATCATTTAGTTTTTTAAGTAAACTGCCTTGCCCATAACGCAAAGTGTTTTAAACGCAATCTACGAAAAAAAATAACTAGTGACTTAATG
>JBBDSB010000154.1:0-9631 GCA_040905205.1 Cyclobacteriaceae bacterium
TATTGGCCAGGTAAATTTTCGTCAACAGGTAATTTCCGGCTCCTTTGGTAGGCACTCTGGGTGCGGCTGTTTCAGGCATCCATTCCACGGCCCATTCCAGATCAGACTGGATTTTTTCCAAAATGGCCCACCTGGAATGGGTTTGGAAATCTAATTTGGCACCTGTTAATTCCACGCCTATATACGGCACATCCCCATAGGAATGGGTCAAACGATAATACCAATAGGCCCGGTGCCAATAGGCCTCAGCCAGTAACCTGTTCCTTACCGATTCATCTTCCCAGGTGACGCCATCTATTCTGGATATCAGTACATTGGCATTTTTTATAAATCCATATACTTCATCAAACATGGGCCCATAGGGAACCCTGTCAGAAGAGGTGGGAGTATTGATCGAAAAATCAGGTACATACCCAGCTATTCCCAAGTCGCTGGGCGCAAATTCTGCTGTTGAAAAATTAAAAAAACCATAATATTCTCTTTTCAGACTCCTTCTCATGGTCACTAAAAGGGATTCAAAACCGGCTTCATCCACGTAAACATTTTCCGGGGCAAAGAAAGACAAAGGTTCAGGTTCCAGCCACTTTTCATCGCATGAAACCTGGATCATGAGGATTGAAATCAATAACAGAAAAACCTTATTTTTTTTTATGAATAGACGTTCCATAACTTGTCGCATTGAAATTTGAAATTATAATGATAGGTTTAACCCAAGTGAAAATGTCCTGGGCATAGGAGTCATGTTGGATTCCGGATCCCAACCGGGCCATTCATCGAAACTATAAAGGTTTCGTACCGCACCAAAAATCCTCATGGAGCTTAGTTTTAACCGATCCAAAGCCGCTGTTGGCATATTATAGGATAAGGAAAGATCCTGAATTCTTACAAAAGAACCTGGACGGTAAATACCCAGACCACCGCCATAGGCCGAATGAATAGGCCTTAGTCGGGCATATTCATTGTTGCGATTCTCAGGTGTCCAATAAGGCATGGGGCCTCCATTATAATTTCTCCTATCATGGGACAGGGAGCCCTGTAAGGCTTGATTGAAGGGTAGAATATGTCCAAGGCTCGCCCGGATAAAAACCGTGGCGGTAAAGTTTTTGTAGGTAGCTTCATTTCTGAAGCCTAGGTTGTACCGGGGAGTGGTATACCCAATGAACTGTTTGTCAATCAAGTCTGTATAAACACCATCCTCATTGACATCCTCCCCTTTAAAATCACCGGGAGAAAGATTGTAAACACTTGCCTCATCGGCCTCCTCCATCTGCCAAACCCCAAGCACATTATAATCCCAAACAATATCCACTGCTCTTCCCGGAAACCAATGATTGGAAAAATCGGGCAACTCCCCCGTAAGTGTTTCACCCAATAAGGTATATTCACCTACATCTCCAAAAAGAGAATTGATTTTGTTCCTGTTTAATGAAAAAACCAAATCCGAACTCCACATAAAATCAACTTTACTGATGTTGACAGTTCGCAGGGCCAATTCAAATCCCCTGTTCTCCAATTCACCTAAATTGGCAGTAATACTTTGAAAACCGGTAATGCGCGGAAGTTGTCGGTTCATGAGTAAATCTTCTGTAGTACCCACATAATAATCCGCACTGATATCTATCCTGTTTTCAAACATTCCAAAATCCAGCCCAAAGTTCAATGACTGCGTTTTTTCCCAGGTCAATCCTGGATTGGAAAGGGTTGCATTTTGAACTCCCACCACTACATTGGTACCATCATAATCCAGCACCGAACCCAATTGAGCCAAAGCGGAGTAAGCCCCAATGTCCCTGTTACCGTTAAGTCCCCAGGATAAGCGAAACTTTAACCGATTTACGAGCCAGTTTTCATCGTAAAAATTTTCATCGGAAATCTTCCAGGCAAAGGCAGTGGCAGGGAACAAAGCCCTGGGAAATTCCTGCCCAAAGGCAGAATACCCATCCCTTCGGAGGGAAGCTGTAAACAAATACTTATCCATTAAAGTATAATTGAGCCTGCCCATCAGCGCATCACCGGTTTGCCTGATGTCATTATTGTTTAGCGAAGGATTACTACCGAACTGAAGGCCATGGTATCCCAAATTGGCATTGGGGGCAAAATTCTGATTGGCCTGCTGTTCATACCAGCTTCTGAAACTTTCTGCATTGTATAAAAAGGTAGCATCAAAATTATGAATTCCAAATTGTTTGTTCCAGGTAAGCAGGTTATCCAACATCCATTCGCTGGTTTTACTGGATTGCCTGACACCTCTTCCTCCTGGAAAAGTTTGGGAACCTGTAATGGTTTGCTCTCCCCAAAAACTCTGATCAGTGGTAAAAGAGTATCTGGGTTGGAATGAAACTCTATAGTTGATTCCGAAAGGAAGTTTTACATTACCATAAATACTGGAAAAGAAGGTATTGACTTTACGATTCCTGTCTCGTCCATAATAGTCCATTAAGGGATTGTAAGCAGATGGATCATCGTGTGGTCTGAGGTTGACACTTCCATCTTCATTAAAAGGCTCCCCAAAAGGGCTGGCAATATACATCAAGCCCAAACTGGCAGGCACTGCGCTTTCGTCCCGCTCACTGAATTGGGTATTGGCGCCAAAGGAAAGCCAATCGTTTACTTTGAAATCCACATTTAACCTGGAGCGGATATTGGTATGTTTGTCGCCTTTTATGATACCCTCATTGTCTGTGTAACCTACAGACCAAAAATACTTGATGTCTTCGGTTCCCCCTCCAATACTGAGGTCATAAATCTGCCTCAAGCCTTGGTTCATGGTCATATCATACCAATCCACGGTTCTTCCTGCCAGGGCATTTTGCTGTTCTGTAGGATAAAGGTTTAGCCGGGATAAATATTCTGTATAGGGATCCTGGTTGGGATTTTCATTAAAGTTCAACCAATCATTGACACTTACATTATCCGGTAGGTTATTGGGATTGGTGTAAAAAGTTTCCGGCACGTTGGGGTTATTGAGGGCACCTTCACGGAAAAAATCGCCTTTGAATATGAGGTATTCTTCCGCATTCAAAGGTCTTCGGTCTTGGGTGGGACCCGAAATACCAACCTGTGCGGAAAAATTGATGGTTGGTTTGCCCAGGGAGCCTTTTTTTGTGGTGACCAGAATGACTCCATTGGCGGCCCTTGCTCCAAATACTGCAGAGGAACTGGCATCTTTTAAAACATCTATGGATTCAATGTCATTGGGATTGATATCAGCAATGCTTCCGTTATAGATCACACCATCCAATACCACCATCGGATCTGTGCCAGCACTTAAAGAGGTGGGACCCCGGACTTCCAGCGAACCTCCTCCCGCAGCAGAAGGATTTTGGTTTGTGCTCAGACCAGCAATGGTTCCCGTCAACATATCGGTCAATTGCGTCATAGGCTGGTTTTTAAAAGTCTCTGCATCCACCCTTGCCACCGATCCGGTGAGGTCACTTTTTTTGGCCGTACCATATCCGATGACCACCACCTCTTCGAGATCCGCCGCATTGGAAACCAGACTGACATTGATCTCATTTTGGTTTCCCACTTCAATTTCCTGGGTCAGGTAACCAATAAATGAAAAAACCAAAATGGATTCAGAACTGGGGACATTCAGGCTGAACTGCCCATCAATGTCACTGACGGTACCTACGGAAGTTCCTTTGACCAGAACATTTACACCTGGTAAGGTTTCATCGGAAGAAGCATCTTTAACCACACCAGAAACCTGCTGGTTGGATTGAAATGCAAGCGTATCGGAATAATTGAAGAAAGCAATCAACCCAAACAAAAATAGAAACGGTTGGAATGAAGGACAAAATCTTGTCCTTAATAAAGATAAACTCATTGTTTCTATTTTAATAGAATAAATTAATTTGTAGGGAATTTTCATACAAAAACGATTAAAGGATTAGCAAATTGTTATTTGGAATGTGAATTTTATATATGATTCGAAAAGAATGCCTGTGTCATGGATACCTTTGATTACATATAACCGGGCACTTCCCAGTGCGGCGTTTTTGATATTTTGTGTTATGATAAAATTTAGTTGTTCCTTCTGTTCGGGTACGTAACCTAAAAATAATTAAAAAAAATTATAAAAAAAACTATTATCAAATTTTATTGAAATTTTAATATTTTGGTTTTCCTGAGGTGATTGGGTTAAATGATACCCTCCAGGTGGGTTCGCTAAATTTGATCAAAGAGTTTTTGTAAGTGGAATCCCAAGTTTTTTGCTAACATAACTGATAAATCAGTAAAATCCGTGTGCCATTTTCATTCCTATTCTATATGGGAAATCTCATACATCAAAATATTACTGAACACGGATAACGCAGATTAATCTGATTATCGCTGATCTTTTATTTAAAAAAAAATCCGTGTGAATCCCTGTCTGCCGAAAGGCAGGCGCTCAATCCCTGTCTGCTGACAGGCAGGCGTAAAATCCGTGTGCCATTAAAATTGAGTTCGATTGTAAAATGGTACGAATTGGGATTGCTATTACAATCCGAAACAAATGGGTAATTGCCTGATAACGCAAACCATCTAAGCATCAACCCAAATCTCATTTTCAGCGACTCCCCCTTTTAAAGGGGGCTTGGGGGGATTTCAACGGGAATATCAACTTATAACGGATTGTAAATTTGTGGTAGGACTAACAGTAAATAAAATTTAAATCTGTAAACTTTTTTCAGGACGAGTCACATTGATATTTGGTACGTTGGCAAAAAAATCCCACATACCCCCTTATTAAGGGGGATTTACCTGATCTGCTTTTTCTGTGTCTATTTTAAGGAGGAGGGTATTGCCTGGCAAAATAAACGTCATCTAGAATCTCAGGTTAATACCAAAAATAATGATATGGATTACTTTTATTTACTTTAAGTCAATAAACTTCCAAAAATAGCTCTGACTTTCCAGGTTTTCCTTTTTCTGAGATTCCTTCAGCAATGACACGATAAAAGGTATTGCGATCAGAAGTAAAAAACCGGACGGTGGCCTGTCCGTTTTCGTTGGTTTTCACATTGGGACTCCAAAAAATGGTACTCCTTTCATCCCTTACATCCGGACCATTATTTTCACCATATGGGGGAACATAAAATTGCCTGGTTTTACTGAATCCTCCAATCCGTTGTACGGTGATGTGATCGCCCGCTTCAGGCTCTTCTATTGATTCATTGCCTCTATGTGTGTACAGGGCAATGACTCCTCCTGCACCTCGCCCTCCATAAATACCGGTATTACCGGGACTTTTTAAGACTTCCACCCGGCTGATATCAAATTGGTTGATACTTTGTAGCATACCTGCATCTATGGGCATTCCGTCCAGTAAAAACAAGGGCGTGCCTTGACCCCGAATCACGGCATTAAATTGATTGGGCCCCCCGGGGGTGATTTGAAGGCCGGCAACCCGGCCCTGCAACACCTGCAGAATATTTCCCGAAGGAGCGGGGGGAAGCTGGCTCGCATCGATGACCACGTCTGCATTGCGGTGCAAGCGAAACGGTTCTGAAATTTCAGCCTTGCCTTCCACCACCACTTCTTCCAGGAGGAATTCCCCCAATTCCATGCTTCCAATATCTGATTCCATACCCTGAAAAAGTGGTAAAGCCGGAGGGATATATTGCCGATTGATCCTTTCGTCCATATGCTTCGACAGAGGAATTAACCCCTCCAGATTATCCGGCGAAAATGACCTCCGCTCTAATTGGACATTCACGTTGTTAAATTTTCCTTTTTGGTCTTTTCCCTGAACGAGTACTTCTATGGAGTCCCGAAAATGAAAACCGTCAAAAACAAAATTACCCTTCTCATCGGTTTCCGTTGCCAAAAAAGTTTCATATTTGTCCTTCAAAAATAAGAGCGCCTCACCTTTTTGAACCGGATCCCCATTATCCTTCAACAGCCTTCCTCTAATTTTTATATCCAATTCTGGGGAATGATCCATCTTGGGGAAACTGTCAGTAACAATTTCCTGCCAGGTGAATCTTCTCCAACCCTGCGTCATTAAGAGCAGGTCCAGCGCTTCATACCGATCGTTATTTTCAGGATTAAAATAGTAACCCGGCTCCTCCACAAAACCTTTTAGATCAGATGAAAGGAGGAGATAACTAAGGATATGCATATCGTTCTGATCTTTGACTGCCAATTGTCCATCTGTTACCGCCAAAGCAATATCGGTAGAAAGGGGTTTTCCTTCCGCATCTTTGGCCTCAATATTAAGAGTGACTTGCTCTCTGTTGAGAAATTGTTTTTTATCAGGACTGATTTCGATGTCCATTTGATCCTGATGATCTACAAAAAAAAGTCGCTCAGCTAAGGGCTCTCCATTGGATTTGGAAAGTGTAAATCTTACGATCCCGGTTGGAAATGCGGTTTTTTGAATTTCGAAAACCTCCCTTTCATTCCTGATCAAATTGAATTCTCTTGAATAATTCAACTGATCATGGGCTATTCCGGTCAATAAAAGGTTTTCCTCACTGGCCTTATTGGTAGAGACAGCGACCTGAATTTGGGACCCTTTAGTCTTCAGGCTAATCGAATATCCCAATTCCCGTACTTCGGGCAAGGGGTAATCTCTGCTGAGGCCGGCTTCGAAGTTTACTTTTGCAAAATAGCTTTTGGAAGCAGATGGTTCCAAATCAAAAGTCCCCATTCCATGGTGGAAGGAGGTAAAATCTCCGATTTTGCTCCCAGAATCATCGAATATTGCCCCCGATAAATCCACACCCCTACCATCCGTTCCGGTAGCTTTAAAAGCTACCCGGCCTTTGAGCCCGTCAACCAAATCGCCACCTTCCGGGAAAAATTGTAAATCAGGAATTTCCTGATTTGGACTTTCCGGAGTTGGTTGGTTGCTTTCCGGAGACCAAATGTAGATTTCTTTCTGGAAAAAAGAAGCGTCACCAAAATTGCGCATCCAGTTCGTATAGGCGACAATTCTATAAGTGCCCTCCGCTAAGTCCTCAGGTATGGAAATATTCCCATTGAACCTGCCATTTTCTGCGTCCAACATCAATTTTTCGGCTACTTCATTGTTTTCATCAAGGAGGTCAACATAGAGGATATTACTTTTGTTTACAGGACTGAGGTCAGAGGCATGGACCAGGTAGGCCTTAAGCCAGATGACCTCTCCTGCCATATAGTAAGGTTTATCATGCTGAAGGTACACCTTTTCCGGCGTATAGTTGGTTTTCCATACCGAGAGGTTTCTTTCAATTTTTTCCAGCAGGGAGGCCTCATCAATTAGCCATGCTGATGTTCCTAATATAGCGAAGACACCAATAAGAAGGGTTTTTGTTTTGCGGTTAATCATTGTTTCGGAAGGTGAATTTAAAACGTAAGGTTTAATTTTATTACCGTAAACCAACTCCATTCATTAACGTTAAAACCCGGGTCTTGGGTTTTAAAGCCATGTGGTTACAGGCACTTTGATGGTAAGATAAATTTCTTAAGCCTATTTCAGGCTTCAGCCAGGACAGTTTTTTTGAGTATTCCCCGGCCAGATAACTAGGGAAAAAGGGTCTCGCACTTCGGGAGCTGTCAGGAACATTTATACGGTGTTCTCCGTGAGAAAAGAACAGGACATTTTGCCCAGCCGAAGGCGTTGTTCATTACATCCAAGAAACGTTCGTTTTGTCCTTTTGCATTGTAGAAGGCGACAAATTGTTTATTAAAAACAACCTACCTTCCGATAGGCAGGAATTAAAACCGCCGATGCGTGGGATTTTTTCAGCTGAATTTATAACTTACTTATCTATATTGTAGCGGGACACCTTAATAAGTGAATAAAAAAAGTCTGAGAAGCCTGAATGCAAATGATTTAGACGCTTTTTCGGCTTTTTTACCATTCGTCTGCACATTTCAGGTATTGGACTTAATAAAAGAGGTTACTGTCATAAAGTATATGGTATTACTTAGAATTTAATAACCTGAAGGGTCTTTTTCAAAACAATATATAGGGATTGAAAAACGACCTTAACTGTAAAACAATTCAATAATCGAAAAAATTAAACAATGGCCTATGAAATAAATCGTCTTTCCAAAAAAAATAGAGATGTACCAACATATCTATAAAGAATACCTAATAATAAACCATAATGAAATGCAAATGGCATTTTCTAATCGAAATAACTTATGAGTATGAAAAAAAATTACCGTATAAACTGGGGCAGGGAAATTCCAGGAATACAAAATACAATTAGAAGGATGAATCTAACTGTCTTCTTAATGGCATTCTCAGTGATCACTGGGTTTGCCGGTAACCCCTACCCACAAACCAAAAAACCAAATTTGGTTTTTAATAATGATGTAAAAAAGGAGGTGCTTCAGGATACAGAAGTCATACAAGAAAAAATAGTAACAGGAACAATTATTGATGATGCTGGAGAAACGATACCGGGAGTAAGCGTTATTATAAAAGGAACTTCCCAAGGAACAGTTACTGACCTTGACGGAAAATATTCGATAAAAGTTCCGGATAATAATACTGTCTTAATATTCAGTTATTTAGGATATACCCCTCAAGAAGTGGAAGTGGGCAATCAGACGGTGATTGACTTGGAACTTTCCTCAGATATGGCTTCTCTTGAAGAAGTAGTAGTTGTGGGTTATGGCACCGCTCGCAGGAAGGATATAAGTGGAGCAGTGGGAACTATAAAACTAGAAGATTCCGAATTGTCCTTGTCCTCAACAAATAATGCGCTCCAATCTTTGCAGGGAACTGTTGCAGGAGTCAATGTGGGCCCCCAAAATTCGCCGGGTACTACACCTGGTATCCTGGTTAGGGGACAAAATTCAATTAATGGCTCCAATTCTCCACTGATTGTTTTGGACGGGATCATATACCTTGGCAGTATTGCAGACATTAATCCGGATGATATAGCTGTTATTGATGTTCTTAAAGATGCTTCTGCTGCGGCAGTTTATGGATCAAGATCTGCTAATGGGGTTGTGGTTATAACTACGAAAAGTGGAAAGACCGATAAACCCACCATTAAATATGACGGTTCGACAGGTGTTAATCGCTGGCAGAACCAATTTGACATGATGAATTTGGATAGATGGACGGAAAAATATGTCGCTCAAACCCCCTCTTTTAATTCTCCAGCTGACATAGTTTTCGATGATGTAACGAGAACCCGTTTATTTGCCCAGGGCGTAGATACTGATTGGATGGATCTTATTTCAAGAAACGGGTTTATTCAAAACCATCAGGTATCGGTTTCAGGAAGGTCGGATCGAATAAATTACTATT
This sequence comes from Cyclobacteriaceae bacterium, assembly GCA_040905205.1. Classification (GTDB taxonomy): domain Bacteria; phylum Bacteroidota; class Bacteroidia; order Cytophagales; family Cyclobacteriaceae; genus Cyclobacterium. Next base: position 9,239 of record JBBDSB010000154.1, read on the forward strand.
TTTCCGGAGGATACAATAGCAATGAAGGAGCCATAGTTGGTGATAACTTTCATAGAATATCCGTACGGTCAAAATTAGATGCAGACGTCACAGATTGGCTGAAGGTGGGAATAGATGGTGCTTATAACAACAATGATTATTCAGGCCTTGATGCAAGCGTATCAAATGCTTATGCAATGGCTCCTCATGGATATCCCTACAGATGGGATAACATGCCCGAAAATCCCGAATCAAACACCGGAAAATTACTGGAAAGGTATCCCACTGGTTCATCCATTCAAAGCCCCTTATGGAATTTGGGAAATTGGGTCGGGGATGTCGATAAAAGAAATTTTTACCGGTTTGCTACTTATGCATTGGTGAAAATCCCTAAAATAGATGGTCTTACCTATA
>JBBDSB010000155.1:0-1592 GCA_040905205.1 Cyclobacteriaceae bacterium
GGATAACCTGCGTTTAAGAGGTTCTTTATTGCTGTTGATGATTGTGGGCATTGTGGCCCATTACAAAAAAATATACTGGGATGATTTTTATCTAATTCATCCATTCTTCCCACCAACTCATCATAAGGAATATTTATTGAGCCTGGAATACTTACTTCACCAGTAGTATCTGGTTTCCGGGTATCAATAATGGGCAGGCCATTTTTTTTATGATGATATACCTCTTGTTCCCCAACGGTAAGAACATCTTTAGCGGCCTGCATTGGCTGGATACTACCCCATGTAGTATCCACTTCTACTAGTCCGGCTTCTGAATCAATATTGGCAGGAATCATATGGTCCTTAGCCCTTTTGGGAGTTCTAATTTCCGCTATGACTTTATTCTTATTTACCAATTCGTTTATTTTATCAATTCCGGGCATACCGACAGATTCTATTTTTTCATCCACAATCAACAACGGTGAATGTTTTATATGATATTTTTCTAATAATTCCGGATCATCCTCAAAATAAATTACTTTGTATGGCAACCAGGCGTTTTTAAATATATCTTCAAGCAATGGCCGATGATGGCAAGTTTTGGTTGCTGCTATAAAAATCTCCATAATAATTCTATTTATAGTGTTATAATATATTTCTATTTCTTTAATACGGCACCTATTGTTTTCTTCAGGGTCGCTCATCATCATACCCACCCGGAGAAAATCCTTCTTCCAGCGAGCGCATCATTCGATTATCGACAGGTGAAGGATGCACACTGTTCACCCGGATTTTTCTGGGCGCAGCTTCCTTACAACTCAAAAACTGATTACTGCCTCGATGTTAACGCCACTGAATTCTGCTCCAGCGAATCGACCTGTCCAGGCGTCACCTTGATATTGTTGATTGACATATTCAACTTTCGTTAAAATATTTTTTGAAATGAACCATCCGCCACCCACATTAACCCTGCTGATGTCCAGGTTTTCAGTTGCGCTGTCCAATGGCTTCCCGCTGACGGTGTTATATCTTGCTCCGACATAGAGTTTCTCATCTTGTCCAAAGCGATACAGCAGTTCAGCAGCCAGTTGTGTGAACGTACCTTCCTTGTCCACCTGTGGTTGCGTAAACTCATTACTTCCGTTGCCCAACTCATAAATGCCGAAAAATTCCAGCCCTTGGAATTTGACAAAGGGATTGATTTGTATTGCCGTTAACTTGGTAAAGCGTGCGTTGTACCGCCCATCAAAATTTCCCCCTTCCGTGTTACCATCTATATCGGGGACAGTATGTAAAACATTAAAATATCTGGCACCAGCGCGGTCTCCACCATAGAGCCATGTTCCGGTAGTAGTTCCCTTATTGATGTACCATGAACCTGTTAACCTAAAGCGAAAGTCAGAAGTAAGCTGTTTATCGTATCCAACTTTGCCGAAAAAGGAAGGTTTGTTATCGCTATCAGAATTTACTACTACACTTTGGTTTAACTTACCATTGGTGATGCCAATCACGCCCAACCATCCGTTATTCTGAACGGTGATTTCGCCAAAGGCTTCCGTGGAGAATGCATCCATAATGTAGTTACCCACAAAGGGATTGAAAATTCCACGCGC
>JBBDSB010000156.1:0-1587 GCA_040905205.1 Cyclobacteriaceae bacterium
GGGAAGGATTATCGTCGATCTCTTCCTGGGATTGAAATAAACCCACATAATGGTATCCCCTCCAAACCCCTATAGGGTTTCCGGCTTCCTCCCAACTGCCCGGAATACCCAGATGGCCTGAACTGGTAGACCCTGAAAAGAAAGGGGTGCTGCTTCCCAAATCTGTGATCTTATTTCTCAGAAATGAAATATTGCCTGTTATGTCCCATCGGAAATCAGCACGATTAATCGCCACATAATTCATGGAAAATTCCAATCCCTTGTTTTCCAATGAACCGGAATTTTTCAAAATCGAATCAAAGCCCAAACTACTCGGTATGGTAACAAACAAAAGCAAGTCTTCGGTATTATTGAAAAAGTACTCCGTGGTAAGATTTAGCCGATTTTCCATAAAGGATAAGTCAATTCCAAAATTATACATGGTGGTCGTTTCCCACTTAAGACCGGGGTTAGATAATCGGGCATCGGCCAGACCAAGTACCAAATTCCCTCCAAAGACATAATTGTACTCACTTAAATTGGCTTGGGAGTTATATACTGGAATTTCTGAATTTCCGGTTATTCCCCAGCTGGTCCTGATTTTCAAATCACTGATGAAATTCGATAAGGAACTGCTTTGAAAAAAATCCTCTTCCACCAAACGCCATGCACCTGCAACAGATGGAAAATTGGCCCATTTATTAGCTGCTCCAAACCGGGAGGACCCATCTCTCCTAAAAGAAAATGTAAATAGGTATTTTTCCATTCGGTTATAGTTGATCCTCCCTAAAAAAGATTTCAACAGCCATTCTCTCCGGTTAGAGGATGGTATTTGGATGTCTGTTCCACCTCCCAAAGTTGCCTGATCCACATGACTTGCCGATAGGCCCCGATTGGTAGCGGACATGCCTTCATTCACTTCTTTCTGAAAGGTATATCCTGCTACAATATCCAACCGGTGGTCTTCATTAATTTGGTTGGTATAGGAAAGAATGTTTTCGTTCAGGATGTTTAAAGAGTTTCTGTTTGCTTTGGTCAATTCTCCTGCTCTGTCCCTACCCAATCTGGAATTTTCATTGGGGAAAAAGGCTGGAAGATGTTGGTATAGCATTGGCATTGAAGCTGGCCAAAAAAAGGCATTGGATCAACACCCCCCATAACATAACTTTTGGTATACTTGATTTTTTGTAATTCGGGCTTATTTTCATAATAAAGATTTTACTATTTTTAAATTTTTACATGTAAATTTTTGGGGAGGGTACCGATTACCATCCGTTGGTTTTTGATCATAGGCAGAAATGAAGTATTAATAGTTTTTAACTATAATGAAGATAAATTTTAGAGAAGCTTTTTTTCTTAAGTTGGAACACCCAAAAAGAATTAAAACACTTAAAGCAAAAGTAATTAAATTTTATCAATTGAAAAATAACTTCAATAAGTTATATTTAAACTTGGTAAATACTTGTTTTTATTTAAGAAATTCAGATTTATAACAGAATCTGCGATAGACAAACCATTAATAAAAAATACAGAAATATAAAAATACAAGGCAGAGGCTGATGTGTTGGGAAAGTTCTTTTCTGAGGGTTTTGGTGGCCAGGTAAATAT
>JBBDSB010000157.1:0-9543 GCA_040905205.1 Cyclobacteriaceae bacterium
CCAAAAAGGGTTCTTTAACGATTTGGCCGATTTTATAAGGCGGCCTAAGCCCGAAAACCGGTTGTTAATTCCTGAATTTTTGTTTCAATAAAGCCAACTTCTCGGCCATGTTTTCTTTGGGCTCAGGCTGTTTTTTCTCCGATTTACCAGGGGTGGAAGTTTTCTTTTCCTTTTTTTCAGGGCTGGAAAAAGGATCCGATTTCATACTTAGCCCGATTCTTTTTCTAGGGACATCTATTTCCATGACGGTAACTTCCACTTTCTGGTTTACCGCCACCACCTCTTTGGGATCTTTGACAAACCTGTCTGCCAACTGGCTCAAATGCACCAAACCATCCTGGTGCACCCCTATATCCACAAAGGCACCAAATTGGGTGATATTCGTGATGATCCCCGGTAGTTTCATCCCTACCTTTAAATCCCGGATATCCTTTACCCCTTCCTGAAACTGGAATACTTCAAATTTCTCCCTGGGATCCCTTCCTGGTTTGGAAAGTTCTTCCAAAATATCCTTTAGTGTAGGAAGACCCACTTCCACACTCACATAATTCTCTAATTTTAATTTCCGGCTTAGTTCCCTGTCTTTGATCATATCCGATATTCCCAAACCCAAATCACTGGCCATTTTATTGACCAATGAATACCGTTCAGGATGAACGGCACTACCATCCAGTAGGTTGGATGCGTTTTGAATTCTTAAAAAGCCTGCAGCCTGCTCAAATGCTTTTTCCCCTAGGCGTGGTACCCTCCTTATTTCCTCCCTGCTTTTAAACGGACCGTTTTCATTTCGATAATTAACGATATTCTGGGCCAGGGAGGGTCCTAAACCAGAAACATAGGTCAACAATTGCTTGGAAGCCGTATTGATTTCCACACCAACCCCATTGACACAACTCATTACGGTGTCATCCAGGGCTTTCTTCAAGGCATTTTGGTCTACATCATGTTGGTATTGCCCCACTCCTATGGATTTGGCATCAATTTTAACCAATTCTGCCAAAGGGTCCATTAATCTTCTGCCTATGGATACCGCACCCCTTACAGTCAGGTCCAAATCCGGAAATTCCTCTCTGGCGACATCAGAAGCAGAATAAATGGAAGCACCGCTTTCATTCACCATCACCACCAATATTTCTTTTGGAAGCCCAAGGCCTCTAATGAATTGTTCCGTCTCTCTGCTGGCGGTTCCATTTCCGATACCGATAGCCTGAATGCCGTGCTGTTCCACCATGTATTTGACCAAAGCACCGGATTCCATGGTTTTTCTCTGAGGTTCATTGGGATATATGGTTTCGAATTGTAAAAACTGTCCCTGTTGACCCAAACAGACCACTTTACATCCCGTCCTAAAACCCGGGTCAATGGCCATTACCGCTTTTTCACCCAAAGGAGAGGCCAAAAGCAGCTGCCTGAGATTTTCCGCAAAAACTTTAATGGCATCTTCATCTGCTTTGGCTTTTGAATATAGTCTTACTTCGGTTTCCATGGAGGGCTTGAGCAACCTTTTATAACCATCCTTGATTGCTAATTTTACTTGTCCGGTACAGGTGTTGTTTCCTGTCAATGCCGCCTTTTCAATCAATGATAAAGCATCCAACTCTTCCGGAAGGGTATCCAACATGAGAAACAGCTCCTTTTCACCCCTTCTCATCGCCAACACCCTATGGGATGGAGCCGTTTTGATGGGTTCTGCCCAATCAAAATAATCTTTGTATTTAATTCCTTCCTGCTCTTTGCCAGGAATCACCTTGGAAACAAATTTGCCCTCATTGATAAACAGATTTCTGAGTTGGCTCCTGATGGTGGCATCTTCATTGATCCATTCAGCCATGATGTCCCTGGCCCCCTGTAATGCTTCCTCCAGGGAATTTATTCCCTTTTCTCCATCAATAAAATTTTTGGCCTCTTTTTCAAGATCTATTCGCTTTTGTTCAAAAATCATTTTGGCCAATGGTTCAAGGCCTTGTTCTTTGGCCACAGTTCCCTTGGTTCTTCTTTTGGGTTTATATGGCAGGTAGATGTCTTCCAGTATCATCATCGACTCGGCATCTCCGATTTTTGCTTCCAACTCCTCCGTCAATTTTCCCTGCTCTTTAATGGATTTTAAAATGGCATCTTTTCTCTTTTCCAAATCCCTTAACTGTTGGATCCTATCTCTGATGGCTGCCACCTGAACCTCATCCAAACTACCGGTTACTTCTTTTCGATAGCGGGAAATAAACGGTACGGTAGCCCCCTCATCCAAAAGGTCCACGGTATGGGTGACTTGTTTTACCTTAACACCTAACTCACTGGCTATCTTTGAATAATGATTCAAATCTGTCATGAATAAAAATATTTTTTATGATTTGGTTTTAATCCGGGTGCAATTTAAGTTGAAATTATTTGACATGTTAAAAAAAAGTTGAAAATCAGAGATTCCAAAATCCGAACACTAATGTTATATTTACCAATCAACAAACCAATTGAATGATAATGGAAGATTCCCGGAAAAAGTTATATAGCCTCGAAAACCTGGAAGAAATTAGTGCGGGAAGTACAGATTTTATCCGGCAAATGCTTGAAATGTTTATGGAACAGGCCTATAAAACGGTTGAGGGATTCAGGGAAGGAATAGAAATCCGGAATTACCAACTTATCCGTGACCTCGCCCACCAAATCAAACCTAGTATCGATAACCTAAAGATGGATCAACTGGCCCAATTAATCAGAGAAGTGGAATCTGAAGCAGAGAAGGAGGCTGAAGAACAGAATTTGAATCCGCTGATTCTTGAAACCAATTCACAACTGGAAACGGTAATTTCCCAGCTCAAAAAAGAAATTGAAGGAATGTAAACACCTTGGCGTTTATCCACTCAATCCGGATAAAAACTCGAAATCCTTTTGGCCTCCATCTCTGCTTCCTTTGCCTTTCCCTGTTTAAGAAGAATATTTACCCTTAATTGATGACAATTTCCGGCCAGGTAGGAATCCGGAAAGGATCGGATGGAAAGTGTCAATAAACGCATGGCCTCTTCCATCGCCATAGGATCATTTGATTCCATTAACTTTTTGGCTTTTTCATAATTGATTTGCCATTGTAAGGCCTCTGGACGCATTCTATCTGCTTCCTGAAACACCTTAAAAGGAGGAATTTGGCCTGGCTCCACCTTTTCCCCAATCATTGGATTGTTGGAATAGGAGAAAAATCCCAGAATGGCCTCAAAATAAGCTTTTGCTTCATTTCTATTGTGCATTTTCTTCTTTAACCTATTTTCTTCCCCTGGGTGTGAAAAAAAAGTAGCTTCACCAATTATTCCCGGGATGCCGTAAGTACCCCGAAGTACACTTGCCCCTGATTTGGGAAAAATAGTATAGTCGGAAACAAGGCTGGATGGTCCCTTGCCCTTGAACAGGTAATGAATGAGCTTTTCGTTGACCAATTTACCCAACCTGACACTGGCTCTATTTTCGTTCGCACTGCCGTGAAAATAGATAATGGGGAAATTGACATTATCATCTGCAGTGGCGTTATGATGGATGGATAAAAATAAATCGGCATGATGGGACCGGGCAAGTTCACTCCGATTTTCAAGAGATACAAAATCATCTGATTTCCTGGTCATGACCACATTAGACCCTGCCTTCTCCAACATTTTTTGTAAAATAAGCGCCACTCTTAAATTGATCCATTCTTCGCGTTCACCGCCTGGACCCACCCTATAGGTATCTGTTTCTGCTGTACCACCATGGCCCGGGTCGATACATATAATTTTACCTTCAAGAATGGATTGGCCTTTCCCACCTTGGGCATAGGAATAGGGTATTTGGAATATCCAAAGAAGGAAAAATAGTAAAAAAAAAGCCACCCCTTTTCCGATGACCATCAAATTTTCCATTTTAAATGTTAATTGATTTTTAAAACCTCTATATCTGTAGGAGGATTTTCGGGTAAGTTCACTACTTTCTCTATGGGGTTTATTTTATTCCTATCTGAAATCCCCAAAGGACTCACCCCTGGAATAAACGGTGCAATCACTATAGAAACAATAGAGGTTAGTTTAATCAGGATATTCATTGATGGTCCTGAAGTATCCTTAAAGGGATCTCCAACAGTATCTCCGGTAACAGAGGCCTTGTGTGGTTCAGAGCCTTTATAATACATCTCTCCATTGATCTCCACCCCTTTTTCGAAGGATTTCTTTGCGTTGTCCCAGGCTCCTCCGGCATTGTTCTGAAAAATACCCATCAATACACCGGAGACTGTCACTCCGGCCAACATGCCCCCCAATACTTCATGTCCAAAAAGAAAGCCCACAATTATGGGAGACAAAAGCGCAATGGCTCCAGGTGCCACCATTTCTCTGATGGAAGCCTTGGTTGAAATCTCCACACATTTTTCATAATCCGGCTTTTCGGTATAATCCATGATACCCGGACGCTCCTTAAATTGTCTTCTTACCTCATTCACCATGTCCATGGCTGCCCTTCCTACGGCTGCTATGGCCAGAGAAGAAAAAATAAAGGGGATCATGGCCCCTACAAACAATCCGGACAATACATCCGCCTTATAGATATCAATGGTGGAAATGCCTGAAATCCCTACATAAGCAGCAAAAAGTGCCAATGCAGTCAGGGCAGCCGAAGCAATGGCAAAACCTTTGCCTGTGGCTGCAGTAGTGTTACCTACGGCATCCAAAATATCAGTTCGCTCCCTCACCTCTTTGGGAAGTCCGGACATTTCGGCTATTCCACCAGCGTTGTCGGCAATAGGGCCAAAGGCATCGATGGCCAGCTGCATGGCCGTAGTAGCCATCATTCCTGCCGCTGCTATGGCTACCCCATACAACCCGGCAGCCATATAGGAAGTAAATATCCCTCCTGCCAAAACCAGAATGGGCAGAACGGTAGATTGCATACCGACAGCTAATCCACCTATAATATTAGTGGCATGACCTGTGGAGGACTGCCTGATGATGGAGTTAACCGGCTTCCTTCCCATGGCGGTATAATATTCTGTTATGATGCTCATCAATGCGCCGACAATCAAACCGATGAATACCGCTCCAAAAATCCCCATTTTCGTAAATGCAATGGAATTATCTCTTATCATTATCAAATCTCCTTCCGGAAACATATAATCAATGACAAAATAAGATGCCGCTACGGTTAAAATGATAGATATCCAATTGCCCCGGTTCAAGGCGGCCTGTACACTACCTGTTTCGGATTTAATTTTCACAAAGATGGTGCCCACTATAGAAAATATCAATCCCATACCTGCGATCACCAAAGGCAATAGGATAGGGGCAATTCCCCCAAATTCATCGTTGCTGATGATTTCTCTTCCCAAAACCATAGAAGCCAAAATGGTCGCCACATAGGACCCAAACAAATCAGCACCCATGCCTGCGACGTCGCCTACATTATCCCCAACATTGTCTGCAATGGTGGCTGGATTTCTCACATCATCTTCAGGAATTCCTGCTTCCACTTTTCCCACCAGGTCGGCTCCCACATCGGCAGCTTTGGTATAAATACCCCCACCCACTCTTGCAAACAAGGCAATCGATTCTGCTCCCAAGGAAAACCCGGCCAATACTTCCAAAGCCGTTTCCATTTCATGGCCGTTGACGTTGCCCCCGGATGATAATACGAATACATTATAGAATATAATGAACAGTCCTCCCATCCCTAAAACAGCCAATCCGGCTACACCCAGACCCATGACGGTACCGCCGGTAAAAGAAACATGGAGGGCTTTGGCAAGACTTGTCTTCGCTGCCTCGGTTGTCCTTACATTGGATTTTGTAGCAATCCTCATTCCCAGGTAACCGGCAAAGGCGGACAAAACCGCACCTATAACAAAAGAAACCGCAATAACGGGACTTGAATTTTCCAAAAGTGTACCTGACCATCCCAGGATGATGGATGCAATTACCACAAAATAAATCATCACCTTCCATTCGGCCCTTAAAAATGACATGGCCCCCTTGGCAATATAACTTGCCAGTTCCACCATGTTTTGATCACCACTTGGCTGTTTAATTACCCAAGCTGATTTAATTGCCATCACCACCAGTCCAATAATGCCTAAAAATGGCACCAAATAGAGAAATAATTGTTCCATATCAATTTATAAAAAGAAGCTTTAATATTTTTTAATTCGACAAATATATTATTATTCCTATTGCTTTCAAGAAAGAAACTTCAAAAGATGTTACCGTTTATCCAATTTCAGCCAATTCCATGACCGAGATAGAAGGGTAAATTCAGGGAAAATTTCCAATTAAACCGAAGTGAAATTCGAATGGAATGATTTAATTAGGTAATAATGTGGGACTTACACCTTAGAGTTGAACCCCAATTTAAAGGCGCACCAAAAAATTACATTTAATCCATCATGCTAAGCTGTCTGAATGAAATAGCTTCGAACTTGTATAAGAATTAAAGGAAGGCATAAAATGGCTGTGTCCGGTCAGGAAAAAAATGGTTATAACCAAAATTGTCAATTAAATATTGATGATTTAATTTTAAAATAAATTCCTTGTAAACACCTGATTTATTAAAGCTGCAAAACCATATTTTTAGGGAAAACTTCTACACCGCTTACATCATTTTGAATAAAATTTATAAAAATTAAATCATTTTTATAACTAACTAATTCGTATTAATTTACCTGTTAAAAACAAACATAATAACCTGTTTTATAGTTATTTAAAAGAGACGGTAACCTACACGATAAGATTTTACCCGGAAAACATCCCATCGCATGCACTTGAAATATTTTCGGATTGAAAAAGTGATCTTGCATCATAAAGGTTTAAATAAGATATTTAAGACCAATATTTAGTTATTAAGATTAAAAATACTATGAGACACATTAGTTATTTGTTCCTATCTACCTTTGTCTTTTTAGGATTAATTTCCTGCAAAGAGGATAAATATCCTGGCCCATTAAGTCCTGAGGAATCCATCAAAACTTTTGATTTACACGGTGATTTCGAAATAGAGGTCTTCGCTTCAGAGCCCCATATTGTGGACCCGGTCGATTTGGTTTTTGATGAATTGGGCAATGCCTATGCCATAGAAATGCCAGATTACCCCTATAAACCTGAGCCTGGGGAAGGAAGGGGAATCGTAAAAAAATTAATCGATTCGGATGGAGACGGAAGGGTGGACCAATCCAGTACTTTTGTAGAAGGAATAGCCGATGCGACCAGCTTATTGCCCTGGAAAGGTGGGCTGTTGGTGACTGCAGCACCCCATATCTATTATTTTAAGGACACCAATGGGGATGGGAAAGCCAATGTGAAAGAAGCCCTTTTTTCAGGATTTTTTGAAAATAATTCAGAAGCCCAAATCACCAACTTAAGGTTGGGAATTGACAATTGGATTTATGCTGCCAACAATGGCCAAAGGAGCCTTGTTACCTCTGCAGAGGATCCGGATAAAGAGCCTTTAAACCTACAGGGAGCGGATTTTAGGTTCAGGATGGAAGATGGTAAATTTGAGATTGAAAGTGGAACCGCACAATTTGGACAGACTTTTAATGATTGGGGAAACAAATTCTTTACTCAAAACACCTTACACATTCAGCAAGCGGTTATTCCCAGAAGATACCTAGAAAGGCACGGCAACCTTTCCAGCACGGCCGTCAACCACAATATTTCTGACCATGAACTGGAGATGTTTCAAATGACACCTCCCCCTTACTGGAGGGCTGAGCGGACAAGTAGACGGAACCAGCAATACCAGGAACAAAACCTGGATAGGGTAGAATATGCGGATAAACATTTCACCGGCGCTTCGGGTGGTACCATTTACAATGGAGATGCATTCCCTGAAAATTTTTATGGTGATATCTTCACAGGGGATGTCGCCGGAAATCTGGTTCACAGAGATCAATTGATTCCGGATAAAAATGGGCCAACATTCATTGCCACCAGGGCTCCCGAAGATCAAAATCAGGAATTTTTGGCTTCCACGGATTCCTGGTTCAGACCGGTAGGTTTCCATGTGGGACCGGATGGTTTTCTTTACCTGGTGGATTTTTATCGTCAGCACATAGAAACACCAGTTTCCATTCCAGACGACCTCAAAGAAGAAATGGATTTTATGAATGGCGAAAATCATGGCCGGATATACAGGATTCTGCCAAAAGGTAAAGACGGAAAAGCGATGGCCAATATTGATTTCTCCAGGCGCTCTTCCTCTGAATTGGTTGGATTGTTGGCCCATCCTAATGGCTGGTGGAGAACCACTGCCCAAAGGCTTATCCTGGAAGATCCGAAAGAGGAAATGATCCCCGAATTGAAGAAATTATTCAATGATCAATCAGATGAAAGAGCCAAAGTACATGCACTATATCTCCTGGACCATATGGATGCATTGGAAGGAGAAATGGTCAAAAAAGCACTTGAGCATGACCATGCCGGATTGGTCATAAACGCCTTGGTCCTTGCTGAAAATTTCCCTGAACTTCAGGAACAAATCGCCGAAAAAACCCAACATGATTCCCCGCAAGTTGCTCTACAGGCAATTTTAAGTTTAGGTAATTTTAAAAACCAAGCGACCATTGAGACCCTTGGGCAACAGGCCCTGGAGAAAGGACAGAACAAATGGTTCCGGATAGCCATTTTAAGTTCTGAACCTGGTTCAAGTTTAGAAATGGCCGAATACTTAAAAGAAGAAAATGATTTCTTTAATAGCGAAGAGGGTTGGAAAAAGGATTTTGTCAAGGAATTGTCCCATGTCCTGGGGGCCAGAGGAGAGAAGGAAGCATTGAAATCCTATATAAGTTTGATGTCGGAACTTCCCCAACCTACCAAAGAAACCTGGAACCAGGTTAGTTGGGAAGGGTTAAAAGCCGGTATGAAAAAAAAGGCTGAAAATCATCCATCTCTGGCCACAATTCTTGATAAGTTGGAAAAATCCGAAAAAAAACCTAATGATCTAATGATGGAATTAAGCGCGTCGTTATAATTGATAAATATTTATGAACCGAAGATTAGTCATAAAAAAATCCTTTGCCCTTACTTTTGGAATAATAGGAGGAGGGATTTTAGTCTCAGGATGCGGAAGTGAAAAACAGGAAGAATATAACCTTGAAGATATCAAAGATTGTTCTGATTTATCCGGTTTGAGTGAAGAAGAAAAAAATAAAAGAAAAACTTTGGGATACCTTGAAGAAACACCTATCCCGGAAAACAATTGTGCCAACTGTCAGCTCTATCTTCCTCCAGTGGGAGAGAGAAAATGTGGCGGATGCCAGTTATTTAAGGGTCCGGTAAAAGAAAATGCCTATTGCACCTATTGGGCACCAATTCCTGCAGATACCTGACAGAATAACACCTGATGTGAAAAAACGAATTTCAAACTTAATTCTTTACCATCGCAACGCATGCGTCCCAAAACAAACGGAACGCAGGTATTGACCTTTTTAATTTTAGGAGCCTTCTAATTGAGGGGATTGCTTCGGATTCGGAGGGGTTATTTGAAAATAATGGTTCAGTGTAGAATCCTACCAATGACGAAGCCGCATCATTGGTTGGCTTAGAGAGG
>JBBDSB010000158.1:0-6158 GCA_040905205.1 Cyclobacteriaceae bacterium
GTCCCGGAAGTCATAACGCACCAGGCGTTCGGCCTCCCCGCCCAGGTGGTCTTCGTACAGCGTCAGGACTTCTCTGCCATGACGGTCGTAAAAAATGGCCGATTCCATCATATGTCCGGAGGCCATGTCTTTGACAAGGCTGCCCGTGGCCAGTCCCGTGGCGGGAAGGTGGCTGTTGCTGCCCCCTTTTTCCCGGAAGGCCTTTTTGCTGTTGGCATAACCGTCATAATAGTGTACGGTATGCAGCTCCCCTTCATCTGCCGGAAAACTGCCCGCGGACCTGCTTTTCCCCGGCTGGGTGCCGAGGCCGGCGGAGAAGCCCCTGCCCCCCATTAAGGCAAAGTGGAAGCCGGGCTTCAGCACCACGGCCCGCAAAGCAGTGTAGTGTTGGTGCCAGTCATAGGAGGCCGGGGCAATGATCTCCCCATAGCGCACCCTGTCCGGTAGGAGTAGAGATTTGGCAGGTGGGAGGTCTTTCCTTTCCAGCACATTCTGAAGTGTTTTCCTGTCCCTTCCATCGGCCACGATACCGGTCTGGGTGGGCCTGTTGTGCACATCATAAATGGTGTAGTGCCATTTGCCGGCCGCTTTAAGGTTGCCGTCCCTGCTGCCGGCCGGCCTGTCCCTGTGGTCATAGACGATCTCTTCCACGGCCTTGCCGGGACTTTTCTTTTCGACAAGCCGCTTCTTGCCGTCATAGCGGTAAAGGAAATAGAGGCCATCGGCAAGTTCCCCGTCAACGGACTGCTCCCAGCTGCCGTCCAGTGTTTCCACTGCTTTGGGGGGCAATACGGCCCGCAGGTCGCCCAGTATATCGTACACGTAATAGGTACAGTGCCATCCGGCATGGGCGTCAGAAGGATTATCGGTAGCCTGGGTCTTTTTAAGGATTTCCCTGCCCAGCCTGTCGGCATAGGTCAGGCTCTGATGACCTTCTGAGTCGGTGACGCTGCTGACCCAGAGTTCCCCTGCCCCATAAGTAGCTTCAGTCAGGGGCAGGCCTTTATCATCCACAGCCCAGAGACGGACCTGTTCTCCGGCCAGGTTGGGCCGCCCGTGGAAGCGGGCCTCCCTGCCCGATCCGGGTCTCCAGGCTTTGCCGGGCGGGGACTGGGACAGGGGCTTGGAAAGGGAGGAGGATTCGTACACGGTTTCTGTGTAGCCATGGGGATCGGAAAAGGCCTCCCGGTGAAAAGCGGCGTGTCCGGCTTCAAAGTCCGCACGGAAAGCGCCGGGATCGCTGCCGGGAGCTACGGCATAGGGCAGGTATTCCCTGTCTGGCCTGCCAAAGGCATCGTAATGAAGGGGCTGAATGATGTCCCCGCCACCGGGTGAGGCGCCCTGCCTCACGGTCTGCATTTCCCTGCCTAGTCCATCGATGTAAACGACGGTCTGTGGTATCGAAGGGGAGGTCTGGAGCTGGGAGGGTTCTTTAAGTGGTACTTCGGGACGGTAACTGCGGATGCTGTTGTCCTGGGCGAGTAAGTTCAGTCCAGGACCGGACAGCAGTACCCAAATTGAAATATATAAGGACTTGGTTTTCATGGCTTTGGATGCTTTTCAGATTGATAGGTATAAGCATAATGTTCCAAAATCTCCCTTTCCAAATTTCGGACGGTGGCCAGTCTTCCCATGGCATCGTATTCATAATAGCTGGTTTGATGCCTTTGGTCTGCTTTGCTGGTCAATCCTAACAGGGGTTCATGGGTATACGTTTCCATAAAGGCATCCTTTGGATGCAGTCTTATTTCATCGACCAAGACGCCCTGGCCTTCTATCGACACCTTGTCAGTGGTAATTTCCCTTTGTATAAGTTTCCATTCATCGGTCAGCATTTCAGTTTTTCCCATAAAGTCCCAGAATCCGGATGGGCGACTATTGGTTTTCCTGGCCCAAAAGGAAAGGACAAATGGCTTTTCAGGAGTGGCTGGAATTTGGGTTTTGCTGATGGCCCCCTTTCCCAGGGGATACAATCTGCCACCGGTTTTGGAAGTAGGATAGTCGCTGGGTTCCCCACTATAGATCCAGCCTCCTTTGGTTCCGGTTTCGAAAGAAGTATAGCAGACTTCCTTTAGCGAAGCATTCTGAACTGAGGCCAATATATGGTATCCTTCTTCATCCCAAATGAAGCTTTGTACCGGGTGGGTCCTGGCTTGTTGTTCCTGTATATTCCCAAAAGGGTCATAAGACAAAATGGTCAGGTCCTGGTATTCGGACTGCTCCCCATACTTTTTGACCAAGCCTGCCGGCAACACCTTCCCATGCTGCCTTTTTAATTGAAGCCGTTGCTGATCCACCAATTGCCCTGCTGTTTTTTTGATATGGCCCAGGCTGGGAACAATCCTGTTGGCTTCCATTAATTCAGAAAGTTGACCGGAATTGTTAGTTCCATCGGGAAGGTTAAAAGGGTAAAAGTAATTTTCCTCCAGGCTGGTGTCATTGGTTAATTGGATTGTCTTTTTCACTGGAAGCAGGTATTTTTCATCATATGTCAGCTTGCTGCTCTTTTCGAAAGCAGTACCGGTTTCTACGTCATATTGTATCTCCCTTGTTTCGATAAGCGGATTCCACACCGTCGTATTGAAATATTTCAATAAACGGACATCCTGGCAACCGTAAGGGCCATAGCCCATGCAGGAAAAAACAAAGTTTTCATGGGTAGTCAGGTCCACAGGTTGGTAGGCATACACCATCTCTTTGGATTTTTTAAATCCTTTTTCTGTTTGGGCATAATATATCTCTCTTACAGGTACGCCCCTCTTGGCTTCCGCTGTGTGAATGATTCCAAATGGGGCAATGTACCGCGTTGCATCTGGGTAATCCAAGGGTGATAGGAATTGATAATCGGTTCTCAGGACCTCACCATCTCCATTTTCCTTGATTTCGCTAACGTTTGAATAACCGAAAAAATCAGCACTTGAAGTTAAGGGTACCTGGGAATAGGACCTCAGTTCAAATTTCAGGCAATGCTTGGTAATAATATCATTTCTGGTGGGGACTTGCCGGGTTTCGGAATTAAAGGTAAAAAAATCGTATTTGGGAAAGGTCGCTAGAGAACCAGAGGAAGTCTTTTCTTCCGGCTGCTCGTAGCGGTACTGAACGGTTCCCGATTGGCCGCCAAAATCTTTGGTTATCGACTTTATTCTTAGCCCTCCGGTAGCCACCTCAATTTGACCGGTTTCCTGCTGTTTGGGTGGATTTTTCCTGCCTGAAACATTAGCGACCACACCAGCAATAATCCAGGGTGGACCTTCCAAACGTAACTGGTATTCGGCACCTGCTTTCAGCCATATAATTCCGGAAACCGTACCATTTTTTATATAGCTTGAAAGTAAACTTATATAGGATTTCTTCGAAGGGGAGTAAAGGTAAATGCTCAGGGTGCCTATACAATCCTTGCCTCTGCCATCACAATTCCTCATGTCGTTCAAATGGACGGTATACTTGATCCGTTTAACCGTATCATTTGTGGATTCCTGCGGTTCCACCTGTAAAACTGCCAGGGGGTTTTGTTGGTTTACCGAAGCGGAATACAAGGGTTGATCTTCCTCCAGGACTACCGGACTGAAAAAATTGTAATAATCCTTTGAATGGACCACGGCCCTGTTGCTTTCCATTTCGTAGGAAATACTTCCTCCGGTAGGGTAGGTTATTTTTTTCAGCGTACCCAATACTGCCTTCTCAGGTACAACAAGGCGGTTGGCATTGGCTTTTCGGAACTTGAAATACTGAGGGATGAGGCTCTGGTTGTCCCGGCCATTATAAAAACCCCAATGATCCTGCGAATTGGAGAACATATGGGGCAAAGCGTTGCCATGGTATTCCAGGTGGTAGTTCAGTTCAGGGCTTGCAGTGTTTTCCGTAATTTTTGTCAGTCGGAGCCGTTTGGCCGGAGTGGCCTTGGCGATAAAGTCCGGAAGATTTAGGTGCCTGTCTGATAGGGAGGAATAGTAGTAATCGTGATCAAAGGTAAAAGATTTTATCAGGCGGCCCTGGTTGGTTATCACCTTTAATCCGGAAAGTCTTTTTGCAGTGGCGTCCTGTCGGTCATTTTTGCTTTCTACCACTATTTTCCCCAAACCGAACTGGATGGTAACTAATTGTTTGCCCGTAACGGTTACCTCTGAAAACCCATTTGTAATTCTGTCGTTGCCACAAATGCCCCTTCCTGAACTTCCCGCAAAAAAATAGGAAGCCGATTGGGATGATCTGGAGTAGTAGGATTCGGTATATCCTTCATAAGTAAAAATGATTTCCCTACCTCTATACGTAATGATTTTACTCAGGTGCCAGGCAGAGAAATAATTGGGTTGGTAGGGGGCCGATCTCGTATTGGAGACAACTTCAATGATGGTATGCTCTGGGACCTCAAAAATAAATTGATTCCCGTAGCCGTCCCATACTTTCCACCCGGTAATGTTATAGGCATTCTTTTCAAATTGTATCTTCAAATTACTGGCACTCAGAAAGGCTACTTCTCCATTTTTATTGAGGACAAACTTTCCGGAGTGGTTTCCAAAGGCAAAATGAAAAATATCCTGCTCAAAATCAATGACATTGTTTAGGTTGCGGTTATAATAGTCCAGCATCCCACTGGCAGACAGCTTATCGGGGAGGATTTCATGGTTCATGTAGCCGCTGGATCCCTTAGTATGTTCATCGGGCAGGCCTTTTAATGTCCGGCTGATGCTTCCCCCTGCCTTTAGTGCCCAGCCCAAACCTGCCCAGCCGGCCCTTTCTTCCACCCGTATACCGCCGGGATGATAGCTTAACGCCAGGGGTATTTCCAAATCCTGTTCGCCAATGCTGTACAGGGGGATGCTGATATCCGGAATTCCGGAATAATGGGATATCCGGGAGTCGGCAAATTTGGCCAATGCACTTACCTCCGGGGAAGGAGGGACGACCTGGGCCCTGAATTCCATGTCCTGGCCAAAAGCCATGGCTGGGAGCAGGCACAACTGTACAATCAGGCTCACCAATGTGGTGCAGGCCCGATTTGGATTTTTAATTTTTGCTAATGTGTTCATCTTAAAATCTGTAAGGGTTTTGAAAAATGCCATTCCAGTTTCATGACAACTCCGTTAACTGGCTGGCTACTTTAAAAGTCTATTCAGGCTTTTCCTTGGATTGGAGGGTGCTGATTTCCTTTTCCAAAGCGTCGATTTTTTCTTCACAGCGGATCAGGTACAGGGTCAGTTCCTCCACCTTTTCCAACAGGAGCCGGGTGGTTTCGGCCAGGGGAATGCCATCCTGTTGGTAGTGGAAGGCGGATTCAAACCCGGGCAGCCGGCCCTGCGCTTGGATGTATCGCTTCACCTCTGCCAGGGGTGGCAGGAAATATTCTGGAGCAAATACATAATCGGGCCAGTTGGCGATTTCCAGTTTGAGCTCACGGGCGCGGATATTTCCATTGACGGTCAGCCGGGAATCGGGCCTGCCCGTGCCTATGCCCACGTTGCCATTGTGCAACAGGCGCATCAGGCTGCGGTCTCCCGTAGTTTGAATGTCCAGTCCCCAATCAGCACCGATTCCAATACCGCCCACACGGATGCGAGCGGTATTGCCTAACCAGTTGAGCGGGGCGGCAGCCTTAGGGTTGGCCGGGTTCATCGCCCGTAGCATGGAGGCGGACTTTATGGAGCCATCGACAAGGAGGTTTTGGTTGATTTTTTCCTGGGCATACAGCGGTGCCAGACAGAGGCCCAATAGCCCCGTAAGGAGGAAAAGAAAAGGTTTCATAAGTAAAAAGGCATTAAAATGTAGAAAATGCCGTACTCCTGTTTACATGGAGTAACACAAGCTCAATGAAACGGGAACCTTTAAGCCATAAAGTGAAATTGGTTTTCAAAAAGTCACTAGGGACCGCAACGACACCTAAAGGTTGATATGTTGGTAGATTTGTTCTTGAAAAAAGCTGGTTGATGTCAACAGTTTTCGGCTTTGAAAATGATTGAAAAACCTTTTTGCCTAAAAGTTCAACGGCTTTTGGAGCAAAAAGGACCCTTGACAAAACAGTATGTCAGCAAAGAAAACAGGGCAGTTAAATGTGGTTTTAATTTTTTCTGAAAGTGAAGTTAGATATTTTACGTAAAAATCCAAATTAATTCATGGATTAATTGTTTTTTTCTGTCCAATTGCATTTGGAAATAAAAGGG
>JBBDSB010000158.1:6258-9537 GCA_040905205.1 Cyclobacteriaceae bacterium
TCAATATTCATGCATTCGTGGCCAAAATCAGAAATCATTCGTGCATTCGTGGCAATAAAAACCAAATTTGTAAATTGGAGGCATTAAATATACCCTAAAATATGACTAACATCATTTTGAAAGAAGAATGCTATTCAATAATTGGAAAATGTATGGAAGTACATAATAATCTTGGAGCGGGATTTCTTGAAATTGTTTATAAAGATGCTTTGGAGTATGAGTTTAGAAAAGCCTCAATTCCTTTTGAAAGAGAAAAGCAGTATTCGGTTAATTACAAAGGAATCATCTTACCCCATCATTTTTATGCTGATTTTGTCCTATATGACCAAATCATCTTGGAGGTGAAAGGGAAAAAAGGAATTGGTGATGAATTCGTCGCACAGGCAATAAATTACCTGAAAGTCTCCGGCAATCCGTTGGCATTAATAGTAAACTTTGGAGAATTGAAATTGAATTATAAAAGAATCGTTTTGTAGTTTTTGCCACGAAAGCACGAATAAAATTTTTTTCTGGCAAATATGGCAAACCACTCATGTCTTATTTTTTGGGAAAGTACATCAGAAAACTTAGGGGTAAAGTAAATTGGCCACGAATGCACGAATAAAAAATCCTTTCTGCATTAGGGCCTTTCAACCAAAATTTAATCTAGGTGAAAATGGATGTGGAAATAAAAGGGGAAAAAGTTAGCCACGAATGCACGAATAAAAGATACTTTGTGCAGTAGGGCCCATTCAACCAAAGCTTAATCCAGGTGAAAATGCATTTGGAAATAAAAGGGTAAAAGAATTGGCCACGAATGCACGAATAAAAAACACTTTGTGCATTCATGGCCAAAAGCAGAATCCATTCGTGCATTCGTGGCAACAAAATCAATATTCAGGTATTCGTTCCCAAAAGCAGAAAACATTCGTGCATTCGTGGCAACAGTATCAATATTCAGGTATTCGTGGCAAAAAGCAGAATTCATTCGTGCATTCGTAGCAACAAATAGTTTTGATGTACCCTTTAGTTTAAATATCCGATCTAAGCATTTTCCTCTCGCTCAGAAAAGAGAACGGACTTTAATGCCGTGGAAATCACTGGCTTCCAGGTCTTCTGTTGGTGCGGGTTGAATCACCTTTATTTTCTTTCTGCTGGCCGTATTGATCACTGAAAAACCGGGTGTATCACCGGTGGCTACATGTGCCGCCCCACTTCGGGGGCTTGGACCCCGCAATGTAATGAAGGCATATTTACCGTCTGGAGAAAAATCCAGGATATCCGGACTGTTGCCAATATCATCCAGGTCATGGACAATATGATCCGTCTTGGTGTTGATCACGATACCATTGTCACTCCCCCGGTTTACCTGCCATAACCAGGGCCCACGAGGGGTTATGCGGGCACCATGTGCATCGATTCCCCGGGTATCATTACTGGTTTTTATCAATTTGTGATTGGAAGTATTAAAAACATACCATGCACCACTCTGGGCAGGTGGATTGTTGGGATCAGAGGGATCACCCCAGTTGGCATACATTTTACTGCCATCCTGGCTAAGTGCCAGGCCGCAATTGGCCTTTACTTCATCACGGGAAAATGCCTTCACAATTTCGGGATCCTCAGATAAAATATCCACCACCACAAGTCCACCTGCACCCGGCCCAAGGGTAAGGTAGGCATATGCGCCATCAGCGGTATAGGTATGGCAAACGGGTGCCGCCACATTCATGCCGAAAGCACCGCCGCCGCCGCCTTGAACGCCTTCAAATTTATCCACCCACTCCGGATCGTTCAGTAAATTGAGCTCACAGCCCATGGCGAATTTTTCGTTTTCGAGATCGACCGTAATCTCCGTAAAGGTGACGGTGCCGATATTGGCAACCCAGATGGATCGATCGTCCGGCGTGAAGCTGGCCATATGGGCACCTGCCCCTGTTGGAATGATTTCAATAACCTTCCTGTCTTTTGCCCGGATAATGGCCACATTGCCCGATGCAGGTGAGGCCACAACTGCATATTCATGGGTGGAATTAAATTCAATCATATGGGGCATGGTAACTTCCTGGGGAATTTCTCCTGCAGCATACAAGCTTGGAAAATCGATCACTGCCGTTTCATCCAGGCTGGAATTAAAAATGTGGATTCTGCTCAGGGTGGCACCCTGGTCAAGTGCCCACACCTCGTAATCTTTTGCATCCGGTGATTTCTCCTCTTTCTCATTGCCCTGGTTTTTGATAATGTCCATTTTTGCCTGCATGATAAAATCGCAGCTTTGAAAAATCATGGATAGGATGAAAATAGAAAGGAATGAATACACGGGTTTTGGTAGATGGATAAATTTTTTCATATTTCTGGGTTTAAATAAAGTGAGGAATAATCATTTAAATAAAATGCTACTTATAAATTAAATATAGTATATATATCATTTAATCCAAATTTTATAGTATTCAAATTTTTAAGTTTTTGATGCTGATTTATTTATAAAGCCGTTTTTATTGCTATATTCATCAGGTATTTCAATCCTGATAAAACATTTCCTGCTATGTAAGGGGGCGTATTTGAGGCAATTACCCTAAATGAATAGCTGTCTGGAAGAAGATTTGGGATAGGAATAGGAATTGAAGGAAGATTCAAACATTAAGCAAAAAGAACAAATCCGAATCCAGTAAGGGACATGATTGAAAATCTTCCTATTTATATCAGCCTGCTATTTGGAGGGACAGTGATCGGGACGATTGCCTGGTTTTATTTTGCGACCAGGTCAAGGAAATTTTTGATTTTTTCAATCAGTTGGACTCTCCTTCAATCCATCCTTGGCCTCAATGGAGTTTATCTGGACACAGATGCGTTACCTCCCAAAATATTGCTTTTCGGTATTTTGCCGACCTTGGTCCTGATGCTTTTGGTTTTTTTAATCCCAAAAGGAAAGGCATTTATTGATCGTATCAACCTGAAAACCTTGACTTATTTTAACACCATTCGAATCCCGGTGGAAATTGTTCTTACCCTGCTATTTCATCAGGGACTGGTATCGGTTTATATGACAGTTGAAGGAACGAATTTTGACCTGTTTTCCGGTTTAACAGCGGGAATAGTGGCATATGTGGCGTTTTCAAACGGTTTGGTAAAAAAGAAGCTCCTTTTAGGCTGGCATGTCGTATGTTTTTTATTGCTGTTAAACGTGGTCATTACGGCCGTTTTTGCATTGCCCTCCCCATTTCAGAAATTGTCGCTGACCCAGCCGAATGTTGCGGTGCTTTATTTCCCCTTTAACCTATTGCCCTCGGTGGTAGTACC
>JBBDSB010000159.1:0-1577 GCA_040905205.1 Cyclobacteriaceae bacterium
AGTTCATCAATGAGCGGAGCTCCTATTATCTATTTTGATAACGGGGGTTAGAATGCTTATCTTTTGCAGAAACATTAACGGGAATTGTAAAACCAAACCTTTCTAAACAATGGTGCTTTCAAGTCCACAACTCAGTTTAGGTATGCATACCGTTAGATTATCTATTGGTGACCTAGATCCCTTATGATAGAATATTCCGTTTTACGTATGCAGATTTTACCTTCCCGTTTCTAAAAAAATCAATAATGGCAACAAAGTTAGTAAATCCGAATGCATCGGGAATTGACGTGTCGTCAACAGAGCATGTCGTGGCTGTCCCGGAAGACAGAACCAAAAATTCTGTACGCACCTTTAAAGGTTTCACCAGAGACCTGCATCAATTAGCAAGATGGCTGGTATCCTGCAAGATAGAAACCGTTGCAATGGAATCGACGGGTGTGTATTGGTTTGATTTATACACCATTTTACTTGATTATGATTTTGAAGTTTATTTGGTCAATGCCCACCACGTAAAAAATGTACCTGGCCGGAAAAGCGATGTAAGTGATGCCCGCTGGCTGCAAGAACTACATACCTTTGGTTTATTGCGTGCGAGTTTTCAGCCCGACAATCTTACCCGATCATTGCGGAATCATGTAAGACAACGAAAAGATATCATTCGACAGATGACCCGCGAGACGCAACACATGCAGAAAGCCTTTGATCAAATGAACATTAAATTGAACAATGTAATCCGGGATTTAAATGGTACTACGGGAACAAAAATCATCACAGCAATTTTGAACGGCGAGCGAGATGCTGAAAAATTAGCCCGGCACAGAGACCGGAGAATCAAAGCCTCAAAAGAAACATTGATCAAATCGCTTGAAGGCAATTGGCGAGATGAACAAGTATTCAATTTACGATTGGCTTACGATCATTACGTTTTTTTGCAAAGTCAACTGGAACAATGTGATGCAGAAAGTGAAAAGACCATTAAAAAAATGACAAGCGAAGGTTCTACAGAAAAAAAAGCAGACAAAGTTCAACGGTCTAAAAACAACCCAAGCTTTGATGTATCGCAGTACCTGTATACCGCTTTGGGTGTTGAAGTAACAAGGATATACGGAATAAAGGAGACTACGGCTCTCACCATATTCTCCGAAACCGGAATCGACCTGAAAGAGAAATTCCCCACTGAAAAGCAATTTTTATCCTGGCTGAATGTAGTTCCCAACAACAAAATCACAGGTGGCAAGGTCATTTCAAGCAAGGTGAAGAAGAAGAAAAATAAGGCAGGTCAGGCGTTCAGGGATGCTGCAAGTGCGCTTTGGAGAGCACAAAATCCAATCGGGGATTACCTGAGAAGGAAAAAAGCAAAAAGTGGCGGACGAAAAGCAGTCGTGGGGACAGCAAGAAAAATTGCAGCAATCTATTATAAAATGGTGGTCGAAAAAGTTGAATTTGATCCGCACCAGATTACGAAAAACAAAGGAAAGTACCTCCAAAACAAGCTCGAACAACTTGAGAGAGCCCAAAAAGTAACCAAGAAGCTATTGGCTGATTATCAGGAAGAAAGCCATTTAGTTATATGATAG
>JBBDSB010000160.1:0-49756 GCA_040905205.1 Cyclobacteriaceae bacterium
CTAGTTTGAATAAGGGAAAATGCTATAATGATATTATTTACCGCTATCCTTTTTATCCACTGTATAGGGACAATGCCTGCAACCACTCCCGCAACAATATCCTCTGAGTAAGTGATAGGCTTCTGTAAAAACCATATAAGGCCCTTCAAAGTAATAATGGACGCCTTCTTTTAATTGATCAGGGTCGGGAATGTTGGCTTTATTGGTCATCATGAAAGATAACTCATCTTGTCAAACAATGGTTTAAACCATTTTTATTTGATCTGGTAGTCGAGTTTCATCGTAATGGATGCGGTCTTGGCCTTGGAGGAGGTGTTAAAAGTTCCACCCCAGGAATAATCCTCACCGGAATTTTGTCCGGTAATCTGAAAAATCCCCAGGTTGGCCGTAATCAACCTGCCAAGGCTAGCTCCGGCATTTTCGGCAATTTTCTCTGCTCGTAGCCTGGCATCTTCTGTTGCTTTTGAAACCAATTCAATTTTCAGGTCAGCCAGTTGCGTGAAATAATACCGCGGAGCCTGGGAATAAAACTGTATTTCCTTGTTGAGCAACTCAGTGATCTCTCTTGCTGTTTTTTCCACTTTTTCCACTTCCTGAGATTCTATGGTAATGGTTTGGCTCAATATATAACCCAGAAATACTTCTCCGCTGTATTGCCCCGCATCATTGTATTGTGCTTTTGTATTTTGGCGGGTTTGGACTGCGCTGAAAACGATTTCCCCGGAGGCGATGCCCTTGGAATTGAGATAATCCGTTACGGCCTTTCGGTCTCTTTCGAGTCCGGAATAGGCCTCTCCCAATGTATTTGCCTGCTTCTCGAAAAATCCTTCCCAAACTATCAGGTCAGAAATGAAGTCCGTTTCCCCCAAGCCGGTCACGGAAATTTTTGTGGCTGCCTGGCTCCGTTTCCAGTAGGCGTTGCCCAACACCAGAGAAGCGACGACAATGGCTACGGAAAAAATGATGGCTGAAAGATGTTGTTTCATGTGTTTATAATTGTTTTTCAGTGGTCATAACTTGCCCCGTACCGAAGGTCGGGGTGGAATCTCGCAATAATAATCATCCCTCTGTGTGTCGCTCGCGTCATGCCTGTCTGCCTCCTTTAGGCAGGCTCGATTTCAGGGTATTTGTGGATTGATTTTCAATATCGGAAAAATAAAGGTAAGGCATCATCCCCTTTTCAATTCTATTACTGTCACCTCCGGCCAAATGCCCACCCTTCCCGAAAAGGCATGGAAACCAAAACCACGGTTGACATAGAGGAACCTTCCAGCCTCCTGGGCCATTCCTGCCCAATTGGGGTACCTGTATTGTGCGGGACTCCATTTGATCAGCGGTGTTTCAATGCCAAACTGCATACCATGGGTGTGGCCGCTCAGCGTAAGATGGATCTTATTTGGGTGTTTCTTTACCTTTTTATCCCAATGCGAGGGATCATGGGACAGCAGGATCTTAAAATCATTCTCTGAAACCCCCTCAAGGGCTTTATCTAAATCCCCACGTGCATGAAAACCAACTCCCCAGTTTTCTACGCCCAATATTTTTATTTTTTGACCATCCTTTTCAATAGTGGCGTTTTCATCCAACATTAACCTGTAGCCCAGTTTTTTGTGTTGGTTTTTTAGATTTTCGAAATTCTCTTTTTTTGCCTTTTCGGAGGGCCAGGAAGAATAATCTCCATAATCATGGTTTCCCAAAATGGAAAACTGGCCGAAGGGTGCCTTTATTTTGCTAAAAGCCTCCAATAAGGGTTCTATTTCGTCGGCATTATGGTTAACCAGGTCCCCGGTAAAGACAAACAAGTCCGCTTCCTGAGCAGCAGCAAGGTCAATTCCTTTTTGTACGGCTTTGTAGTCTGTAAAACTCCCTGCATGTATATCAGACAATTGGGTGATGGTAAACCCATCGAATGCATCGGGAAGGTCTTCAAAATACAGGGTTTTTCTGATTACCCTAAAATCATATTTTCCCTTTACTATGCCATAAACCACTCCTGCAAAAGGGATGGCTGCAACAGCAAATGCCAGTTGACTGATGAATTTTCTTCTATCTGCAAAATAGGGCTGATGTTCCGTGTGATTTGAATTGAAATAAGAAAATAGAGAGTAGATACTGCGATACAAGTCTTCTCCAAACAGAAAAATGATAATGGTCAGCTGTGTAATGGTTACTGTAAGAAAAAGATTCAGGGACTTTTGGGAGACGGTGGATATTTTTCCTTCTTTCATTATGGTGAAAAACGTAAAGGCAACCCAAAGGCTGATACCTCCCATAATCACCCAATAGGCCATTCTTCCTTTGGATAGCATTCCAGAAACACTGCTTTCAGGCAATAAGGTTTTGTAACCCTGGTAGACATACCAGTTTAATAAAAGCAATACGAAGGTAAAAATTGAAATAAAAATGAGACTGCCCAATATTTTCATAATTTATAAATAACACAAGGTATTAATCGAAAAAATTGATGGAAGGTTTGAGTTTTTTAGTTAAAATTCACTTAAATCCATCAGGATGAGAAAAAAAGCCATGAAATCGAGCATGTCGTTACCGACACACACTGGGATGATTATAATTGCGAGATTCCATGTGGCCTTTTAAAAACAAAATATAAACACATGAAATGCCGCTAAATTACCTCAATGATCACCTCTGTAGATAATTTAGCCATTTCCAGGTCTTTTCCACCGTAGGTGCCATGTATAGGAAGCGTATTGCCTGGGAGAAAGCTGCAGGCCAATGGAATGTAATGCTCGTCAGTCAGAAGACCTAAGTTTGGGTCTATGCCCAGCCACCCTGCCCCCGGCAGGTAGACTTCCACCCAGGCATGCAGTTCATGCCCTTCATCCATCTCCGGATTAAAGGCATAGCCACTTACAAAACGGGCGGCCAGTCCCACACCACGCAACATTTGAATCATCATCCAGGAGAGGTCTCTACAGGAACCTTTTTTTTCATCGAATGTTTTGGATGGGGACCAAAGGTTCTCTTCTTCCCGGATAATATGTTCCCAATTTGCATGAATATCTGCATTCAAAGTGGTCAGGAATGAAATGGGTTCTTTTTGGGTGAGCCTGTCCAAACAGTATTTTTTGAGTTCTATAGCCCCCTCATCCAAAAGGTAAGCACTTAGAATAGGCAAATCCTGCTTTAAATATGAAAAGGGCACTTCTTTATTAAAATCAACCTGATCAATAAACCAGTGATCGACCAAAAAGGAAAAAGGATTAAAGGGGGTAGATATAGCTTCAAAGGAGGTTTTTGTAATCAATTTTTCTGTTTCTCCGGTAAACCATACCTGAAAATAGGAATTGTCTTCAATGCTGTTCCTTTCATTTATCCCCACCGGAACCGGAGATACCTCAAGTTGGTAATTTTTGATTTCCAGGTAATTTCTTTCAAGTGGCTTTAAAAATATTTGATGGGGGTTGATTTCTACGGGCTTATGGTAATCATAAACGGAAGTGTGTGTGATTTTAAGATGCATAGGTGAAATGACTTTATATCCTGCGTGAATGATTAAAACAAAGTTGCTCTTTATTTGGTTCTTAAATAAAAAAAATATAAATTTTAGAATAAAAAGTTTATAAAATTTAAATAAAAAAATAAAAAATAATACTATATATATTTTTGATTTAGGTTCATTCGCTATCCTCTATGATTTCCACATGTCGAAAAGCCTTTTTCAAAATTTCCGCTGGTAGTTTATCAATGATATCCTTGAGGCAGTTGTTCCAATATTCAGACAGATGATTGAGTTCATGTTGTTCAAAACGATTCTCCACAATATGGTAAGAATTATTTTCATAGACCACAGTATCCACCGGGTAATCTACATCGTTGGAACTGATCCGGGTGGCATCAAAAGCCAAGAAGGCACTTTTTAAGGCAAAATACAGAGGTTCTTCATATTTCAGTGACCTTCTCAGCACGGGGTTGCCAAAACCAGTATTGCCAATGATGACAAAAGGAGTTCCCTGCCTGATCTCAATCCAATTACCTTGGGGATACAACAGGTAGAGTTTAGGTTCTTTATCCTCCTCCAGTTGACCCCCGATTATGGAAAACAGATTGAATGAAAGGCCTGCTTCTTCCAGAGAAGCCTTGTCTTCCTGGGCGACTCTTTTTACCTGGTCAGCAAAACCATTTACTGTCTTATAAAGCTTATCGAAGGAATCATCTTCTTTTTCAATCAATTCTCCAAAATAGGTGATGGCTTTGTCCCTGACAGACCTTAAGCCGGAAGTCATGATAAAAAAGGAATGGTTCTTTTTGTTAACTGTGTAAACTTTTTTAGAAGTTGTCGTTTCATTTCCCGAGGTTATTCTGGTGTCCGACAGACCAACAATACCGTGTTGGGTTTTTATTCCTATACAAAATGTCATCCTTGCTCCATTGATTGGCTTACAAAGTTATCTTTTATTTGGAAATAATTATCGTTAATTTTATTTGAGATGTGATTGATTTTTGTCTGAAGGTTTTCCAGGTACTCATGCAGGCCCACGGTGATGATGTCATTGACATCATCAAATTCTAATCTGGACCGAAGTTCTCCCATTGCTTTCTCAGCACTGTTGGTGAAGCCTGTTCCGTTGGAGCCTGAGATTTTAAACAAACACTGCTCCGCTTCATTTAAACAGAAAAATACCGATCTGGGAAAGTATTTATTCAGTACCAAAAATTCCACCACGCAGGATGGATCGATGTTTCCATATAGTCTTCGGTAGGTATTGAAGGCCGTCACCGATTTCAATAGGGCCATCCAATGGAGAAAGTCCAAGGGTGATCCGATTTCTTTAGGAGACGGGAGTAAAATATGATATTTCACATCCAGAATTCTGGCTGTTTTATCTGCCCTTTCCAAGTATTGCCCCAGTTGTCTGAAATACCAACCTTCCGTTCTGGCCACGGTACTGTCTGCCAACCCGTATAAGAGAAGTATTTGTGATTTAACACTTTCAAAGAATGCCCTTGGGTCTTCCTTTTTCCATTCTTTGCTTTCTGCTCCCCGCTTTACAAAATGATAAGTTTCGTTCAGTTTTTCCCAGGTTTCTTTGGTAAGGTTTTCCCTGATGATCCTGGCATTTTCCCTGGCATTGGTGATAGAAGATATCAGGGAATTGGGATTATCCAGGTCAAAAGCAAGAAAGTGGATTACCTGTTGCATACCATAGGTTCCCTTTTTAGATTCGTAAAGTTCATGGTCTCCAGTGGCCATGATGAGGGGTTCCCACTGTTCCTTAAGGTCTCCTGGGAGGTCCAGCATCAGGTTGAAATTCACGTCAATGAAGCGGGCATAGTTTTCCGCTCTTTCCAGGTACCTTCCCAGCCAATAAATCGAATTTGCTACTCTACTTAACATATTTTTTTGATTAGTCTTGATACAATACCCAAGTGTCTTTGCTTCCACCACCCTGTGAGCTGTTGACCACAAGAGATCCTTTTTTTAAGGCTACCCGGGTCAGGGCTCCGGGAATAACCTCAATTTCTTCACCATAAAGCACATAGGGCCTAAGGTCTACATGACGGCCCTCAATGGACTTATTTTCAATGATGGAGGGGACTGTGGAAAGTGAAAGGGTAGGTTGGGCGATGTAGTTTTCCGGATGGGCTTTAATTAATGCTTTGAATTTTTCATGTTCTTCGGCCTCTGCTTTTGGTCCAATTAACATTCCATATCCTCCTGCGGCGTTGGTTTCCTTTACGACTAGCTGAGCGATATTTTCCAGGACATAATTCCGGTCTTTTTCTTCCCTGCACAGGTAAGTCGGAACATTGGACAATATGGGTTCTTCATTCAAATAATATTTGATGATCCGGGGAACATAAGCATATACCGCCTTGTCATCTGCCACCCCGGTACCCGGGGCATTGGCCAAAGCAATATTTCCTGCTTTGTAGGCCTCAAAGAGTCCGGGTATCCCCAGCATGGATTGGGGATTAAAGGCTTTGGGATCTAAAAATGTATCATCAATCCTTCTGTATAAAACATCTATTTGTTCCAATCCCTTGGTCGTTTGCATCAATACTTTGTCATCCCTTACCATAAGGTCCATTCCACTGACCAATTCCACACCCATTTGTTGCGCCAAATAGGAATGTTCAAAATAGGCGGAATTATGGATACCTGGTGTAAGCACACCCAAAACCGGTTTTGTTTTGTCGGATAAATGCTGAAGCATGTTCAGCAGTTTGGTGGAATAATCGGATACAGGCCGTACACCCAATTTGTTGAAGAGTTCAGGGAATGCCCTTTTGATGATTTCCCTGCTTTCCAACATGTAGGAAACACCTGAAGGACACCTTAGGTTATCTTCTAAAATATAGAATTTGCCGTCTTTATCCCTTACCAGGTCAGTGCCGGTAATGTGGCACCATATTCCTTTAGGAGGCGTAATACCGATGCAGGGTTTGAGATAGTCTTTGCTTCCCAGAATGAGGTCTTGCGGAACAACCTTGTCTTTAAGTATTTTCTGGTCATTGTAAATGTCCTGAAGAAATAGGTTTAAGGCATGAATACGCTGTTTAAGGCCTTTCTCCAGCAGCGACCATTCATTGGCAGGTATAATCCTGGGAATGATATCCAGGTGCAGGATTTTCTCCAAGCCCTGCTTGTCATGGTAGACGTTAAAAGTCATTCCCATTGCCATTTGGGCCTTATTCGCTGAAAATTGAAGGTTCCCGAGTTTCTTGCCCGATGTATTTTTTAAAAAATCACCGAAACCCTTATAATGTGATCGAAGGTGATTGTTATCATCATACATTTCATCGTAAAAAGCAGATTGGTTGTTGTGGGTAATTTTCATCATTTAAATTTTATTACTGGCAATTTTTTTGAAGGTTCATGTATAATTCCCAAATAAATTAGGGAAATAATTTCATTATTACAAAAAATCTCTTTGTAATTGGTGATTTTTTGACCTTGATTTTTTAAAATTTATTCATTACCATTTGATTACGTATCATTTACAACCATGATTTTTATTTGCTTTTTAAATCATCTTCTAATAGAAAGATCAAAAAGGCATACTGCAGGGCGAGTTCTCTCAAAGCCTTGAATCTTCCAGAGGCACCACCGTGTCCGGCCTCCATATTGGTGTGCAGTAATAATAAATTATCGTTGGTGCGGAAAGCACGGAGTTTTGCGACCCATTTGGTAGGTTCCCAATATTGGACCTGGCTGTCGTGAAGACCAGAAGTCACCAGGAGATGAGGGTAATTCTGAGCGATTACATTGTCATAAGGTGAATAGGATAGCATGTATTCATAGTATTCTTTTTCTTTGGGATTGCCCCATTCGTCGAATTCTCCTGTCGTCAGTGGGATACTTTCATCCAACATGGTGGTTACCACATCCACAAATGGTACAGAGGCAATCACTCCTTTGAAAAGAGCAGGACTGATGTTTACCACTGCACCCACCAGAAGTCCTCCGGCGCTTCCTCCCATGGCAAACAATTTTTCCTTATGACAGTACATTTTTTCGATCAGGTATTTGCCACAATCAATAAAATCGGTAAATGTATTTTTCTTTTTCAGCATTTTGCCATCCTCATACCAATTTCTACCCATTTCCTGTCCACCTCTGACATGAGCCAGGGCAAAGACAAAACCCCGGTCAAGAAGGCTTAATCTATGGGAACTGAAATAAGGATCAGTACTAAATCCATAAGAGCCATAGGCATAAAGCAATAAGGGATTGGTACCATCATGATTAAACAGTTCTTTCTTATAGACCATAGAAATTGGGATTTCCGTATCATCACTTCCCTTAACCCAAATTCTTTCGGAATGGTATTGGGAAATTTCATGACCTCCCACCACTTCCTGTTGTTTCATCAGGGATTTTTCCTTCAAATCCATGTGATAATCATAGATCGTGCTAGGTGTCGTAAGGGAGGTGTAGCCAAATCGAAGGATTTCGGTGTAAAATTCAGGATTGTTTCCGATCCAAACGTTATATGCTGGATCATCCATTCTGATGACATGATTCTTTTCGCCATCCCAAGAACGAATTTCCAATCGGTTCAGTCCATTAAATCGGTCACAGATGACCATATGATGCTTGAAAATCTCAAATTCCTCAATAAGAACATTATCCCGATGCGGAATTAAATCCTCCCAATTATCAAGGGATGGCTTAGCGATAGGGGTTTGGACCAACTTGAAATTTGTGGCCTTTTTATGATTGGTGCGAATGATGAATTTGTCTTCATAATGTTCTACTTCATACTCCAGGTCCTTCATTCTGGGTTGGATAAGCATCCATTCCTCTTTGGGTTGATCGGCTTGGAGCATTCTGTACTCCGTGGAAACGGTGCTTTGACTTTCAATAAACAGAAAAGATTTTGATTTTGACTTTTTTACCTGAACGATGAAAGTTTCATCCTTTTCTTCGTATACTAAGCGGTCCTCTTCTTGGTTTGTCCCAATTACGTGTTGGTATACCTTAAAAGGTCTCAATGTATTGGGATCCTGTTGGGTATAATACAGGGTTTGATTGTCATTGGCCCAGACAAAGTTGCCCGTAACGGCTGTCAATTGATCAGATAGGGGCTTTTCTGTAATCAGGTTTTTAAACTTAATGTTGTAAATCCTTCTGCCCTGATTGTCTTCGGAGTATCCCAGCACCTCATTGTCTTCGGAAATTCCCAATGCATTGACCTGCATGTAATCCTGGCCTTCGGCTAAACGATTTACATCCAAAACAACGGTTTCCTCTGATGATAGCTTTCCCTTTTTTCGACAATAAATGGGGTATTCTTTTTGATTTTCAAACTTGCTATAATAAAAATAACCATTTTTAAAATAAGGCACACTGGCATCATCCTTCTTGATCCTTCCTTTCATTTCTTCAAAAAGTTTTTCCTGAAGCGGTTCAGTGGATTCAAGCTTTTCCTTAAGGTATTGGTTTTCTTCCTCCAGGTAGGCAATGACTTCTGGGTTTTCACGATCGTTCATCCAATAATAATTATCTACCCGGACATGGCCGTGGTTTAACAGTTGTTTTGGTTTTATTTCAGCAATAGGTTCTCTGCTTCGGTTTGAATCTGTCATTTTATGATTAATTTTTTAATTCTAATTTCCGCCATTTCATTATTCAGAATATTTTTGTGTTAAATTGAACAGCAATATATTGTATATAAAATAAACTGGTGACTATTTTAATAATTAAACAAAAAAAGGATGGGATTGATTAAGGAATTTAAAGATTTTGCAGTCAGGGGAAATGTTGTAGACCTGGCTGTTGCCGTAATCCTAGGTACCGCTTTTGGAAAAGTGGTTTCCTCTCTGGTGAATGATATCATTTTGCCTCCTATAGGCCTAATGATAGGTGGGGTTGATTTCAGTGATTTAATGATTGTGTTAAAGAAGGCATATGTGGATCCCGTGGGGGAAGAAATCAGTGCGGTGTCCATCAATTACGGTAATTTTATTCAGTTTGTGGTGGATTTTACCATTGTGGCCCTGGCGGTATTTATGATGGTTAAATTGATCAATAACCTGAAAAAGAAAGAAGAAGCTGCACCAACCCCTCCTCCTCCTACAGTAAACAAGACAGAGGTACTGTTGGAAGAAATCCGGGATTTATTGAAAAAACAAAACCTGTCTTGATCTTTTAGCCAACGAATTAGGTGAAAATGATTGATCTTTAATAATTGGCGCAATTCCCGTTTTATTTTATTAGGTACCTGAGCTGAAAAGTGGTTTCCGTGATTTTATTACCATCAATTTCCTGTAAACCTGAGCTGATGGTTTCCCGGTCGGTATAGATTGTCTTTGCCCACCTTAACCATAAGCTCAGGTTTTTATTTACTTTCCATTGTGTCAATAGGTAATATCGGACCCCTTGTCCATAATAATTGGGAACAGAGAATGCCCAGAGTACATTTTTTTCGTAAATATATTGTCGGTTTTCAAAATCATCGGTATCAAACAGGGCCATTCTCCCCCCAAATCTAAATGGTCCATAAACGCCATGAAGGTCCTGTGCAATGGCAAAACCTTTGGTTCGTTGGCCATTAAAGTTAAAAGTACTGAACTGTACTCTTGATTTTACCTGCCACCATTGAGCCGGAATATAATCCAGGTTGATGACATAATTTTTTCGCTTGCCGTCGGCCAACTGGTAAAAAGGTAGGTTTTGATCGGATGATATCAGGTTTCTGCTTTTGATTTCTTCTCTCCATTGGAAAAAAAGAGATACTTTTTTGTCAGGTTTATAACTGAGTTTGGTCAGCCATTCCCTTCCGGAAGAGGGTGCGTGAATCCTAAAACGCATCCAAGGAAACTTAAAATGATCAAAATAGGCACTCCAGTTAATTTTCTGATTGGGTCTATAGTGGATGCCAAAGTAAAACCCTTCTTCATTAATGGGTCGGGATCCTTCCGAAAAAGCATTTCCATAGAAGGAATGAAAATTCCGGTCAAATTTTCTCCAAACAGCTGAAAAATCCAATTTTGGATTTAAACTGCTCATGGTCCCTAAGACCAAGCCCATACCTCCGCTTCCAGAAAGGGCAGATTCACCAAATATAAAATGATTGGCGCGGTTGTAAGAAAAGTACAAACTGTGGAGGTGGTTTTCCTTACCCCGGAATTCAAAGCGGTTGTAAATTCTGTCCCTTGGAATCAAGGGTTGGCTGAATTGGGTGAATAAGTGGTTTGTTCCCAGTTGGAATTTATTGTCCAAACTTTGATAATGAAGAGAACCGCCCATATTTATTTCTCTCGCTCGGGCTTTGTTGCTAATTTCATGTGGGGTCCGGTGGAGACCTGAAAGCAGAAGAGATGAAAGGTATTCATCTGCTTGGTCCAGGCTGTCTGCTTCCACCTGCACATTGGCATCTCTTGGCGCATTGGAATACATGGCCGTAATTTCCCATTTTCTGACTTTGTAGGTGGCCGCCATTCCCCTGAAAAAGCCAGATTCCAGTACAGAAGTATAGGGTCTGACCCCTAAAGTACTTCTTCTTATAGTGCTGATGGTTTCGGCACCTTTGCCGACAGAAAAGCCGGAACCAAAAACCAGCCCTTGACCGGATTGCAATTGATAATCTCCCAAAGTCAGGGTTTTGAGCCGTTTCCTATTATAAATGGTGTAATGGTAGGATAAAAAATTGAATCCATATCTTCTCGTATCGTGCCGCCAGGTAAAGGGTTCACCTGCATCCTTATCTGCGGTAATGCCAAAACTGAAATCACCCGCTTGAAAAATTCTGAACCTGGTGTACAAATCATTGGGATCCCCCAAATACCGGCTGCTAGGCTTTCCTCCCTTTAAAGTATCTGGAGGGGAATATCCTTTTCGGAGTTCCCAAAACCTTCTGTGCCGAAATAGTAAATATCCGTTTTCTCCTTTCATCAATCTTTTAAGCACAGAAGCATTTTGGGTTTGAGAAGGAATGGAAAGGGTCACAAAAGGCAAAACCTTATGAATGGTTTCCAGGTCCCAATTGGGGATTGCCTGAAGTTCGTGGAGTGAGAGGAAGGGGCCATGCTCATTTTTATAAGCTATAAAAGCCTGGATTTGTATGGGACTAAGCGAATAAAGTGAGTGTAATTCCTCTGCGGTGGCCTTTTGAAGATTTATAGGGTTCAGGTGAACTTGTAAAAGACTTTCATAAAGGTCATCGTAATCTATGTCCGAATCCTGCATCGGAAATAATTCTTCTACAAAGGCTTCCAGGTCTATTTCTTTCTGGAAAAAATTTTGGGCCTGTAATATTACAGGGTGCACGAAAAATAAACCTAATATAATGGGTAAGGATTTCAATCTTCATTAAAAATGTAGTTTAAGGAAAAATGATGGGTATATCCCAAAAGGAAATTTCGACTCATGGCATAGTCCAAGTGAAACCTTTTGGGTTTAAAACCAATACCGAAAAACAAATGGTTGGGTTGGGTATTGATACCTGTTCTGGCCCACAATTTATCCTGGATATTGTACTCTATCCCAGCTTTGAATTGGGTCGGTAACATGATTTCTTTTTCTGTTTCCACATTCAGCATAAGGGCTTCGGAGGGCCGGTATGAAATCCCGGCTTTGACGACTGTGGGAAGAGGTTCGTTGGTTATTCGGCTGAGTTTGGACCTGGTGATATTGTAAATATGGGCACCAAAAAACAATTGTGGTATCAGTTCTGCTGCCCCTCCGATTTCTACAATGGGACTCGCTTTTCTTCCGAAACCTTCAATATTGGTTTGGAAATAACTCACTTTGAGTCCCAAACTTGCCAGCCCAAGCTGGTTGGAAATCCCTATTCCGATTTGCTGTTGATTGAAAAGTTCTCCTCCATAGGAAGATATTCCAATTCCCATCATGCCAAATTTACCTGCAGGAGCGATAAATCCAGCCGCTA
The DNA here is from genome assembly GCA_040905205.1 of Cyclobacteriaceae bacterium. Classification (GTDB taxonomy): domain Bacteria; phylum Bacteroidota; class Bacteroidia; order Cytophagales; family Cyclobacteriaceae; genus Cyclobacterium. Next base: position 12,360 of record JBBDSB010000160.1, read on the forward strand.
ATGTGGTGAGTTCATTCAGACCTAAGCGGTGATCATAGCCAACAAAAACCTGACTTCCCATATCCTGAAGCCCCAAAGACCCTATGTTATTAAATACAGACCATGGATCTGCCAAGGTTACATGGGTATTGCCCACCCCCATGCTTCTGGCTCCTTTCGGAAGGTGCTCCATACCGTTTTGTCCCCAAGTTGCTGACGAAGGAAACCCGATATATATCGAAATCATAAAAAGCCATTTTTCCATGATAAAAAGCGAAGTGGAAAAATTTTTTATCTATTAAAAATAAGGCAAATAAATGTAATTTAAAAGTATTATTATGGATTATAAAGGAGCTCTGACGTTAATAAAGAAATTTCCAATTCCAGAATTATTTAAAGAATATTCGAATCTGAAAGTAGAATCGTAGATGGATACCAGATCCAGTCCAAGTCCATAACCTGCCAGGTACCTGTTTGTGAGGAATGCATTTTCGGGTATTCTGTTGGTATCCCTTACGTATCCATGATCAAAATTAGCACTGAGATAGACTTTTAGGGGGACAATTGCGAATTCTTCTATCGGCATATAGTCCGAAATGTCAAAAGAAAGGTTGAGCAATTGGTATCGTAAACTGTTTTTGTGAACAATAGTCTGCTGACCTTCGATGACATTCACTTCATAGCCACGGATAAAATCCGGATTATAACCTATACCTCTTACCAAAGTATAAGGTTGGCGTTTACTTAGGAAGGCAGCACCGGAAATTCCAGTGGCAAAATGGAATTGGCTACCGAAGCGGGTGTATTTGCTGGCTATTGCGGAGATTTCCATTTCATTCAGGTTATCATCCGAAAACAAACCGAATTTTGTAAGGCTCAGGTCTAACAAGGTTCCCTGGGTGGAATAGGCAATGTTATCCCGATTATCATGACGGTATCGATAGGTGGCATGAAAATATTTCAGCTTTTGTTGGCCATGTAAAAAATAATTGGGGTTCTGATCCAAAGCATCCTTATGAATCCGGGTGTTGTGAAAACCCAGGGTAAGGTAATGGAAATTATAAAAGCTTCCTCTGAAGGTATAAGTCAAAAGGGCATTGATAGACCTCCGAAGCACGTCTTCAGATTCATTTCTATAGAATACCTGCCTGTTATCTTCAGATTTAATGGCAATTGTTTTATTGGTGAAGTAATTAAATTTTGCGGAGAGTCCATGGACCTGATTTTTATCAATATAGGGAATACTATAATTGAGGTCAAAGGCTTTGGTGAATCCCATTTGACCGATGACTCTTAATTTTTCATTTCTTCCTCCCACATTATTATGGTCCAGTTTGATCCCATAATTGACCCGGGAAAAATTCCTTCCCTGGTTGATCCACCATTCTGAAAAGTTCCGGTCTGCCAGGTTAAAAATAAGACTGGGCAGTATATACCACCTTTCTTTGAGAGAAATCAGTATTTCCACCTGATCACCCCCTTCAAAAAGCGGAGTCAATTCAACGGTGGTGAATAATTGGAGGTTGTAAATTTTTTTTTGATCAGCCAATAATAGGTCCACAAAATCCTGCCAGCCATAAGTTTTTCCAACTTCGATGTCCATTTCCCTAAGGATAATCTTTTTTCGGGTTTTTTCGTTGCCCACTACAAAAATATTGTTTATCCTTACCGTATCAGGCACCTCCATTGTTGAAGCATTTTCTTGAGATGGGGTGTTTTGAGCCTGGCCTGAAATGGAAGGTATAATCAATATCCCCAAAAATAAAAGGGCTATTATTTTAATCGGCAGGTTGGTGAAGTTCAAATTAATAATGGTTTTGTTAGCTGGTTCAGAACTTTAATGTTGTAATATCTATTTTATTATATAAATACGATAAAATTGAAAAACATCGTCAAGAAAATAGCAATATTTCCAATATTGTTTTACCAGTACCTAATTTCTCCCCTGTTCCCCAGGTCCTGCAGGTATTTCCCTACTTGTAGTGCGTATATGAAAGAAGCCATCCTTAAACATGGGGTGTTGAAAGGGGGGTGGTTGGGGATCAAAAGGATAGGAAGATGCCACCCCTGGGGAGGACAAGGGCATGATCCAGTGCCCTGAACCATCATTAATATTAATTTTGGGAATTTTTGGTTTTTATGGAATAGATTACCAATCCCACGCCTATCAGGACCAAAGGGATACTCAAAACCTGACCCATATTTAAGGCAAGGTCCTCCTCGAACGCCACCTGGTTTTCTTTATAGTACTCCCACACAAAGCGCATTCCAAAAACAGAAATTAAAAATAAACCTAAATAAAGACCTTCAGGAATACGGGATTTGTATTTCCGCCATCCCAAAAACAAGAAAAGGAAAATCAGGAAATAGGTGACTGATTCATATATCTGAGTAGGATGTTTGGCGATGCCAAATGTTTTGATTACGGCCAGGTAATGGTCCCCATTTTCAATCACTTCATAATTCAGGGGTGCATCAGGATCTTCATCTAAATATTTTAGGGAACTTCCAAATCTGGTCAGGGCATATTTCACATCTCTTTCCAGGGCCGTTTCCAATTCCTCGAGTTCAAAATTTCCTTTTGAAATCTGAATATTAAAATTTACCGGTACCCGGCCGGTTCCTGCCAATTCATCATTTCTATCCGTGGGTTTATAGGCCCGGATGCCTTCAATAGGAAGATTTAAGGTTCCGAGGATTTCTTCAGTATCCCTGGCATAGACAATTCCATTGTCGTCATTCGTTGGTTTTCCACCAATTTCGGAGTTCATCAGGTTTCCAAATCTGATCAGGGCCCCGGTAAGGGCTACAACGATTACAATCCTGTCCACTACCCATAAGTAGGACTGACCTGGTGTTTTCCTTACATACATCCATAAGGCTATCAGTATGGCTATGGCTGCACCATGACTTGCCAAACCGCCTTCCCAAACTTTCAGGATATCTATAGGGTTGTTCAGGTATCTGGCAGGTTCATAAAACAGCACGTGCCCCAACCTTGCACCGATTATGGTAGCCAGAACCATGTATATGGTAAGCTTGTCGACCAGGTTTTCATCATGCCCTTCTTTCTTGAAAAAATGGATCATGATTTGTTGTGAAATAATAAACCCCAAAGCAAAGAAAAGGCTGTACCATCTAAGTCTGTCAAACCCGGAGAAAACAGCCGGATTGGGGCTCCATACTATATAATACAATACTGAATTCATCATTTTAGGATTGTTTTTGTAAAAATAACAGATTATTCTTCTAAATTTTCTAAATCTTCTAAATCTTTTAATTCTTCTTCATAGGCCCCGGAGAGTATGGGAAATCGGTACCATGTTTTAGGATCGACATTAAATTCATCCAAATGGAAGGAAGGGGCAAGTCTTTCTCTTTTCCATTGATTTCTGGACCATAATTTAAAAAATTTGGTGATATAAGTCTTTAAAAGTGTCTGATCCAATCCAAGCTCTTCTTTGAGGATGAGATAAGTGTCAACGGGAGACCTTTTATCCCGTATGGCCAATCGCTCAATCTCCACAATCACTGGATAGGGCATAAGGTCCGCTTCGTCGGTTTGGTGGTTCGCAAGTGGTCTGAGTTCTGCACTTGGTTGAAGGGCGTTTACCTTTTCTAAACCCCAATAGCCCAATTTTTTTTCAGCCCAACTCAGCCATTGTAAAATAAAATTTTTATCGACGGCTGCAATAGGGGAGATACTGCCGCTGGTGTCTCCATCCATGGTGGTGTAACCGACATCCCCCTCACTCCGGTTAGATGTACTTAGCAAAAGGGCATGTTGAATATTGGCCAGCATCCATATGATGGGTGACCTGGCCCTTGCCTGAATATTTTGGAGTGCGATATCATCCTGTTCCCAATTCAGCTTTCTCCCCAATGCGGCTTCCACCTTGCAGGTATAAGAATTTACTTCCTCATCGATGGTCCAGTGGTGAAACCTGGCGCCAATACTGTTGGCCAGCATCCGGGCACTTTCCAATGTGGATATGGAAGAGTTTTTGGTTCCTTGGTAGGCGGTGGTAAATAGGTGGCCAACAATATCCTCCACGGTGCTTTTAGGGTCAATGTCTCCGCTTCGGTTGATCTTTTTCAGAAATACAGGCGTTCCCAATTCTTTTACACCCCTTCTTACCATTTCGGCGACCAAAACTGCTATGGTGGAGGAATCAGCCCCTCCGCTGAGTGAAAGAACAAATCCCTGATTTTTGCTTTTCCGTAAGTAATCAAATAAAGCCAAAGAGGCGGCCTGGGCAAATTCATGATTTTTTGAATGAGCAACCTCTATGGTTTGGGCAGGAAGATCTTCTCCCATTTGAAAAGTGATCAATTGATAATCTTTAAAAGAAAGCAGTGAATTTTTGATCAGAAGCTTACCTTTCCTGGCCAATAGAATTTCTCCGTCAAAAATCATTCTCCCGCTTTCATTTCCCAAAAGATTGACATAAAAATAGGTGGCATTAAGGGATTTTGAACTATTCCTCACCAGTTCTTCCCTTAGTTTACTTTTGCCCATGGCAAAATGGCTTGCGCTCGGGTTGAAGATAAGATCGACTTTTTTCTCCTTTAACCGGTAGCCTGGTCTGTCTTTTCCTCTCCAGGCATCCTCACAAATTTCGAACCCATAGCGGAGGCCTTTTTTCTCAAATACCATGTCCCCAAAAGGTACCGAAACATCCATTACGGAAAGGGAAGTACATTCTCCGAATTTCCAGGGTGTAAACCAACGGCACTCATAGTGTACCCCATCGATGGCCAAAAACTGTTTGGGGACAATCCCTATTATTTGATTGTCCTCCAAAACGGCCATGCAATTGTAGATTTTGTTTTTTAATCTGCAGGGAAGGCCTACACAGATGGTGATGCCCTGGCTGAAGGGCAAAAGCTTGAGGACATAATCCATTGCCTTTTTTGGGTACCATATGCTTAAAAAAAGATCTTCACTACCATAACCGGTAATGCTTAGCTCGGGGAAACATAGCAGTTCAATATTTTTTTCTTTGGACAAATGGATGGCCTGGATCATATTATTAAAGTTGCCTTCCCAGTTTAAGGGAGTTTGATTCAGGGTGGCACCAGCAATATGGAATATGGGCATAGGTTTTAATTTAAATCCAAAACAGAGTGAAAATTAAAATATCAATTGGAGTTTTTCGCAAGCTATTTTGGCGGCTTCTTGTTCTGCTTTCTTTTTCGTTGCTCCTTTGCCTTCGGAAAAAACAGACCCATCAATATTAAGATCCACTATAAATTCTTTAAAGCGCTGATTTCCGCTCACTGATTTTAACACGAAATCGATTTCTTTGTTGTCTTTTTGGGACCATTCTATGATTTTACTTTTGTAATTGGATGTGGTTTTGATGATGTCGTCCAGATCAAAGAAAGGTGAAATGATCCTACGGAAAATAAATTTTTTACAAAAACCAAATCCCCGGTCCAGATATACAGCACCGATCAATGCCTCCAAAGTGTCTCCGTATAAAGACTTAAAGGAAAAAGGGATTTTAACGCCTAACTCCGATTCTACAATATTTGGCAACCCCAATTTTTGACCAACCAGATTCAGGACTTCCCGGTTTACGATTCGGGAACGGGTTTCTGTCAGGAATCCTTCATCGCGGTAGGGGAATTTTTGAAAGAGGTATTCAGCTACCAGTGTTCCCAAAACCGCATCTCCCAGGAATTCCAGCCTTTCATTGCTGATTTTGACACCTGATTTTAATTCTTTGGCAGCGGAAACATGTCTGAAAGCGAGTTTATATAGGGATAAATTTAAAGGCCTGCTACCTACTATCAGTTGGATAGAAGAAGCAAGCCTTTTTTCTTTCTTATCGTAAGTGAGCTCTTGAATCCGGAGTAACCGAAGGAATTTCAAATTTAATCTTGAATTTTTCTGAAAATGATAGAGCAATTATGTCCACCAAATCCAAAAGTATTACTCAGGGCCACGTCCACCTTTCTTTTTTGTGGTTTATTAAAAGTCAGATTGAGTCTACCATCCAATTCCTTATCATCGGTAAAATGGTTGATGGTGGGAGGGATCAAACTGTTTTTCATGGCCAGAATGGAAGCAATGGCTTCTACCGCTCCCGCTGCCCCCAGCAAATGCCCGGTCATGGATTTGGTACTGCTGATATTAAGGTCATAGGCATGTTGGCCAAAAACCTGCTGAATGGCTTTTACTTCACTTAGATCTCCCAGGGGAGTGGAAGTGCCATGGACATTGATGTAATCCACTTCTTCAGGCTGGATACCCGCATCTTCCAAAGCAAATTTCATTACATTGGCTGCTCCCCGGCCTTCTGGGTGTGGGGCTGTAATATGATAGGCATCACCTGTCATCCCGCCACCTATGAGTTCAGCATATATCTTAGCACCACGGGCTTTAGCATGTTCGTATTCCTCCAAAACCAATGCACCGGCCCCTTCGCCCAAAACAAACCCGTCCCTGTCCTTATCAAAAGGCCTTGATGCGGTAGTAGGATCCTCATTTCTTTGGGAAAGTGCTTTTAAGGCATTGAATCCACCAACTCCTGCTTCGGTAACCGCTGCTTCGGATCCTCCTGAAATGAACATATTGGCTTTTCCCAATCGGATATAATTAAAAGCATCTATCAGCGCATTGGTGGCGGAGGCGCAGGCAGAAACAGTGGCAAAATTAGGGCCCTGGAATCCATATTTTATGGATATAAAACCTGCCGCAATATCTGCAATCATTTTAGGAATGAAAAAGGGATTGAACCGGGGGGTTCCATCACCATTTACAAAATTGGTGACCTCATCCTGGAAGGTTTTTAATCCACCAATACCTGATCCCCAAATTACCCCTGCCCTGGTAAGGTCCAATTTATCCAAATCTATATTTGCGTCATTCATGGCCTCCTCAACGGCCACCATGGCATATTGGGTATAAGGGTCTATTTTCCGGGCTTCTTTTCTGTCTAAAAATTGCTCTATTTCCAGGTTTTTTACTTCACAGGCAAATTGAGTTTTAAATCTGGAGGCATCGAATCTGGTAATAGGTGCAGCACCGCTTACACCATTTGTCAAACCGTTCCAAAAATCATCGACGGTATTGCCAATTGGTGTAAGGGCGCCAAGACCTGTTACTACAACTCTTCTTAAATTCATAAAATGATTTTAAGTATGGGTTATTTAATGTTAGCTTCCAAATAGCTAACAGCCTGACCAACGGTGCCAATTTGCTCTGCCTGGTCATCCGGAATAGAAATGTTGAATTCCTTTTCGAATTCCATAATAAGCTCTACTGTATCTAGAGAATCAGCTCCTAGGTCATTGGTGAAGCTTGCTTCCGGAGTTACTTCCGACTCTTCGACGCCTAACTTATCGACGATAATGGCTTTTACTTTTTGTGCAATTTCAGACATTTTGTGATCAGTTTAGTTTAAACACTCCGCAAAGAAAATTATTTAAAACCTTAATGTCAAAAAAAAAGGCAAACTAAATCAAGAACTTTCTTCGGTAGGCAGAAGTTGGGATAAAATTTTTAACTTTGTTTTTTTAAATTCTTCCTGAATGAAGAAAAACAAACTGGATGTTGAAACTATATATGAATTTGATCTTTTAGGCCTTGTAGCTCCTTTAAAGGACTATAAAATGGCCTGGCTGATCAATGATTCTTTGGGACTAAAGCTGAAAAAAACTAGAGATTATCATATGGAATTTGTACATCAACCGGATTTAATTATTTCTCAATATTTGTTGGAAAAAGAACACGGTTATATTCAGTTATTGAGAAATAAGGCTTATCCGGTTGCCGGACAATCCAGATATCTTATCCCTGAACTCAAATTTATGGATTACTTTTTACTGTGTCAAGACCATACTTATGAAATAAATATAAATATGTATATTGACGGTCTTTCCAAAATATCAGGGATTCATAACATTGTAAAAATTGACGTGAACAAATTAAAATCAAAGGAAAACCTGTTAACTTATTAAATAAAAAGCAAAAATGAGAGTACCAATTTTTAATAAAACAAAAATATTGGCTACCGTAGGTCCTGCAAGCAATACCAAAGAAATCCTAACAGAACTCGTGATGGTGGGTGCGGATATATTTAGGTTAAATTTCTCCCATGGGGATCATAAAGGACATGCCAAAGTTATAAAAACCATTAGAGAACTCAATAAGGAATTGAATTTCAACATCGGCATACTTCAGGACCTGCAAGGACCTAAAATAAGGGTAGGTGAAGTAGAAAATGGTGGCGTATTAATCCGACAGGGAGACCCCATTACCATTACCAATGAAAGTATTATCGGAAATTCCTCCATGATCAGCACCGTTTATCAAAATCTCCCCAATGATGTGGATCAGGGTGACCGCATACTCATAGATGATGGTAACCTGGAAGTAGTGGTGCTTAAAACTGACGGTAAAAATGTGGATTGTACAGTAATCCACGGTGGGATTTTGAAATCCCGTAAGGGAATAAACCTTCCGAGTACAAAAATAAGTGCCCCTTCCCTTACTGAAAAGGATTTGGATGACCTTGCTTTTGGGCTTGAAAATGAGGTGGATTGGATTGCTCTTTCCTTTGTCCGAACGGCAGACGATATCCTGGACCTGAGAGATAGAATCAACAAAGCCGGGAAAAACTGTAAAATTGTGGCGAAAATTGAGAAACCGGAAGCCCTGGAAAATATTGATGCCATCATCAAAGCAACTGATGCGATCATGGTGGCCAGAGGTGATTTGGGCGTTGAGGTGCCTATGGAAATTGTGCCCCTTTGGCAGAAAAGAATGGTCGAAAAATGTAAAATCGCCTGCAAACCCGTCATTATAGCCACTCAAATGATGGAAAGCATGATTGTGAATCCAAGGCCGACCAGGGCCGAAACCAATGATGTGGCCAATGCGGTATTGGATGGAGCAGATGCCGTTATGCTTTCGGCAGAAACGGCCTCAGGAAATTTTCCAATTGCAGCCGTAAAAGCCATGAGCAGCATTATTGCCCATATTGAAAATAATGCCGAAATTTACCATAACCTTTATAAAATCCCTGAAGATACGGATAGTTTTTTGAGTAACAACCTTTTGTTGATGGCAAGCAGACTTTCCAGGAATGTGAGAGCAAAAGCCATTGTGGGCATCACCACCTCGGGCTTTACAGCATTTAGAATATCATCTCACCGCCCCCTGGCAGCGATATTTGTGTTTACCACGAACAAGAAATTATTGACCCAATTAAGCTTGGTATGGGGGGTGAGGGCTTATTTTTATGAAAGGGCCTCTTCCACCGATGGAACTTTTTTCGATATCCAGGAAAAATTGAAATCAGAAAACCATGTGGTAGAAGGAGATATCATCATTAATACAGCCAGCATGCCCTTAAAAGAAAAAGGTATGACCAACATGCTGAAAATACATGTGGTGGAATAATTTTTTAAAATGCTAACTTCATACAAAACAGGAATAATTAAATCCCCATTTGAAAAAAAGGCTGAAATAGGATTAAGGCCGGAATTTTCCGCCAGGCCTTATCTTTTTAAAAGTGGATAGGGATTTAATGGTTTTGAGGGCCTCCCGGGGTAACCATAATGACTTTTTCCCGGTCCACCTTTACCGCTCCAGGGGCAGATCCCTTCACCTTTCGCACAAATTTACAAGGGGTGTAAATGACAGGTGCGTATTGTTCGTTTCTGTTTTTTGAATAATAAGCAGCCAGCTCAGCTGCCCTTTCCAATACGGTTTTCGGTAAGACAAGCCCGGATGACTGTTTGATAATAACATGGGAGCCCGATACATCTTTGGCATGTAACCAAAGGTCATCTTTCCAGCTGTACCTTCTCAAAAGCTCATCATTATCCTTAGCGGATTTTCCTACCAAAATATCGAAACCTTCAAATTCAAATTTCTTAAAGGGGGGCTGGGGAAGATTTTCTTTTTTCCCGTAAGAAATATTTTCCGATTTGATGGTCTTGGTCAAGGTTTTGAAATCATCTATATTTTGGATTTCTTCATATTGGAATTCAATTTCCCCAAGCAAGCCCTCCTTTTGGGCAAGATTGGTCAGTAGCTTTTCTACCTCAATTTTTCTGTTTTTACTTTTTCTATAAAGAATTTCCGCTTGTTTTTGGGGTGTTATTCCCCGCTTTAAATAAATCTCCCTGTTCTCATTCCGGTAAAAATCGAATAAGACAACATTTTCTACGCCTTTGGGGATCTGGTGAAGGTTGGCCATAATAAGGTCAGCAACCTGATTTGGAGGCGTTTCATTTTCCATTGAATTTAATTTCTCCCTGGTTTTTTCAATATAATTCAACGTTTTCTGTTTTTGGTTGGAAAGGGCCTTAAGGGTTTTCGTTTTTAAGCCCTCAAATGCACTTGTAACCACCGCATGCCGATAATACAGGTTGGCTGCATGGATGGGGTCGGTGGTGGTTTCTAAAGGGGTATCAACAGGCAATAGGGTAAGAAAATATTTGTCCGCATCCTTGATGACCGAAAAAAGAGGACTTTCAACCAGGGCCAAAACTGATTTTATCAATTTGTACTTTTCAGACAGGTCCGCATTCAGGTAGCCTTTTTCTTTCAGCCAGGCACGGGGAAGTTTTCCCAAGGTTGGAAGAAATTTTGAAGCATTTCCCTCTAATTCCAGGAACTTCCTTTCACTTAAATCCAATGGGTTATCAAGATCATTTATTTCAATATTAAGATCATCTGAAAGTTCTTTTCTGAATACAGTGTCCGGATATTTTCCGGGATTTTGGAAAAATAAAATATTGCTCCTGCTTCCATGCATTTTGAAAAGCAAGGCTTGTCCGGAATCAAAGCGCAAATAAAAAGCCCTTTCGAAAGACAGGAGATGAACGGAATCCACCTTTTTTCCGATGAGTTCTGTAAAGAGGTCAATATTGTTTTTTTTACTTCTTTTGAAGTTTTCGGGAAAGCTAATGCAGGTATTGGAAGGGAGTAAAAGGGCCCTGATAAAAAAAGAATTTGATGCTGGATTTAAAAATTCCATGATCAGTTCTTCTTTGTTTTGTGAAAAGCAGTTTACCAATGCCCTACCTTGAAGTATATTTTCCATGGCTGGGCAAAGCAATTTGAAATAATGGTAATTGAGGTGCATGGCTAAAGTTGAACTTTCAGTCCATCAAATGCCAACTCTACATTTGGAGGCAGTTGTTGTTGTATTTTTTGATACCTCCCCAGTTTGTGGCTGATATGCGTCAGGTAGGCTTTTTCTGGTTTGATTTCCGCAATTAGTTTTAATGCTTCTTCCAAAGTGAAGTGGGATAGATGTGGTTTTATTTGTAGGGCATTGATTACCATTACTTTGGAGCCTTTTATTTTTTTTATTTCTGATGGGGCTATATAACTTGCATCGGTAATATAGGTGAAATCATTTATTCTATATCCGAAAACAGGGAGTTGGTGATGCATCACCTGAATTGGGATGAAGGGGGTCCCTAGAACTTTGAAAGGTTGATTGCTAATTTCCTCCACTAAGACTCTAGGTATTCCGGGGTATTTTTTAGGTGAAAATATATAAGAAAATTCTGTTTTAATCTGCTGGATTACCTGAGGGGTGCCGAATATGGGAATATCCGTTTGTTGCTTGAAATTAAAAGGCCGGATGTCATCCAACCCGGCGGTATGGTCTTTGTGTTCATGAGTATATACAACGGCATCCAATCGGGAAATTGATTCCCTTAGCATTTGTTGTCTAAAATCAGGTCCGGTATCGAATACGATACTGGTTTGGTTTATTTCAAGATGTAAGGAAGTTCTGAATCTTTTATCTCTATAATCAAGCGATCGGCATACTTCACAGGTACAACCGATCACTGGAACGCCTTGTGATGTGCCGGTTCCCAAAAATGTAATTTTCAAAGCTTAAGTTCTGTTTGTTTGAGTTCTTTGAGGAAGTTTTGTTGCTTTTGGTTGTCAAAAGATTGGGGATTAAAATCCAATGTTTTTAAAATATCCACCAATGCATTGATTTTTCCTTCCTGGGTAAAATACTTGTTGATGATCACGATCTTATTATCCCTCAGGATGCAATAGCCGGATTTGAAATTTCCTTTTTCATATCTCAAGTGGTATTCGGAAGAAGCAAAAATATTCTCTAATTTATCCAAATAACCTTTTGTATACTTTATGACCATTCTATCTGAAAATATGTTTTTTTACGGTATGGAGTAATAAATCATAATCCAATGGTTTTTGGATGTAATCATTCAATCCCGCTTTTTTGAAATCGTCCAGGGTATAATTTTTATAATTACCGGTAATGGCAATGATGGGAATTCCGGCTTTTTTGGGGTCAGACAGTTTCCGTATGGCTTGTGTGCAGAGAATGCCGTCCATGATTGGCATGTTGATATCCATTAGGATAAGATCAAAATCCTCCTGCTCAAGTTTGTTAAGGACCTGTTGGCCGTTTTTTACAGCGGTAATATGGAAATTTTCAAACAACAAAACATTTTTTGTTAAATTGATGATGACTGAACTGTCTTCCGCTACTAATACTTTTTTCGATTCACTCATACTTTTCAAATAGATTTTTGTCGTTGATTAGACCGTTAAATACTTTTAAACTTTCTTCCAGGCTTTCCAATTTTTCATCCAATCCAGAAAAATTGGAATTTTTTAGTTCTTTTTCAAAATCATTGGAAGCATTATAAACACAAATAATTCCCAAAGTTCCCGAATTGCCTTTAAGGATATGGATTTTTTCTCCAATTTCCTCATATTTTTTCAAATCTACGAGAATTTTGATTTCTTTGGAAAGAATATCCGCCTCTTCCTTAAAATCAAAATAGACAGATTTGATATTTTCCAAGCTATGATATTTCAGTAATTGCTGAATCACCGTTTCATTGAGATCGCCGAATCCCTCCTCATCTTGTGTAAGCCCTTTTCTACCGGATTTTTGGTATAAGTGATAATAAATGGTTTCAAGTAAATCTTTCGGTTTTACGGGTTTGGCAATAAAATCATCAAATCCCGTTGATAAAAAATATTCCCTGTCCCCTTGATTGGAATAAGCTGAAATGGCAATCACAGGAATATCGGTGATTTCCTCTTCTCTGATTATTTTCAGGCAGGATATTCCATCCAGCTTGGGCATTTGGATGTCCATAAGGACGATGTCAAAGGCAGTATTTTTTAGTTTTTCAATGGCTTCGAGTCCATCAGATGCAGTTTCAAAAAAATAGTTATGACCAATAACGTTTTCAAAAACCCTTAGGTTAAGGGGATTGTCATCTACTATCAGGACTTTTTTGTTTTTCATCATTGATTTTCATTAATTTCGGTTTCAAAAATTTGGTAACCATAGAATCTTGACCACCGCAAACAAAATTCTTTTAATCATCGCAGGCCCAACCGCTGTCGGCAAAACCGATTTGTGCATAAATTTAGCCAAAAAATTTAATACGTCTATTATTTCCTCAGATAGTAGACAATTTTTTCAGGAAATGAATATAGGAACAGCTAAACCTTCTCCCATAAAATTGGATCAGGTACCTCATCATTTCATCAATAGTCTGTCCATTCACCAGGCTTATGATGTTCGCCAATTCGAGAAAGATGCCCTATCCCTGCTAAGAAAACTGTTTAAAAAACATCAACTGGTTATGATGACGGGCGGCTCCGGACTTTATATTGATGCGGTGACAAAAGGACTGGATGAAATGCCTGAAGTGGATAGCATGATCAGGGGGAAATTAAAGGTGCTTCATGATGAAAAAGGAATTCAGCCCCTTCAAAAGCAATTGAAGAATTTGGATCCGGAATATTATAAAACAGTGGATAAGAACAATCCACAGCGGCTCATCCGGGCTTTGGAAATTTGTCTGGGTACGGGTAAACCTTATAGTAGATTCAGAATCAAAAAGACCAAAAAAAGATTTTTCAAAACCATCAAGTTGGCTTTATTTAGAGAAAGGGGGGAGTTATATCGTAGGATCGATTCCAGAATGGAAGAAATGATTGACAAAGGTTTATTTGAAGAAGCAACTGGTTTATTTCCATATAGCCAGTTAAATGCTTTACAAACGGTGGGATATACCGAGATTTTCGGATTTTTGGAGGGTAGGTACGATAGGGATGAAGCCATTAGGCTTCTGAAAAGAAATTCCCGTCGATATGCTAAAAGGCAATTAACCTGGTTTCGAAGGGACCCATCTTATGTGTGGTTTCACCCTGGGGAGGAAGATAAAATTATCCAATTCATAAAGGATCAAATGGGGGAATGGCCCATTAATTTGGCAACAAAACTATAAGGTTTGGTCTGTAAGAGATGGTGGTATTGATATTTTAACCGCTTTCCTTCTGAAATTTTTTGTTTTGCCTGGTTTAGTTCTTCGGGAGACAATTGGGTTTCATCCAGATGATTCAATTTAATAAAATATGCTTCCAGATCCTCCATGGATAAACCTTGGGAAAGTGGGAGTTCCTCCTTCAGTTTTCCTTTATTTTCGGTAATTAAGGCTTCAAGTGCGGCAAGGTTGGAAAAATAAGCTTCCTTTTTTCCTTTTAGGTTATGATTTACCACCATTATGAAAAGAAAAACAAAACCTCCCAGCGTTATGAATATTGGAATAAAGCCCACCTTAAATACTAAGAAGTTCTTGTAACCTAAGGTACTCTTTGTTCAAAGGTTTGTTTTTACTGATGCATTCCTCAAATGGCGTATATACCACTTGATCATTGATGATGCCTGCCATGCAGTTGGATTTGCCGTTGAGCAATCCCTCTACAGCGGCCATTCCGCTTCTGCTTCCCAGAATTCTGTCCTTAGCTGTAGGGCTCCCACCCCTCTGAATATGTCCAAGGGTGGTTACTTTGAATTCTTTTTCTTCCCCTTTAAACTGATTTTTGACCTTTTCCATGATTTTTGCTGCTCCTCCCTCTTCATCTCCTTCTGCCACGACCACAATGCTGGATGTTTTTGTTTTTCTTAGTCCCTTCAGGGATTTTACCACATCTTCGATGGTAGTAGTGGTTTCGGGCACCATTACCAGTTCGGCCCCACCTCCAATTCCGCATTCTATGGCGATATAACCACTGTCTCTTCCCATTACTTCAATAAAAAAAATCCGGTCATGTGCGGCGGCGGTATCTCTGATTTTATCAATGGCTTCTAGGGCAGTATTGACTGCTGTATCAAATCCAATGGTATAATCGGTACCGAATATATCGTTGTCAATGGTGCCGGGGCAGCCTACCGTTGGTATGCCGAATTCTTCGAAGAAAATTTTTGCACCTGTAAAAGTACCATCTCCTCCAATGGCAACCATTCCTTCTATTTCATTTTTGCGGAGTTCTTCAAAGGCTTTCTTTCTACCCTCTTTGGTTCTAAAGGCTTCGCTTCTTGCCGACTTGAGAATGGTACCCCCTCTTTGTAAAATATTGCTGACTGAGTGAGAGTGCATTTTTTTTATATCTCCCTTTATCATCCCGTCATATCCATACATAATACTATACACATCCACTTTATGATAGAGACCTGTGCGCACCACGGCCCTCACACATGCGTTCATGCCCGGTGAATCTCCTCCGGAGGTAAATACTGCTATTTTTTTCATAAGATTTTAATAATTACCATGCATCAATTGAATCAGAATAAAATCAAGATTTTTTTACCCACATTTGGAAAATGCTGAACTTGGCACGCTAAAAATCTTGCTGTCGTAATTCAGGCCTTGGGTTTATAACTCCTAAAATTAAGAAATTAATACCTATAGTCTAAAAAGAATGAAAAAAAAATTGGGATGACTTTATTGGCCATCCCAATTTTTAGTTTATGCATTTTGCATTTTTGCTACTCTATTCCTTTCATTTTCATCCAAATGGATTTTTCTCATCCGGATTTTCTTAGGTGTGATTTCAAGGTATTCATCTTTTTGTATATATTCCATGGATTCCTCCAGAGAAAACTTCTTTGCCGGGGCTATTTTTGTATTGGTATCTGAACCTGAAGCTCTCATGTTGGTCAATTGTTTACCTTTTTGAACATTGACCACGATGTCGTTGTCTCTGGAATGTTCACCGATAACCTGACCCGCATACAATTCTTCTCCCGGATCCACGAAAAAGGTTCCCCTGTCCTGAAGCTTGTCTATGGCATAAGCAGTGCACTGCCCACCCTCCATAGAAATCAGGGAACCATTGATTCTTCCAGGTATTGTGCCTTTAAATGGCTCATAGGCGGAAAAGCGGTGATTCATGATGGCCTCTCCCTGGGTGGCAGTAAGCACATTGTTTCTAAGTCCTATTAATCCCCGTGAGGGAATTTTAAATTCCAAATGCTGTAAATCTCCTTTTGGCTCCATCACCAAAAGCTCGCCTTTTCTTTGGGTGGCCAATTCGATTACCTTGCCTGCGCTGACATCCGGAACATCTACAAACAGTGTTTCTATGGGCTCATGTTTGATCCCGTCAATAGTTTTGAAGATGACCTGAGGTTGCCCAACCTGAAGTTCGTACCCCTCTCTTCGCATGGTTTCTATCAAAACCGACAAATGGAGAATACCCCTACCATAAACTAAAAATTTATCTTCGTTGTCTGTGGGTTCTACCCTCAAAGCAAGGTTTTTTTCGGTTTCTTTTATCAATCTTTCTCTAAGATGCCTTGAAGTCACAAACTTTCCTTCCTTACCAAAGAAAGGGGAGTTGTTGATAGTAAACAACATGTTCATGGTTGGTTCATCTATAGAAATTCTGGATAGTGGCTCAGGGTTTTCCAAATCTGCAATGGTATCTCCGATATCAAAACCCTCTATTCCCGTTAATGCACATATATCTCCTGCCGACACCTCGATGGCTTTAACTTTTCCCAATCCTTCAAAAACCTGAAGTTCTTTCACCTTTACTCTTTTAGCACTGCCATCGGCTTTGCAAAGGGCATATTGAGCCCCTTCCCTGATCATTCCTCTTCTGACTCTTCCTATGGCTATACGGCCTACAAAATTAGAATAATCCAGCGAGGTGATCTGCATTTGGGTTGTTCCTTCATCAATTTTTGGGGCAGGAATGTGTTCCAAAACAGCATCCAACAATGGAAGAATGGAATCGGTTGGATTTTGCCAATCAGATCCCATCCAGTTGTTTTTTGCAGATCCATAAAGGGTCTGGAATTCAAGTTGCTCCTCAGTGGCGTCAAGGTTGAACATAAGGTCGAAAACGGCCTCATAAACCTCATCGGGTCTACAGTTTTCTTTGTCTACCTTATTGATCACCACTATAGGAGTTAAGCCCAGTTCAAGTGCTTTTCCCAATACAAATCGGGTTTGGGGCATAGGCCCCTCAAAGGCATCGACCAATAAGATAACCCCATCAGCCATTTTCAATACCCTTTCCACTTCGCCTCCAAAGTCAGCGTGACCGGGGGTGTCAATGATATTTATTTTTGTGTCTTTATACCTTACTGAAACATTCTTGGATAGAATGGTAATGCCTCTCTCACGTTCCAAATCATTACTGTCTAGAATCAAATCATCAAATTGTTGATTTTCCCTGAAGATTTTTGATACGTGGATGATTTTGTCTACCAGCGTGGTTTTCCCGTGGTCTACGTGTGCGATAATCGCAATATTACGGATACTCTGCATGTGAAATTAAATTAAGGTGCAAAAGTACGAATTTTAATTGGAAATTATATTGAAATGTTGGGGAGTTTAACATTTGAACATGAAATAAAAACAGAGGATTTACTTGCGACCACCTTAAAAAAAACCATAAGATTGGTTGTATATAACCAATTGGAGGATAGGGAGTAAGATTTTTTTATGAAAAACCAATTATCCTATACTCCAAATTTAGATGGAAAATGGTAAGGGGTCCACTGAATTGTTTCTGATTGGCCAACCACCTGGAATGGAAACTAGGTGAATGCCTGTATCCCCATAAAAATGGCCAGGGATATTTTAAACCTGAACTTGACCAATTTTTCCTCCGGAATTTTAAGTTCTGAGGAGGTTATTTTAATTCAAAAGGCCGGCTTTTCAATACTACATGGCCTCCCGGATAATCTATTTCCAAATTGTTTTCTGCCGTAACCATGATCATTGTTGGTTTAAATAAGGTGGATTTTTCAAAACCCGCCCTTCCTCTATTTCTGAAAATTCCAGTATTATTACTGATTTCCCCTAATTTTTTGACCCCCTGGTTCTCGGTATCCACCCACACCAGGTAATGCTTTTTGGGAGGGGAAAGCCGTTCAGGCAAGGCCAAATTGTTCACTTCCAGGGTAACGATGAATTCTCCGTCCTTTGTCTTTTTCACACTGGCTTCCGGCTCTGCGGCAGGAACCACAGTAGATACGGGAAACGTGATTTTGGGGGAACAGGATTCCAAACCCAAAATTAAAATCAAGAAAATAAAAAAAGCAACAAATTTTTTGTCAAAAGGTAGCGTTTTCATAATTGCTGAGAGTTTAAAATGATGGAAAATTAAACATGGTTATTTTATTTTTGAAAACCCTGTTTTAATATACAACTATTTTAGGATAAAATAGGTTTTGATGGCCCTTGAATTTTATGCCTCATAAAAACAACCAGCTAATAACTTTCCGACATAAATTTCCAGGTTACTTTACCGATATTATCAGGTTTTCCATTTGGGGCCTTTGAAATGCTGCCCTTAAAATTACCGTTTCGGTCGGACTTGATTTCAATTTCCCTCCAGGAATAAGCCCCTTTCTCAAAATCAAAGGTATTCCCATCATCATCATATAGCCTAAAAAGGGCAGACTTCTTACCATAGTGCCTGATTTCCAAATTGACTTTTTCTCCATTTTTAGGGGCGTGTAAGCGGGTTTCCATCATAGGGATAATGCCACCATCTTTCACGAAAACGGGGATTTTATCCAATCCTGTCGTTACCTCGATTATCTGTCCATTACCTACATAAGATCCATCATAGAAATCAAACCAGTTTCCTTTTGGTAAGATCACCTTTCTTGATTTTTCACCTTCAAAAAGAGGAGCAACCAAAAGAGAGGGTCCGGCCATGTACTGGTCTTTGACTTCTTGTTTGATGGCTTCTTCATAAGGGTTGGTTTCCAGGTCTTCTTCCTGTTCCCTTCTTTTTAGTGTGTTCATGTCAAGAAAGCCTTCTTCCAATTCCATTCCCCTGAATGGGGGTATTCCCTCAAAATGATAGTAGGCAAAACTGCTATACCAATAGGGCATCATGCGCATCCTTAGCAAAGCCATTTCCCTGACCTGCTCTTCCACTTCTGGATAGGACCAGGGTTTGGTGCCGCTTGCCCAGGCATTGATCATGGCCATAGGGGAAAAAACTACTGTCTGAAACCTTCTCAACCATTCCTCAGCCGTTTTGGAAGCTCTGGCTTCGGGTGTCCATAATACTCCCGAAAAGCCGCTGTTGATCAGGGCCGTAATAAAATCTCTATGGTTATAGTAATCATTATAAATCACATATGGAAAGGAAACCCCACCTCCGTTGGTGGCCCTGGCCAAACCGTATGTACGCCTGTTTTTGTGTTTAAACAATTCCGCACTTTGTTTTTGAACCAAAAGCCCGTAGGTCTGTCGCAGCTGTTCTGCTGAAAGTCCGGAGGGATATACAGCCACATCTGGCCATAACCACCTGTCATATCCATCGATTTCATCCACCTTATACCCTCCAATTCCAATGTCAATGTGTTTTTCCCGGAAATATTTCCAATAAATTTCCTGGGCCTCAGGAATGGTCAAATCCGGTACAGCCCCTGCCCATACAGTGTGGCTACCGTAATAGGGTATTAAATCTTTGAAGAATTCAGCATCCGGAGAAACATAAGGGTTGATCCACAGATTAAGACTTACGTTTTTTGTTTTAAGTGCTTGCACCAAGCCCTGAGGATCGGGAAAACGGAATGGGTCCCATTGAAAAGTATTGGGGTAAGACTTACTTTGCCATCCAGGTTCCAATCCTACAAAATCAAGAGGGAATCCCTTTTCTTCAAACGCATCAACTTCCCCGATAACCTGCTCCTGATCAAATAGCCTGTGCACCCTTTGTGTGAATCCAAGACCCCATCGGGGTGGCAGTGGACCCCCTCCGTTAAACAGATTGAACCGTTGAACGGCCTTTAAGGGACTTGGTCCTGCAAATATATATATTTCTGCTCCCGCTGCCGGGACCAAAACTTCCACCCCATCGGAATATGGGCTGGCAGTCCAGTCAGGATCGGTATTCCTGTCCCTGGCTTCAGGAGGATTTTTGCTGTCAATTCTTGAAGCCGAGCCAGCATAAATATCCAGGTACCTGGCAGAGTTAATAAAGATCCCATACCCTGAACTTGAAACATAAAAAGGGACCGGTGCATGGGTCCGGCCATTGTCTGTGCCACCGTAATGGTCAACATGAAGCCTTAAAATCCGCCCTCTTTGGTGTATTGTTTTAAAGTTTAACCCAAACCCATAAAGCTGTTCTTCCCTAGTCAAGGGAAATTTTAAATAGGTTTTACCATCATCAATTATACCTGTGATTTCATTTTTGTTCAGGGGAAAATCCTGATTACCCAATTTCAAAAGTGCTTCTTCCCTAACAGTAGGCTTTGTGGCTGAAAGCAGGTTATAGTCTTCTGGAACTCCCACCGTACCTTTCCATACCCCAGGTGCTACCGCATTCCAATTTATGTCCTGTGAAAAAGACTGAAGGCAAAAATTTAAAAGTAAACACAATGAAATTAATGGAGTCCGCATGGTGAAATTTGAGGTTGGGTGAAATTACATTAGGCCAAATATGCAAAAAAATCAATTATGGTGCTGACAATTTACCTGGAATTGTAAATTTGAAATTGATAGAAAATAAAAAAAATGAACAACTTGATATTTTTCTTCTGGATTTCGATTGTTGCCTTGGTAATGGTTAAATACAAGGACCATGCGCAGCAATTTTGGAAAGTAAGACAACTGACCTTTGATGCTCAAAACCATGAACTGGATCATAATGAAAATTTCTCCCCTGATGACCAATGGATTGTCTATGATACCCGGCCCCATCCTGCTGGCATTGGTGAAAATATGAAAATAGAAAAAGTCCATCTTAAAAGAGGCTTAAAACGCACGATTTATGAGGTTTTAAACGCCCACCAAAAGGGTCCTGGGGTTGGAGCGGTCAGTTATCATCCATTTAAAAATCAAGTGGTTTTTATTCACGGTCTTCAAAATGCAAGTGATAATTATCCCTATGCCGGGTACAGAAGGACAGGGGTCATTGTGGATGAATTGAATCCCGGGGTTCCCATTTTTATGGACAGCAGGGATGTCATCAAGCCATTTACCCCGGGGGCATTAAGGGGCGGTACACACCGCCACCAATGGAGTGCCGATGGAGATTGGATAGGTTTTACTTACAATGATGCCCTAATGGTAGCACTGGAGGAAAAGACAGGAAAATCATATGATCTTCGTACCGTGGGAGTTGCCCATCGAAATGGGCCCAAAGTATTAGTGGATAGGGGAGATGGTAATATTCAGGGAGCGTGGTATTCCGCTTTGGTGGTTCGCGTGGTACCGGAACCCACTCCTGGGACCAATGAGATTAAAAAGGCCTATGGTGATTGGTGGGTGGGCACAGAAGGGTATCCGCTAAAAAACGGAGGATACCAACGCTCCAGGGCATTTATGGGTGATGTGGTTACCTGTGACGGGAAGGAAATTACGGAAGTTTTTATAGTGGATATTCCCGAGCAGATCCATTTTCCCGGGGAGGCTGGACCATTGCAAGGAAGCGAAACCCAAATGCCGATGCCTCCCAAAGGGGCAATCACCAAAAGGCTCACCTTTTCAGAGGGAAGAAGGTTTCCCGGCACGGCTTCAGTACCCCGGCATTGGTTGAGTTCTTCCATGGATGGAACCTACATCAGTTTCCTGGCAAAGGATGAGGGGGGTATAGTCCAGGTTTACCTGGTTTCACCGCATGGGGGAGAACGAATACAGGCCAGTTTTCATACCACAGATGTACAGAGCACGGTACGCTGGCATCCTAAAAACAGGGAATTTACCTATATCTGCGATAACCGGATTTTCCTGAATACGGTGGATGAAAAGGGAAGCATAGGAAATGCGGTAGGTATTACGGAAAGATCTCAAAAGACGCCCTTTGCACATTGTTTTTCAAGAAACGGAGACCGAATTGTGTTTAACAGCCATGTTGTTGACAACGGGGAGGAGTACATTCAAATCTTTTTGGCAGAAAAGCCCTGAATTTATTCTTTAAGTTCATACCATTCTATATCGGTAAGAGGAGGTCTTCTCCCTGTTTTTACCGGGGCATAATTATCTGCCAAATAATTCAATATGGCCTCCTCACTTTCTCCCAGGTCCCAAAGATTTTGGGTTTCCTGCATCCACCGTATCATTTTTTTCCAGCCGGCTCTGTCTGCCCTGTTTTGGGTGACCAGTTTGGCAGAGTGGCAGGCTGTGCAATGGGCAATCACCAAGTGCATGCCCTCATCCTCAATTAGACCGGTGGCAACATGTTTGCCCTTTTCAATCCGGTCTTCAATTTCACTTAATGCCAGGGGCGCATCCGCCTGGACCATGGTCTCAATATTTTCAGTTTTTTCCTCGGTCCCGTTGATAAAAAGAGAGAAACCAATGAGAACCAATAGGACAAGCCCCGCACCGATAATTAGTTTTATTTGATTGGATAGGTGATGCATCATCAGTTGACTTTTATGGCGATTCTATGGCAGGCGTTGTTCAGGTAACCCTTAGGATTCCAGCCTGGGGTAAGCATGGGTTGACTGATGCCCAGGTTATCCGTAGCTTTTGCCCACACTTCATAATAACCTTTTTGAGGGAATTTGATCGCTGCCTTAAAATGTTGCCAGGCAAAAGGGTTGGCCTGCTTTTCAAGGGAACAACTTTTCCAACTGGCTCCGAAATCAATGGAATATTCCACTTTGGAAATATTTTTTTCTCCTGTCCAGGCATGACCTCTGATAGACAAGCTGCTGTTCTCTTTGATCATGGCACCTGATTTAGGATAGGTAATCAAGGATTTGACGGGCATATTCTCAATGATGCACATCTCTTCATTGGGTACAATGGTACCCGGTTCTACCGGCTCACAGGGTATCGAATAGGAAGGAGCCGCCATTTTTTCTCCGTCATGAATCTTATCCCTTACCGCAAGTGTATGGATCCATTTTCCTGAAACTGAGGCTGGAAAGCCAGAAGCGATTAAGCGAAGGGGGTGACCATGTTCTATTGGGATGTCTTTTCCATTCATTTGAAAAGCCAGCAAGGTTTGGTCTTCCATGGCTTTGGAAATGGGGATTCCCCTGGAAATCGGATTTTTGTTGGGATCCCTGCTAAGATGAGTGTCTGCGCCAAAATAACCAACATAAGTGGCATGGTCCTGGATGCCTGTGGCTGCCAGAACATCTTTTAGCCTTATTCCGGTCCATTTTGCACAGGATATCGCTCCAACAGTCCACTGGTTTCCTTCAGCAGGAGGATAAAATTCACTTCGACCATTCCCTCCGCATTCCAATACCAATTGGTAGGTGTGTTGGGGAAATTGGGTTTTCAAATCATTTAAGGAAAACTTTTTTTCCTGTGTTACGGATTCACCATTTATAGTTAGTGTCCATTTTTCCGCATCAATATTTTCGGGAATGATGCCATTGTTACGGATAAACATTTTATCGGCGGGGGTAATATTATCGTCCAGAATATGGGCCTGTGCTTCTACATTCCAGGGCAGATCGTTTAACACTACCATATCCCGGTGTTTGCCAAATCTTTGGGTAGGATCATCGTCCTGTAGTAAAGCCACAGGCGTGTAGCCAATGGGGAGGGCATAGACGATTTCGGCCCCCAGTAAGGAGGCCAGCGCGCCCAAAGATGCTTTTTTTAAAAATTTTCTTCTGTTATTACCCGAGGATGACATCATTGCATTGTTGTTATGCTGGCGAAATTATGACTTTTTATAAACTTTATCAATCTAAAATAAACAGAAAGAGACCTGTGTGATTTATGTCACATTAAAATAGTTGTTCAATTCCTCGGACATGTTGTCTCTTTCCTGCAGGTCTTTAAGTATAAGCCCTTTTTCCAGGAGCACAATCCTTTTGCATATTTCAATGACATGATTAAGGTCATGACTAGAAATCATAAATGTGACCAGGTTATCTTTAATTTCTTTGATAATTAGTTTTTTAAGCCTTATTTGTGAACTTGGATCAAGATTTTCAAACGGCTCATCGAGGAGTACAGCCTCAGGTTGTCCCATCATGGCAGCTGCTATACCCACCTTTTTTATATTTCCCTTTGAAAGATCCCGGATATATTTTTTTTTACCCAGCACCTCTCCATTAAAAAATTCACTGAACTTTTCCAGATGGAGTTGGAGGTCCTGGTCAGACATTTGGTAGATTTTCCTAAGGGAAGAAAAATATTCATCCGGAGTCAGGTAGGAGAGCAACATGTTTTCATCCAGAAAAGCGCCTACTTTGGTTTTCCATTGTTCCCCTTTAGATACGTCTTCTTCATCTATCAGGACATTTCCTTCTGTGGGCCTGACCAAATCCAATATGATTCTGAAAAGGGTGGTTTTTCCGGCACCATTGTTACCCACCAGTCCAAAACATTGGGACTTGGGAATGTTTAGTGCAGGGATGTCCAATACAGTACTGTCACCATATATTTTTTTTAAGGATTCAATTTTTATCATAATTCCTGACGAAAAGAAGAAGAAATTTCATATTTCTTTATATAAACCTTTTGTTGAACAAGTTCGGTTATTTTCGGAAAGGAAAGGATGCCAAACAAGCCTACTACAGCCAGCGCTACCAAGCCTGTATAATCATCAAACCAATAGGCAAATGGAAGGAAAACCGCATAGGGGGCTCCAATCAATGGAATGAACATTAGAAACTGGGAGAGACCCATGCCCTCATAGTTAAACATAGAGCCCTTGTTTAGGTCCATGGGCTTGGGTTTCCAGAGTGCCAGGTAGATCACCACATGCATGGTTACGCCCATATTGAACAGGAAGGTGGCCAAATGGATCCATAATATGTGCCAACCAAAATAAATATAGGGAATAGACAGGATAAAGCATAGCAGGGAAATACCCACAAACAGCAGGTATTTTCCTTTTACCAAGGCAGTCAATCCATTTTTTTGTGAGATATAAAAGTCAAAGGTGGGGGAATTCCAACTTAAAAACAACTGGCCATATTGCAACATAAAGATGCCCGTGATAAATGTACCCACAAAAATAAAATAATGACTGAAGCCAATTTCAGGTTGGTAAGCCGGATTATTGTAAAAGACGAGCCCGTAAAGGAGGAATACCAGACATAAGGTTAAATATGACCGGCTTTTTTTATGGCGGATGATCAACTTCCATTCAAGGTTGGCCATCTCTCCTGCCAAACCAAATCTGGATAAAAACCCCAGGTTTTGATTGCCAAACTGGAGATGTTTTCCTGCATTCAACTCCTCAATATAAGCATTTTGGCGATAGTAGGCAAAGCAAAGGAAGTAGCTTAAAATCAGTAAGGTCAGCAATAATATGGGGGGCACGGGACTTTGGAGAGCAAGGGTAAATACCGGCTCAAAAAAAGAACCCAGGTCAAAATACCCAAAATAGTTGCCCCCCATACTTAGCAGCAAGCTGGTAAAAACCAATAAAGTCCCCCAAATACTGTCTTCAAACCGCTGCTTGAACCAAAGAATAAACCAATGAATGCACCAACTGGTCAGCAGCACTGAACCCAGCCAGGTGATTGCTGTGCCCATTCCATGAACAGCTTTGATTTCGGTAAGCGCAAAAGGGCCAAATATCAAAAGCGCAATAATGGTCAATGGAGAAATAAAGGAACCTATTAAAAGAAAATGGATGATATTGGATTTGGGGATGGGTAGATGAAGAAAGTTTTCCAGGTTGATCACTGGCAATTGTTGGATAAAATAACGGTAAATCAGTTCAAATAAAAAGAAATACAAAAGGGAAC
Source organism: Cyclobacteriaceae bacterium (assembly GCA_040905205.1). GTDB lineage: Bacteria > Bacteroidota > Bacteroidia > Cytophagales > Cyclobacteriaceae > Cyclobacterium. The sequence continues at coordinate 38,306 of JBBDSB010000160.1, forward strand.
TGTTTACAAAAAGTATGGCGTCCTCTTTACGCAGAATATTTTTCACCAAATGGTTCAGGACCAGCCCCAATAGCAGAAGGTATCCTAATAGCAGGGCCGCTATAAAAAAAACAAAAATACCAATAAGCAAACTTCTGGCAAACGAAGTGGATCTGGTTCTTTTTAGAAATTCCAATTTGATTAAGGTGAAAATCATTTTTAAGGTTTGGGTTTATGAATTTCTAAAATAGAAAAAAAATACCAAACCAGATATAGATTTTCAATTTAAGCCTAAAAACCTCATATTTGGAATAAGAAATGAATAAGATATCAAATGGAGTTTCAAATCAGCCTTTTTGAACAACGGGATTTGGGTAAGGCCATGCTTTTTAAAAATGAAGAAGGTTGGAACCAAACCCAAAAGGATTGGGAACTCTTTTTAAAGGAGAATCCCGATTCCTGTTTGGTTGCAAAATCAGGAATGGAAACCATAGCTACTGTCACAGCCTATAACTACCAAAACAGACTCGCCTGGATCGGCATGATGTTGGTGGATAAAAATTACCGGGGTAGGGGAATCAGCAAAGCCCTTATGAAAGCCATTATCCAAAAGTTAAAGGCCTGCAATACCATCAAACTTGATGCGACACCTGCAGGGCGTCATGTTTATGAAAAATTGGGCTTTGAAAAGGAATATTCCCTTTTCAGGATGATAAAAAAAACCAGGGAAGGGGAGCATTGGGCAGATTTGCTCTATTCAGTGGACAGGGTATTGGAAAAGGACCTTCCTGCCATTTTTGAATGGGATAAAAAAGTGTTCGGTGCAGACCGCAGTGCCCTTATCCAATATCTTTTCCACAATTTTCCCGAAGGAAGCTTTAAACTGCTTAACGATGATATCTTAAAGGGATTTCTTTTTTGCAGGAAAGGTACACGCTATTTGCAATTAGGACCCATGGTGGCAGAAAATGATGAAATGGCAAAATCCTTGCTTACCAGGGCGATGGATAGTTTTGGAAGTAGGGAATTGGTTTTGGACATTTCAATGGAAAGAAAGAATCTGATTCAATGGTTAGTAGGTGTCGGTTTTGAAGTACAAAGAGAATTGATCCGAATGTTTTTAAACCATAATGAGGTGAAGGGGAAGCCCTCTCAATATTACCTGATCTGTGGTCCTGAATTCGGTTGATTCAATTTAATTTTCAACCTTTTAAGACAGGTCTTTCATTGGATTTTTAATGGCCAGTCCACCTTTATTTGAAGAGGGTAATCCGAGGAAATTCTTTGCACAGGGGATTAAATTCGAATAATTTTATAAATTGCGGTGATGGAAAATTTTGTTGTTTCAGCCAGAAAATATAGACCTTCTGATTTTAAAAGTGTGGTGGGGCAAAACCATATCACCACTACCCTGAAAAATGCCATAAAAAACAACCACCTGGCTCAGGCATTTCTGTTTTGTGGCCCCAGGGGCGTGGGGAAAACTACTTGTGCCCGGATTTTGGCCAAGACCATCAACTGTGAAAATCTTCAAGAAAATGGTGAAGCTTGTAATGAATGCAGCTCCTGCAAAGCTTTTAATACCAACAGTTCATTTAATGTGCATGAATTGGATGCGGCATCCAACAATTCTGTGGATGATATCCGGAACCTGGTGGAGCAGGTCAGGTATGCACCCCAAAAAGGAAACTATAAAATTTATATTATAGATGAGGTGCACATGCTATCCACCCAGGCCTTCAATGCCTTTTTGAAAACCCTGGAAGAACCTCCCAAATATGCTATTTTTATATTGGCCACTACAGAAAAACATAAAATCCTACCTACCATTCTTTCAAGGTGTCAGATTTTTGATTTTAACCGGATACAGATCAATGATATCAGTATCCATCTTTCGGAAATAGCCAAAAAGGAAGCAATAGATTACGAGGATGAGGCGCTGCGTTTAATTGCAACGAAGGCAGATGGTGCTTTACGGGATGCGCTTTCAATTTTTGACCTCATTGTGACCTTTTCGGCAGGCAAAAAGGTCACCTACCAGGAAACAATCAGTAACCTTCATGTATTGGACTATGATTATTATTTCAAGGTTACGGATGCCTTGCTGGAGGAAAGCATCTCCACCGCCTTGCTGATTTTTGATGAGATTTTAAAAAAAGGGTTTGATGGACATAACTTCTTAAATGGTCTAAGTGAGCATTTTAGGGAACTAATGGTTTGTAAGGATCCCGAAACTGCGGTTTTGTTGGAAGTGTCCGAAAATGCCAAAAAAAGATATGTCGAGCAGTCCGCAAAAAGCTCCCTTTCATTTTTATTGTCCGCTCTTAATATCTGCAACCAGGCCGATATCCATTACAAGGGCAGCAAAAACCAACGCTTGCATGTAGAATTGGTGTTGATGAAATTGGCAAGGCTTCCCCAAGCCATTAACCTAGCTGCTTTAGCCAGTCAGGATTCAAAAAAAAAAGTTTAGCACCTGAACCGGAACAGGGGAAGGAACCCCAGGTGAAGGGGTATGATGTGGGGAAAGAGAAATCTTTGGTAAAAAAAACCCCATCGATCCCCAATAGCATTGGAGAAGTGCGGCAACAGCTGGAAAACAAACCAGTGATGCCTAATTTTCCGGTCGGGAAAAAAAAGGATGTTTCCCAGGAAGTCTCCATGGAGATAAAAATACCTCCCCTGGATAAAAAATCAGTAAATCTGGCCCTTGATGAGGTTTTACAGGTTTTTAAGGAGGACCATAAAAGCATGGAAACGGCGGTTATCAAACAGCCTTTTGAAATCAGGGAAAACAACATTGTTTTTTTTCTGCAAGGTGGGCTTCAGGAGGATATCTTTGTCAAAATGAAACCTGAGCTGACAGGAATTTTCCGAAGAAAGCTTCAGCACCCGGAACTGGATGTTACTTTCGAAATTAAAAAGGAAGCGGAAGACCCATCAAAAAATTTGTATACTTCAAGTGAAAAATTGGAATTTCTTTTAAAGAAATCACCTGCGCTAAAGGAGCTGAAAAAAAGGTTTGGTTTGGAAACTGACTTCTAGAAATCCACCCCTATTCCAAAGTTGATCAGGTTTTGCAATTGAATGGCCCTAATCGAACGGCCATCATCCTGTTCGATATATACATTTTCGTCATAAATCAGGATGGTTTCTATTCTAGTACTGATGTACCGGTTTATTTTCATGCTTACAACCGAATTGAAATTAACCACCATATTTCCAAGGCGTTCATAATTGGTAAAAAGGTTAAGGTCGGCTTTCCAACGGATATTTTCCATAACCTGTGTATCGACAGAAGTGGCCAAAGAAATACCTGCTTCGGGTCTGACTTTTTCCCCGGGGAGCACTCCAAATGCCCCTTCCTGACTTAAGGAATCATCTAAAACGATGGTAAACCTTCCCGTGAAGGGGGAAATAATGGATGAAAATTTACCCTTATTTTTTAATTCAGTCTGATAATTGAGTCCGGTCGAAGACTGTATATATCCCGGACTTAAAAAATCAGAAATTCTGCTTCTACTTTCCATCTCAGCACCTGATGGACGGAAATAACGGTACCCATCCACCAGTTGTGTTCTTGCATCAATCTGGGTGGACAAATAAATTTTCTCATTCAATTTGCGGCCATATTTACTGAGGAAATTGAAATTGTCATTGGATTTTCTGGTGGCAAAAGACCTACCTGTTTGTCTGTTTATCCCATAATTGATGGTCAACCTGGTATCCCAGATAATGTTGTCTTTTTTATAATCGGCAAATAACTGAAGGCCGGTGTTTAAGGCGAAAGAACTGGCTCCCCCCGCTGCCCAATTCCTCAGTCCCACTTGCTGCAAACTGAAATTAAAATTCCCTCCTTTTTCCCAGTATATGGGGATTACTTCTGTAGTAAAAATCAGAGAATCGCCAAGCATCACCAAAGTGTCGCCTCCAATAATGACGGTATCCGCTTTCGAAAGGGGGTTGTCGTCCTGGGCCAGGGCATATTCAAAGGAAAACAATATCAGTAAAAAGAAAAGAGTCCTAATGTACATGATTAATTATGGCTGAACGGCAAATATAAGGTCATTTTCAGGATTTACTTCCTGATTGTCAAATTTTGTCCAACGGAAAGTAAATTCCCCTCTCCCATTTGATTCCAAATTTTAATTTCTTCCACGGTGACTTCATATTTTTTGGAAATGGCGTATAAGGTGTCACCTGGGAGTACCCGATGCATGATCACATTCGGGGAGTCCATTTCAGGTTTTTTTTGCGTAGGGTTGAATTTGGTTAAAGATTTTGAAGGTGGATCAGGGGTTACTGTCCGTGATGATGGAATAGCATCCGGAGGATTTTGTTTTTGTGATTTGGGTGCTATCCTGGCCATCGCCATCGGTTCATTCTTTTTATAATATTTTCTCAGCTTTAGTACCATGCCGGCTTGAAGTTGCTTATCCCTGTAAACCCTGTTTTTTGCTTTGAGAGAGGAAAGCCTTATTCCAAATTGCTGTGAGATTTCCCATAAGGTCTCTCCGGGTTGAACCACATATTCCTCCACCACCGCTTTACTTTTTTTTCTTTTTGTATAATAATACTGCCCCCCTTGAATAGGATCTGACTTTTTCAAGTCATTGACTCTCCTTAACTTCCATTGGCTGATATTCGCCAATCTGGCAAAATCCTCCTGGCTGCTTCCATGGGAGGCTAAAATTCCTTTTATACCATTTACTTTGATTTCATTGGGAAGGTGGGCTTGTTGAAGGTTTCCGGATATTTTGGGAAATCCTATCGTATGGCCTTCGGGGGAGCTTAAACCTGTATGGGGAGAGTCTGGCGTGTTTAGGACAAGTACAGGTCTTTCAGGGGCTATTCCTTTTAAAATATAGGTGACTACATAAGGCCGGTCACCGGGGATTTTTCCATTACTAGTCCATTTATTGTATTCCTGTAAGTGACTTTCACTTACACCTAATTTTTTGGACACTGCAGACAAGGAAGTGGGCCCCATCACGGGGTATTCGTGCAGGTATTCACTATTGCTGACCAATCTCCCCACTTTACCTTCAAAGGCCACTTTATGTGCAAGGAATTTTTTGAGATACCAATAACTGTTTTTATCGATATGCATGCTCCTTTTTCCTTTATATTGATCCCTGAAATAACTTCGGGCACCCCCCAATCCCATTTGATAGGAAACCAGGGCACAGGCCCAATTGTCCAAGGACATTTGGTGCTTTTTTAGGTAAAGGGCCGCTCCCCTGGTAGAAGAGACTATACTTTTTCTTTCATCAATCTGCCGGTCCACCCTTAGGAAAACCTCCCTGGCACTGGCTTCTTTAAACTGCCAAAAACCAACTGCATTGGAGGAGGAAACGGCATCCGGAATCAGGCTGCTTTCCTGGATCACCAGGTATTTAAAATCCGCAGGGACCCCTTCTTCCCTCAATACGCGTTCTATGATGGGCATGTATAAGTTAACCCTGTCCATTTTCACTTTAAAATAAGAGGAACTCCTATAAAGTGCATTTACGTCGGCCTGAATGTCACGCCTGGCCCTATCATTGAGCTTTAAAGTCATGTCGGCGAAATAAATCACAGAAGGCACTTCCGGGACCTGGGCGCTTACAAGGTTGATATAAAAGAAAAATATACAAAAATTAGTAAAAACTTTACGGATCATTTTGGAACGTTTAAATCTTTCTGGCCATCATAATACCGTCCCTTATAGGGATGGCTACATTTTCAACCCTTGGATCCTGCTGTATTTTTTGGTTAAATGCCATAATGGATGCCGTATCCTTATCCAGTTTCTTTCGGTTTTCTGCCAATACTTTTCCGGACCACAGGATATTATCAGCGAGGAGCAGTCCACCAGGATTTAACCTTTCAATGACCAAATCATAATAATTGATGTAATTACGCTTGTCGGCATCAATAAAAACCATATCCAATTTTTCGGAAAGGGTTGGAATAAGTTCGAGGGCATTGCCGATCCGGTAGTCGATTTTTTCACTCAGCCCCCCTTTTTCAAAAAACCCCCTCACCATGTTTTCCAACTCCTCATTGATATCCAAAGTGATCAGCTTGCCTTTTTCAGAAAGGCCTCGGGCCATATAAATGGCAGAATATCCGGTGAAAGTTCCAATTTCCAGAATTACCGATGGATCATGTATTTTAACCATCATTTCCAAAAATTTCCCCTGCAAAGGCCCTGAAAGCATGCGGGGCATCAAAGCTTTTAAGTGGGTTTGCCTCTTTACCTCTTCCAGCAAGGCATCTTCCTTGCTGCTGTGGTTTTCACAATATTCCAGTAAAGCGTCACTGATCATCATTTATTTGGGTAGATAGGTAAGAAAACTCAACTGATCTTCATCATATATTTCCTGGGCCAAATCCTGCAATTCTTCAGCTGTGGCTGACCGGATCATATCAAATATATGCTCTAATGGTTCTACGCGCCCTTTATCCAATAGGTTTTTTCCATAAACCAACATCAATCCGGCGTAATTCTCCTCGGCCATGGCCATTTGTCCAATGGTCTGTTCTTTGGCCATGTGTAGTTGCAGGGTTCCTAGTTTTTTTTCTCTTATTCTCTTCAACTCCCTTATCACGATCCGCCTGGCCCTGTTAGCTGTATTTTCCTCGGTACCGTAGAATATCCCAAAAAATCCGGTATCTGTAAAAGCCTGGTAAACGGACTCTATGCTGTAAACCAATCCATGTTTTTCCCTCAGGGCCATATTCAGCCTCGAATTCATACTGGGTCCACCTAATACATTGTTAAGCAAATACAGCTTAAACCTCCTGGGGTCATACATTGAAAGTGCCGGCTTTCCCAAGGCACAATGGGCCTGGGTGATTTCTTTGTAATGAATAGCCGTTTGGGCTTTGTATCCATTGATGGTTTTTCGTTGTCTGTTGCTTTTTTTCAAGGGAATGTTTTCCAATAGGGGGACCATTTTCAATAAGACCCTTTGGAAACTGATATTGCCCACTACCGAGAATACGATTTTTGAAGTATCCAGGTGCTGGCGGATAAAATCAAGAAAATCATTTTGCGAAAAACCGGAAACAGAATTTTCTGTTCCCAATATATTAAAACCCATAGAATGCCCTGGAAATAATAAAGTGTCAAACTCATCCTGTAGGGAATCATCCGGTGAATCCCGGTACATGGCCATTTCTTCCAGAATGACCTGTCTTTCTCTTTCAATTTGTTTGGGAGGGAAGATGCTGTGGAAAGTAATATCGAAGAGCAGCTCTGCTGCTTTGACCCAATGTATTTTTAGAACGCTGGCATAAAAACAGATTTTTTCTTTGGTGGTATAGGCATTTAACTCGCCCCCAACAGAATCAAGACGGTTGATGATATGGAATGCTTTTCTTTTTTGGGTGCCTTTAAAAGCCATGTGTTCCCAAAAGTGGGCCAGACCTTCTTGCTGGTCATTCTCGTCCCTGCTTCCTATATCAAGGACAAAACCGCAATGTACCAATCTGGTTTGTGTGACTTCCTGGTGAATGATCCTGATTCCGTTTGTTAATTCCTTTACCTGATATGACATCTTTTACCTCAAAACACAAAAATAACAGCAATTATCGGGATTGAAACCCTGAAGGTTGATAAAGTAGTATATTTTCCGGAAAGAAAATAATTTTTCCTTTTTCAGGAAGATAGGAGGAATGAAACGAAACTGTTGAAATTAGGTTAATATGACAGAATGGTTTCTGATACTAAGAACAAACTGAAAATTATTCATTAAGAACGGTTATTTTTTACCTTTGTGGCAAACTAGTCTTATACAAAATGCGATACCAACCAGTGGATGCTTCCCTATACATTGAAAATCGAAATAAATTGGCAGGGAAGCTTCCTTCCAAATCGATTGCTGTTTTTCATTCGAATGACATCATGCCTACCAACGCAGATGGCACCATGAAATTCAGGCAAAACAATGACCTATTCTACCTTTCAGGAATAGACCAGGAAGAATCTATATTGATCCTGTGTCCTGATTTTCCGGATCCTAAAATGCATGAAATCCTTTTTATCAAGCCTACCGATGAGCATATTGCGATTTGGGAGGGGCATAAGCTCACCAAGGAGGAAGCTGGGACCCTTTCCGGAATCCAGAATATCCAGTGGACGACTGATTTTGAAAATATTTTCCACACCTTAATGGCATTAAGCAAACATGCCTTTTTGAATACCAACGAACACCTACGGGCAGATGTGAAGGTGGAAAGCAGAGATGCCAGATTTATCAAGGAATGCCGTAATAGGTATCCACTTCACCAATACCACAGGGTGGCCCCCATCATGCATAAGGTTCGGGCCATAAAAGAAAAAGAAGAAATCCAACAGATTCAGGTGGCTTGTGACATTACTGAAAAAGGTTTTAGAAGGATATTGCCTTTTGTGAACCCTGGTGTCATGGAATATGAAATTGAGGCAGAATTTATCCACGAATTTACCAGGAACCGAAGTCGGGGATTTGCCTATTCCCCTATCATCGCCTCAGGAGCCAATGCCTGTGTGCTGCATTATATTGAAAATGAAGCAGAATGTAAAGAGGGTGACTTGCTGCTTTTTGACATCGGGGCGGAATATGGGAACTACAATGCCGATATGAGCCGGACCATTCCAGTGAATGGAAAGTTCAATAAAAGACAAAGGCAGGTATATGATGCGGTATTAAGAGTGCAAAGGGAGGCCATGAACATTTTAAGACCGGGCATTACTATACAACAATACCACAAAGAAGTGGGCTTGATGATGCAATCTGAACTGATGAGCTTGGGATTACTTGACCAAAACGACATCAAAAATCAGGATCCGGACAAGCCTGCCTATAAAAAATATTTTATGCACGGTACCTCTCACCATTTGGGTTTGGATGTACATGATGTGGGAACCATGTACGAGCCGGTACAGGTCGGTATGGTTTTTACAGTGGAACCGGGCATTTACATTTTAGAGGAAGGTATCGGGATCAGGCTGGAAAACAATATTGTTATAGAAGAAAATGGATATACTGATTTGATGAAAAATATCCCCATTGAAGCAGAAGAAATTGAAGAACTGATGAATGCTTAATTATCCAAATTCCGGAGCTATCTGGAGCCATCTCCTTCCCAAGATATTTGCTCACGGGATTGAGGTGCGGAAAATTGGGGGCTTTAAATAAGTGTAGGAATATTTTACAGATCCAGAAAAAAGCACCATCTACGAGGATAGGAAAACGATTACAATGGCACTATAATATGAAATGGATATTATTTTGAACCGAAAACTGGCCCGCTTTATCTCCCGTGTTGGACATCCGGTTTTTTTACTGGCTGCTTTTTTGTCGTATACCCTATTTTCCATCCACCAATTGGAAAAGGCCATTTTAACCGTGTTTGGGGTGATATTAATTGGGATTCTTCCATTGGTGGTATGGAACTTTGTCCATACAAAAAGGGGGGTGTACAGTAATTTTGATGTTTCCATTAGGCGGGAAAGGTACTCGATGTATGGATTTATAGCGGTTTTATCTTTATTGGTGATGGTTTTTTTACTGCTTACCGATCAGCCTTTCAATGTTCTTTTAGGCTGTTTATTAATAATTGAACTGGTAATGCTGGCATTTTTGATCAATTTCAGACTGAAAATCTCCCTTCACGTCGCAATGTCGATCTACGTGGCATTTGGTTTATTGTCCATGAACCGGCCTTTGGCCTGGTTACTATTGGTGGCCGTTCCATTGATCGCCTGGTCCAGGTGGCAATTGGGCAGGCACCGCGTTTCCGAACTGGTGGGGGGCGTATTGCTGGGGCTTTTTTGTGGTATGCAATTGCTTTATTTTAACGGCCAGGAGTGATTGGATTGAAAATTCAAATCCTTTCATTCTTGGATGTTGATGAATTAATGAAGAATGGGCCTTTAATGGGCAATTTAGGATTTGTTTGGCCCATCATTATCTGCGAGGTCAAACCTTTTGGTTTTTTTCAAGTTTTTGAAATTATTATGCCTGAGTATCTGGTTTTAAATAAATCTAAAGCAATTCAAGAGTTGATTTTAGGGGTGTGGCTTATCGTAAAAGGCTTTTCCAAAAGTGTTGATATTGGAAATAGATTAGCAGATAAACAGTAAAAACACCAACTTTAATCAGTAAAGATAAGGAGAGCATGGTGCAACGAAAGCCAATGTGGCTAAAAAAAGGTGGTCCGTTATTCGGACCACCCCTTACAATTTATCAATTCATAAAATCATTCATACCAATTCGAAGCGATCAAGATTCATCACCTTGTTCCAAGTGGCAACAAAATCCTTCACAAACTTTTCTTCACTGCCTCTGCATCCATATACCTCCGCAATGGCCCGTAACTCTGAGTTCGAACCGAAAATCAGATCTACACGGGTACCGGTCCACTTGATTTCACCTGTTTTACGATCACGACCCGTAAAAAGGTATTCTGCATCAGAATCGGCCTTCCAGGTTGTGCCCAAATCCAGCAGGTTGACGAAGAAATCGTTGGTGAGTACTTCTGGGCGCCCGGTGAAGACACCGTGCTTAGACTGGTCAAAGTTCGTGTTAAGCACCCGCATGCCACCAAGTAAGACTGTCAACTCAGGGGTGGTCAATGTCAGCAACTGCGCTTTGTCCACTAACATTTCCTCAGCGTTGGCTTTATGAACGTCTCTATAGTAATTTCTGAAACCATCTGCGGACGGTTCCAGGGCATCGAATGATTCCACATCGGTTTGCTCTTGAGAAGCATCGGCGCGTCCAGGGGTAAAAGGTACTGTAACCTGGTGACCCGCATCTTTTGCGGCCTTTTCAATGCCTGCACATCCGCCTAAAACAATCAGGTCAGCCAATGAAACCCTTTTTCCACTGGATTGAGTACTATTAAAGCCTGCCTGGATGCCCTCAAGCTTCTCCAAAACCTGAGCCAGTTGAGATGGATTGTTGACTTCCCAACCATTTTGGGGTGCAAGGCGGATGCGTGCCCCGTTGGCACCACCGCGTTTATCAGAGCCTCGAAAAGTGGAGGCCGAAGCCCAAGCTGTAGATACCAGCTGGGATACAGACAAACCGGAATCGAGGATTTTACCCTTAAGTGCAGCAATGTCCTGATCATCGATCAAATCATGCGTAACTTCTGGGATAGGATCCTGCCAAATCAGGTCTTCGGCGGGTACTTCTGGTCCCAGATAGCGGGCTTTCGGCCCCATATCGCGGTGGGTCAGCTTGAACCATGCTTTGGCAAATGCATCTGCGAATTCATCCGGATGCTCAAAGAAATGTCTTGAAATAGGCTCGTAGATGGGGTCCATGCGCAATGCGAGATCCGTAGTCAACATAAATGGGGCATGGCTTTTAGACGGGTCGTGGGGATCCGGCACCGTGCCTGCGCCTGCGCCATCTTTCGGTTTCCACTGATTCGCACCTGCCGGGCTTTTGGTCAGCTCCCATTCGAAGCCGAAAAGGTTTTCGAAAAAATTGT